>DATCFB010000292.1:0-4035 GCA_036509755.1 Pseudolabrys sp. | reverse complement strand
GGATGTCGAACGGCGTCGTCTGGTAGATCTCGTTGATCCAGTTGCCGAACAAGAGATGCGCGTGACTGCGCCACCGATTGAGCGGCGGCTGGCGCGGGTCGTCCTCGGGGAAATAGTTCCTCGGCACCGAGACCGGCACGTCGGCGGTGCGATCGCGGAAGTACTCGTCCGCGAGCGAACCTGAATCGTACTCGATGTGGTTGAACATGTGCAGCGCGCGGTGCCGCGGATCGTCGAGCAGGCAGAGCCCCGCCTCATCCGAATCCATCAGCACGGTCAAGCCGCCGCCCGGCGGAATGTCCGCACGGCGCACCTCGGTCCAGCGCGACACCGGAATCGAGAAGTCGTCCGAGAAGCCGCGCAGATATGGCGAGGCCGGCGCCAGGATACGGTGGCGGTAGACGCCGAACATCTTCTGCGCCAGCGCATATTTGCTCACGCCGTGGAAATGATGCACGGCCGCCTGTGCGCCCCAGCAGATGTTCATCGTGCCGTGCACGTTGGTCTGCGTCCAATCGAAGATGCGGCGCAGTTCGTCCCAGTAGGTCACCTCTTCGAACGGCAGCGTCTCGACCGGCGCGCCAGTCACGATGAAGCCGTCGAACTTCTCGTCCCGCACGTCTTCCCAGTCGCGGTAGAACGAGCCGATATGATCGGTCGGCGTGTTGCGCGGCACGTGATTGGTGATCTTGACCAGGGTCAATTCGACCTGAAGCGGCGAGGCGCCGAGCAGGCGTGCGAACTGCGTCTCGGTCTTGACCTTGTTCGGCATCAGGTTGAGCAGGCCGATGCGCATCGGCCGAATGTCCTGCCGGGCGGCGTCCTTCTCAAGCATCACCATTACGCCTTCCGCTTCGAGCACGGGGCGCGCGGGCAGATTGTTCGGTATCTTGATCGGCATAGACGTATCGGCCCTCACATTCGCGAGCATGACCGACAGTGACTGACCCGTTTCGTTGCCGGTTCGGCCACATCCTCCCTTCTGGGAGCGCCACCTTGCTCGGGAAGCAGGTTGGCGTCGGGCAAGGCCCAACTCTTGATGTCGGTAATAGTCCTATGCTCTCCGGACCCGCTTGACAAGATGCCGGACGCCAGCCTGCCCGTATCGGCTTGCCGGCATGCAGGTCGCGGCCGGCTCAAATGCCGCCGCTCAGCTTGGCGGCGTTACGCCGCCACGGTCGCGAGGAAGCCCTCGACTTCGTTGCGCAGATTGGATGCTGCCTCGGTGACCGCCTCTGAAGCGGACAGCACCATCGCCGACCATTCGCGGGTCTTGGACGCCGCTGTGGCGGCTTCGGTCAGAACGGAGACGACAAGCTCCGCGCCTTCGGCCGCGCCGGAAGCATTGGCGGAAATCTCCGACGCCGCCACGCTCTGCTGCTGAACAGAGTCGGCGATCGCCAGAGTATTGGCGTCGATATGGCCCATGCGGTCCTTGATCCGGCCGATCGACTGCACCGCGGTTCCGGTGAACGATTGCACACCGGCGACCTGCGCGGCGATGTCTTCCGTCGCCTTGGACGTCTGCACCGCAAGCGACTTCACCTCCGCGGCGACGACGGCAAAGCCGCGCCCCGCCTCGCCCGCACGCGCTGCCTCGATGGTCGCGTTCAAGGCGAGAAGATTCGTCTGGCTGGCGATGGCACGGATGAGCTTGACGATATCGCCGATCTGCTGCGCTGCCTTCGCCAGAAGCTCGATGTCCTTGTGCGCCGATTGCGCCTCGGTCACCGTGAAGCGCACGACTTCGGCGCTCTCGGAGACGCGCGTCGTAATCGCCGCGATGGCATCGTTGAGGTCGCCGGCCGCCATCGAGGCACTGGCGACGTTGCGAGCGGCCTCATTCGAAGTATGCACTGCGCTCTCGGTGCGTTGCGAGGTATGACCGGATGCGTCGGAGAGACTGGCGGCGGTTGCATTCATCTGCTCGGCGCTGACGATGACGGTTTGGAGAAACCGCTCGGAGCGAGCGCGGAAATCGACGATCGCGGTCTCGAGACGCGCCCGCCGCTGCTCCTTGTCCTGCAAAGCGAGACGTTCCTGCTCGACCTCGCGCCGCTGTGTGATGTCCTCGTGCATGCCGATCCAGCCACCGTCGCCCATCGGATGGTTGGTCACAAGCAGGATGCGGCCGCCGCTCGATTTGACTTCATGCGTGATGGTGCGGCCCTCGTGCACCGAGGCGAGGAACTGCCGGCGATACTCCTGCGGATCGCGGGCGAAGGTTCCCTTGGCCACTCTTTTTTCCAGCACCTGTGACAATGTCGCGCCCGTCCTGACGTCGTCGGAAGCGAGGTTGTACATCTCGTAATATTTGGAATTGCATACGACCAGCCGTTCGCCCGCATCGAACATGCACAGTCCCTGCGGCATGCTGTCGACCGCGGTCCGGTATTGCCCGAGCGCGCGCGCCTGGTGGATCGCCATGACGACCCCAAGGATGACGGTCGCCGTGAGCGACGCGACCAGGGCCGTCGCGATGTCGAGGACGAGTCCTCCGCCGGCCGACAGGAACGATTCCATCGCCTGATGGCCAAAGCCATCGATCACGACAAAAGCGCCCACAAAGGTCAAAACGGCCGTGGCGATGGCCAGAATGGATGTGCGCCTAAGGCTTAGCGAATAAAACATCTCAGCGGGCCCGGTTGGACGGACCGAAGATTAGGCGCGACCGGTTCCTATAGAGTTAACGGCCATTAACGCAAGGTTATCGCGCAGAAATCGCAGTAATGCGGCCGGCGCCGGGAGTCGGCGGGCACCGCAATTTCCGAGGCCGGTCACTTCTTCGGCAGGTCGAGCCGGATGTTGAGTTCGCGCAGCTGCTTCAGCGTCACCTCGGACGGCGCGCCCATCAGGAGATCCTCGGCGCGCTGGTTCATCGGGAACAGCACGACCTCGCGCAGGTTCTCTTCGCCAGCGAGCAGCATGACGATGCGGTCGATGCCGGGCGCGATGCCGCCGTGCGGCGGCGCGCCGTAGGTCAGCGCGCGCAGCATGCCGCCGAATTTGCTCTCCAGCACATCCTCGCCGTAGCCGGCGATCGCGAAGGCCTTCTTCATCACCTCGGGGCGATGATTTCGGATGGCGCCCGACGACAATTCCGTGCCGTTGCAGACGATGTCGTACTGGATCGCCTTGATCGACAGGAGCTTCTCGTGATCGTCCGGATCGAGCGCGAGGAACTCTTCGACGCCTAAATTCGGCATGGAGAACGGGTTGTGGGAAAAGTCGATTTTCTTATCCTCCTCGTTCCACTCATACATCGGGAAGTCGACGATCCAGCAGAGCTCGAATTTGTCCTTGGCGATGAGCCCGAGCTCCTCGCCGACCTTGGTGCGCGCGAGCCCCGCGAACTTGACGAAATTCTTTGGCAGGCCGGCGGCGAAAAACACGGCGTCGCCAATGCCGAGACCGAGATGATCGGCGATCTGCTTGGTGCGCTTCGGCCCGATGTTCTTGGCCAAGGGACCCGCCCCGCCCTCTTCGCCCTCGCGCCAGAAGATGTAACCGAGGCCGGGCTGGCCTTCGCCTTGCGCCCATGAATTCATCCGGTCGCAAAAGGCGCGGTTGCCGCCCTTCGGCGCCGGGATCGCCCACACTTGCGCCTTGGAATCGTTGGCGAGAATATTGGCGAAAATCTTGAAGCCGGATCCGCGGAAGGCCTCGCTCACGTCCTGCATCACAATCGGATTGCGCAGGTCCGGCTTGTCGGTGCCGTATTTCGCCATCGCCTCGGCATAAGGAACGAGCGGAAATTTCGGCGTCACGCTCTTTCCGTTCGCGAACTCCTCGAACACGCCGCGAATCACCGGCTCGACCGCGTCGAACACGTCCTGCTGTGTAACGAAGCTCATTTCCAGATCGAGTTGATAGAACTCGCCTGGCGATCGGTCGGCGCGCGCATCCTCGTCGCGGAAGCACGGCGCGATCTGGAAGTAGCGGTCGAAGCCCGCGATCATGATGAGCTGCTTGAACTGCTGCGGCGCCTGCGGGAGCGCGTAGAACTTGCCCGGATGCAGCCGCGACGGCACCAGG
>DATCFB010000291.1:0-2253 GCA_036509755.1 Pseudolabrys sp. | reverse complement strand
GTGCCGGTCTTCGTGAGGGTCACGTGCGGCAACTTGTAATCGCCCGGGCCATCGAAGGTCGGATCGGTGAGGAGACGCAAGCCGGCGACCTCGATCAGGACGGTCGGGCCGCCGATCAGGGTGAAACGCGGTGCGGGCATGGTGATCCTCCGGTTATTCAAACGCGGGCGGGACCGCTTGCCACACATTCGGTTCCGCCAAGCGGCCTGATCAGTCCGGCAAACACCGCTTCGCAGCGAAGGCATAGAGCCGGTCGGCGCCGAGCATGTGCGCGGTGAATTTGAGCGTGCCGAACAAGTCGGCGAAGGCGGCATGGCGGATGTTGAGGCCGCCGGTGAAGGCGCCGAAGGCCGGCATCACCAAACGGCTGTCGTCGCCCGCGAAGCAGCGGCGGCGAACCGAGCGGCCACGATGCGCGATGCGCGCCGACGGATGCAGGTGACCGCAGACCTCGCCGGCGCCGCTGCCTGGCAGATGGCGGAAAATGAGTGCGTCAACTGTGAACCGCTCATGGAACGCGCCGCCGACGCCCTCGGCCGGTTCCGGATCGTGGTTGCCGGTGATCCAGATCCAGTCGCGGCCGCGTTGCAACGCCGCGAGCGCAGCGCGATCCCCGCTCATCATGCGCATCGGACCGCCGCGATCGTGGAAATTATCGCCCAACGCGACAACCACGCGCGGCGCGTAGCGCATGACGAGTTGCGTCAGTTTCGCCAGCGTCACAGCGGTATCGTAAGGCGGCAGCAATTGGCCGCGCGCGGCGAAGCTCGAGCCCTTCTCCAGATGCAGATCGGCGGCCGCGAGCAGGCCGTGCTCAGGCCAATAAAGCACGCCGGCCGGGTCAGCGATCAGCGAAGTTCCGGCGACGGCGACAATGTGATCCGCTCGGCCCAGCGCAAGCCGAAAACCGGTCTGCGCTGGGTTTCCGCTTTCACGGGAATGAGCGGGAGAAAACGTCACTGCATTGCCTCTTTGATCAGCTCGTCGGCGGCTTCGGCGAGAAGCGCGTCGGACGCTTCGCCATAGACTGTCTCGCGGCCGATCTCCAGCAGTGCCGGCACGGAAAGCGGCGAGACACGGTCGAGGGCCTTGTGCACGATTCGGCCCTTGATTCGCGAGAGCATCTCGCCAAGCCGCTTGATGTCCAAGAGGCCCGAGGCGGCGTCGGCGCGCGCGGCGCGCAACAGCAGGTGATCGGATTGATGCTTGCGCAGCACGTCGTAGACGAGGTCGGTTGAGATGGTGAGTTGCCGGCGCGACTTCTCTTCGCCGGGAAAGCGCCGCTCGATCAGGCCTGCGATGATGGCGCAAGTGCGGAACGTGCGCTTCATAAGCGCCGATTCCGCGAGCCACTCCTCAAGGTCATCGCCGAGCATGTCCTCGTCGAACAATTGCGCAAGCGAGAGGTCGCCACGCTGGATCCGCAATGCGAGATCGCCGAGGCCCCAGACCGCCAGTGCATATTCGTTGGCGACGAAGCCCAACGGTTTCATGCGCGCCCGCTCGAGCCGCCGCGTCAGCAACATGCCGAGCGTCTGATGTGCGAGGCGGCCCTCGAAGGGGTAGCAGACGAGATAGAACTTGCCGCCGCGTGGGAAAGTCTCGACCAGCAGATCGCGCGGGCCTGGCAGCAGCGAGCGCCATTCCTGGACCTCCAGCCATTCGCGCACCTGGTCTGGCAGACCGCGCCACGCGTCGGGCTCTGCGAGCAGCGCGCGCACACGCGCGGCGAGATAGGTCGACAGCGGAAACTTGCCGCCCTCATAGGCCGGCACCTTCGGATCGGTGGCGTTCGAGCGCGAGACGTAGACGGCGTCCTCGACCAGCGTTTCGTATTTCAGGACTTCGCCGGCAAAAACAAAGGTATCGCCCGGCGTCAGCGTCTCGATGAAATATTCCTCGACCTCGCCGAGCAGCCGTCCGCCGCGCGGAATCATCGCACCCGACTTGCGCGAACGCACCAGCCGCACTTTGATCATGTCGGCTTCGACGATGGTGCCGACATTCATGCGGTAGCGTTGCGCCACGCGCGGATGCGTGATGCGCGACTTGCCGTCTTTACCTTGCCTGATCTTGGCAAAGCGCTCGTAAGCCTTCAGCGCATAGCCGCCTGTGGCGACGAAATCGAGCGCGGCGTCGAAGTCGGCGCGCGTGAGCCCCGCATAGGGCGCCGCGGCGCGCACTTCGGCGTAGGCGTCGTCGGCGTGAAACGGCTCGCCGCAGGCGCGGCCCAGAATATGCTGCGCCAGCACA
>DATCFB010000290.1:0-6129 GCA_036509755.1 Pseudolabrys sp. | reverse complement strand
GCTGGAAGCTGTCTGCGACAGCTATTGACCCTCCAACGAGGCGATCGGACGTGGCGCCGTCATTCTTTATCGTCATGTAGCCGACGGCGGTCGAGGCGCCTTTCGGAGTGGCGCGCGACCATGGGGCGACGATTTCGACGGTGCCCGCCTTGTATTCTCCAGCGATGGCAGCTGTGCTGGCCACGCAGACAGTGACGGCGAGAATCGTTTTTAGCCCTGGTATCATGAGAGTTCCTCTTTCAGCACTTCGGCGAAATCGTTGCGCTGATTTCGGCAGGATCGGCGAAAATCACATCGGCGCGATCCCCCATCATGCCGGCCCCGATCAAGGCCGGCACGTTCTTCGCGGGACCGTCGTCGCTCGAATCGGTTTTCAGCCGAAGATTTCGCTCCCAGAACTTGTGTATCTGGCCGTCAGCGGTGGTGATCGTGTAGCTGTCCTTGCAATAGGTGAGTGTGCGCACGAGCTCCGCTGGTTTGAGGTTTTTCAGGTTCGGCGCCTGTCCGCCTCCCATCATGCCGCCTTGCGCGCGTGCGGGCGGCGGCGCGCCGGGCTTCGTCGCCTGTTTCAGGAACGCCAGCAGGTCGGCGCGCTGCTGCGCGTCCTTAATGCCCTCGAAAGGCATCTGGTTGCCGGGTACGAGGCGCTGCGGATCGGCGATCCACGCCAGCAAAGCGTCATCATTCCATACGACGCCCGACGCCTTCAGGGCGATCGAATAGCGGCTGAAACTCGCCAGGCTGCCGGCTTTGCGCCCCCACAGATTCGCGAGGCTCGGTCCCGTCATGTTGCGGTCAGGTTCCAATGAATGGCAGGCGCTGCAAGCGCCGAAGACGCGCTCTCCCCGGCTAGCATTGCCGTCAGCGGCATGTACCTGTGAGGCGCTGGCGAGACCGGCAAAAAGCATTGCAGCCACCGCTCGAATTGCAGTCATGATCGATCTCCGATGGTCATGGCGCGCGGTCGCGCTCCGCTAAGGGGCCGACCGGTTGACTACTCAGGAACGGGAGCGTCAGGCGCGCGGCGGGTGCATCGGCGGCTGGATGATCTGACCGACGAGGGGCTCGTCGCGGCGCGCGGTAACTACCGCCTTGACCGCATGGAAGGGCTGCCACGCAACTATCGGCGCGCCCGCGACGATGACGCTGCCGCATTGTAACGCACAAAAGACCGGCGCCGACTTAGTGTGCTCCGGCGGACAGCAGGGCATGCTCTTACCCGCGTGCATCGCGACCGAGGCGACCGGGTCCGAAGGCTGAGCCGCGTTACAGCCGATCGGCAGCAAAGCGGTGGCGAGCGCAATCAGCGCTGCAAGGAGAAGGCGGGCCGTCAGCATCGTTGGATCATGGGTCAAAAGCGACGAATGATCAAATCGCGCAGCCATAACCGAATACCGATTCGGGAGCAGATCTTTATGACCTACGATCGGGATTCAGATGTCCTGTACATCAGCGCGCGCCAAACATTCGCGGCGCGAGGCGTCGAGGACAGTCATGGAGTTGTCTGGCGATACAACCCGGCCGAGGACCTTATTGGTGTCACCGTGGTGGACTTCCTACGACCAGCGGTTCGCGAAGGAACCGAAACTGGCGAAGGAAATATCATCTCGGTTTGGTGGGCCCGAAATGCAGACTTCCGTCACCAATACGCCGCCGCGCTCTTTCGGGCTCATAATGATTGTCTTATTTGATCCGTGGAGCCGGCCGCCCTCGATCGACTGACGGCCGCCGACGAAAGTTCGTTCTTTCAACGCGACCCTTCAGCACCTGAAAGCCGTAGCTTATTGACCGCTGGAACGGTCTTTCAGGACAGTCGCACTACCCTTCGCAAACGTTCACGATCTGGACTCTTACGGCCGGATTCCCGAAGCGGCTACAGTCCACTGATTCGTGCGGCGATGCGGCGGACATCGCTCGCAAATCGGGGCCATGGAGAATGCCGGACACGATCCGGACGGCGAACGGCAGGCTGCGTTCTCGTCCGTGGCGGGGCGGATTTCTCGCTGCCTTCTTCACTGTCGCAGAGAGCACGATCGTTCGGCCGGCGCATGCAGCACCGGCGCGCGCGCTCGACGCGTTCACCGCCGACTTTGCCGCCGGAGGCCACCAACAGATCGCCACACTGACGCTGACGTTCGGCCTTTTGATCTTCAGCGTGCTCGCGGTGATCGTGCTCCTGCGCACGCGCCGCGCCGCCGGCAATGCCGCGACGCTCACGCGCGAGGACGTCGGCGCGCTGCGCGCCGAGCGCGACCGGCTGAAGGTGCTGCTGATGGCGGAGCCGCAGGTGCTCATCGCATGGGCGGCGGGTGCCGACGTGCCGGAGATTCTCGGCGACACCAACCTGATCGTGCCCGGCGGGGCGCAACAGCGTGTGCTCGCTTTCGGCGCCTGGCTCGATGCGGCGCAGGCGCAGCAGATGGAGCATGCGGTCGAAACGCTACGCGCCGACGGCCGTGGCTTCACGATGAATCTCAACACGCGCGCCGGCAATCCGGTCGAAGCCGAAGGCGGTGCCATGGGCGGCAGCGCCATCGTCCGTCTCAGAGACGTCAGCGGCATTCAACGCGAAATGATGGACCTCAAGAGCAGCGGCGAGCGGCTCAAGAGCGACCTGGCGCTGATGCGCGGGCTGATCGACACGCTGCCGGCGCCGGTGTGGGCGCGCGACCGCGACGGCCGCCTGATTTTCGTCAACGCCGCCTACGCGAGCGCGGTCGAAGCCGCCGACGCCGGCGACGCGGTGGCGCGCGAGGTCGAGCTTCTCGACCGCGGCGGCCGCGTCGAGGTCGAGCGCGCACGCACGGCGACGGAGGCCTATGCCGGCCGCCTGCCGGCGATCGTGCGCGGCGAGCGGCGCATGTTCGACATCGTCGACGTGCCGAACGGCGGCGGCAGCGCCGGCATAGCAATTGACCGGACCGAAGCCGACATCATGCGCGCCGAGCTCGGCCGCATGATCGAGGCGCATCGCCGCGTGCTCGACCAGCTCGCGACCGGCGTCGCGATCTTCAACGTCGACCGCAAGCTCGCGTTCTACAACAACGGCTTCCGCTCCCTGTTCGATCTCGATCCCACCCTGCTCGACCAAGCGCCAACCGACGCCACGGTGCTCGACCGGCTGCGCGCCGACCACAAGCTTCCCGAGCAGCAGGACTTCCGGCAATGGAAGCAGGAGCTCTACGAGGCCTATCGCGCGATGGAGCCGCAGGAGCACATGTGGCACCTGCCCGACGGACGCACCTTGCGCGTCGTCACCACGCCGAACCCCGAGGGCGGCGTCACCTATCTCTACGACGACGTCACCGAGCGCCTCGACCTGCACCGCCGCTACGACGCGCTGATCAAGGTACAGAGCGAGACGCTCGACAACCTCGCCGAGGCGGTTGCAGTGTTCGGTCCGGACGGCCGCGTGCGCCTGCACAATCCCGCTTTCCAACGCATGTGGAAGTTGTCATCCGAAGCGCTCGACCAACATCCGCATGTCGAGTCCGTGGCTGCCTGGTGCCAGGCGCTGCACGACGACAATGCGGTCTGGCGCGACCTGCGCGGCGCAGTCACTGCGATCGACAGCCGCGAGCCGATTGTCGCGCGCATCGAGCGCCGCGACGGCACGATGATCGACATGACTACGATGCCGCTGCCCGATGGGGCGACGCTCGTGACGTTCCAGGACGTCACCGATTCGGTGAACGTGGAGCGCGTGCTCCGCGAGAAGAACGAAGCGCTGGAGGCGGCGGACGCGATCAAGATCGACTTCGTCCATCACGTCTCCTACGAGCTGCGCTCGCCGCTGACCAACATTATCGGCTTCGCCAACCTGCTCGGCGATCCCGCTTTCGGCGCGCTCAACGGCAAGCAGCGCGAATATCTCGGCTACATCACCACTTCGACCAACGCTTTGCTGGCGATCATCAACAACATCCTCGATCTGGCCACCATCGACGCCGGCGCCATGACGCTCAATCTCGGTGAGGTCGACATCCGCGCCTGCATGGAAGCGGCAGCGGAAGGTGTGCAGGATCGTCTGGTCAAGAACGACATCCACCTCGACATTAGTGCCGCGGCGAACATCGGCAGCTTCGTCGCCGACGACCGGCGGCTGCGGCAGGTGCTGTTCAATCTGTTGTCGAATGCGGTGGGCTTCTCGCCGGCCGGCGGAGCGGTGACGCTGTCGGCCGAGCGGCGGCCGGAGGCAGTCGCCTTCACCGTGATCGATCAGGGTCCGGGGATTCCGACGGAGCAGCAGGACAAGGTGTTCGACTGGTTCGAGACCGATCCGAACGGCTCGCAGCACCGCGGCCCCGGCCTCGGCCTGACGCTCGTGCGCTCGTTCGTCGAACTGCATGGCGGCAGCGTGACGATCGAATCGAAGCCGGGGCAAGGCACCGTCGTCACCTGCCTCTTCCCCATGTCGCGGCAACTCACGCAGAGTGCCGCATAAAGACAAGGCCGGAGGAAACCTCCGGCCTTGCCGCTTTCGTCACATCATCAAATCAGCGATCGTGGCGGTGATGCCGCCGGACATGCCGGTAGCGCACCTCCGGGGCCGGCGCCGGACCGTAGTTCACGCGCTCGGCGCGCGGTCCGACATATTGCCCGTTCACGCATTCGCCGTGACTCTCGTCGAACAGCGCGTGGAAGCCGGCGCACGGATTGAACACCGCATCGACCGTCGCCAGCGCGCCAACCGCAGCGATGCCGCCCGTCGCCGCGGCACCCGCGGCAGTCGCCGGCAGCGCTGCGCCCGCCCACCAGCCGTTATAGGCGCCGAGCGCCACGGTCGTGCCAACCGCTGCGCCGGCGACAACGCCGGCAGCCGGCGGATAGCCATGCGGCCCGTTCCAATAGCCGTTGTTATAGGGCTGCGCCATCGCAGGAGCCGCAAGCCCGGCTGCGGCGATGATCGGTAATGCGAATAATGCTTTGCGCATGCATACCTCCTTTTTTCAGTTCGAATCCCAACTCCTGCGCGGCAACGCACTGTCGCGAGTGGCGTTCCGGATTTGCAGGTATTGCTGCGTGCTGGAAAGCAAGCGTGGCGAGAGCGTGGCGCGCACTCAGGAACCGCGCCCGCGACGCGGTGGAAACATGACGATGATGTGGCGATGAAGCGCGCCGCCCACGCGGGAACGAGTGCGCGCAGGGCTCCGTTGCTTCGATGCGAGCCTGGCGCGCAGGGCCTCTGGCCGCCGCAAGCATCGTCATGGACTGGCAAAGCAACAGTCGGCAGTTTCAGACCGCGTTGACGTGGGGCGCGGCGGCGCTGTTGATCTGGATTTTATGGGACGCGCGGCTCGCGCTTCTTCTTGCGTTCGGCAGCGTACTCACGGCGATTCTGCTCGGCTCGCTTGCCTCCATCATCGCGTCGTGGACCCGTTTGCCGCAGAAGATCGGCCTCGGTCTTGCGACCTTGCTCGTGGCCGCGGTGATCGGCGTCACGCTTTGGCTGTTCGGCTCGCAACTGTCGTCGCAATTCAGCGGCGTGCTCAAGCAGGTGCAGACCGGGCAGCAACACCTGCAGTCGATGATGACGCAAGACGGCGCCAGTCAGTTCGGCTCGACCATAGCGGCGAAGGCAACTTCCCTGATCACGTCAACGGCCACCGAAATCGCGTCTGTCGGCTTCCGCTTCATCGAAGGCGGTGTCGTTCTCGTCATCACCGCAATCTATCTGGCGGCCCAGCCGCGGCTCTACAGTCGCGGTATCACCGCGATGTTCTCGCCCGCCTCACAGCCGCGCGTGCAGGAGACAATCGCGTTGGTCGAGACGACGCTGCGGCGCTGGCTGCTCGGCCAGCTCGTACTGATGCTCATCGTCGGTGTCATGACGTTCGTGGCCCTCTTTTTCATCGGCATTCCGGACCCGATAGCTCTGGCGCTGATTTCCGGCATCGCCGAGATCATCCCCTATGTCGGGCCGTTCATCAGCGCCGTGCCGGCGCTGCTCGTCGCCCTCACCGTCGGCTGGTGGCCGATGCTGTGGACCTTGGCCGCCTATCTCTTCGTTCATCTCGTCGAGGGCTATATCGCAGCGCCGCTGCTGGAGCGGCACTTCATCACCATTCCGCCGGCGCTCATCCTGATCGGCATCGTCGCGGTCGATCTGATTTTCGGCACTGCCGGCAT
>DATCFB010000289.1:0-11410 GCA_036509755.1 Pseudolabrys sp. | reverse complement strand
GCTCCCGCCGATCGACTGGGCGCGCCTGCCGCAGGGCTGAAAGTCAGGGCCCGCTCAGCCTTGCACCACTGTCACGTGAGTGCCGACCGGGACGCGGTTGTAAAGGTCGATGATGTCCTGGTTGAGCAGACGGATGCAGCCGCTCGAGACGGCGTGCCCGATGCTATCCGGCTCGTTGGTGCCATGCAGACGGAAATAGCTGTCATGGCCGTCGCGATAGAGATACAGGGCGCGCGCGCCGAGGGGGTTTTCGAGGCCGCCTTTCATGCCGCCGGCATAGGCGCGATAGCGCGGCATCGCCGACATCATGGTCGCCGTCGGTGTCCAATGCGGCCACTTCTCCTTGCGGCCGATCACGGCGCTGCCCCGGAAATCGAGCGCCTCGGAACGGCCGACGCCGACCGAGTAGCGTAGCGCCATGCCGTCCTTCTCGACGAGGTAGAGCTTCCGCTCGGGGATGTTGACGACGATGCTGCCCGGCTTCTCTCGGCCATGCCAGGAAACCTCCTGCCGCATAAGGCTGGGATCGACGCTGGTCGTATCCACGGCCGGAACCGTAAAGCCGCCGTCATTGATCGCGCCGTAATCGCCGCCCGAGAGGACGTCGAAGCCCTGGCGGCCGCAGGCCGCAAGCAGGAGCGGCAGCGCGGCGATCAAAGTGCGGCGGCTGAGAGCGATTGCAGGGGGAGAAAGGCGGGAACTCAGGCGCATACGGGCACACCGTTTTCTTGCTGTTTTTGCGGCGCCATTCTGCCCAACAATCGGCGGCGGACGCAACACTTGCGTGACGTTGCTGGCGTCACGCCGCCGGTATTCGCTGACACTTCCGTGAGGCACGTCAGCCTGCCCGCGGCTGCCCAAGAATGCCGCGCCGGCTCGTCCGAACCGCAGTGCAGCGACGAATCGGTTTGACAAGGCATAGGGCACGCCACACCCTCCGGCCAACAAAAGCGCGGTCAAGCGCAATTCAAATGGCCCGTCGGCGCGCCGCCGATCTCGGCATTGGGAGGAATGACATGCTTGCCCGTCGCGCTTTCGATGTTCTATCCGCCGTCGTATTCGCCGGCGCGCTTGCACTCTCGGCATTGCCGGCAAACGCGCAGAAACGCACGTTTTCGTTCGCCTACGACCAGCCGCACAATAGCGGCTACGGCGTCGGTGCCGACATCTTCAACAACAAGCTGATGGAGCTGAGCAAAGGCACGCTCTCGATCAATCAATATCCCGGCGCGCAACTCGGAACCGAAGCGCAGACATTGCAGAAGGTGCAGACCGGAGACATCGACTTCGTCTTCCTGTCGACCGCCAATGCATCGACGGCGCAGCCGGAGTCCGGCGTGTTCTCGATCCACTTCATCTTCCGCAACGAGGCGCACGCCATCAAGACGCTCGCCGACCCGAAGGTCATTGCGGCGATGGCGGACCTCTACGCCGCCAAGATGAAGGGCGCGCACATGCTGGCGCTCGGTTGCCAGGGCCTGCGGCACATGTACGGCAAGAAACCGGTGCAGAAGGTCGAGGATTTGAAGGGCATCAAGATGCGCGTGCAAGCGACCGTAACGGAAGATACGACCTTCCCCGCTTACGGCGCCCAGGTCGTGCACATGCCGTTCGGCGAGGTCTATACCGCGCTTCAGACCGGAGTCGTCGACATGGCCGAGAACGGAATCAACAACTACCTCATCAACAAGCACTACGAGCCGGCCCCTGTGCTGTCATTGACCGAGCACGAAGCAAACAATGCGGCCCTCTTCGTCAGCGACAAGGTTTGGTCGAGCCTGTCCGACGAGCAGAAAAAATGGATGCAGGCCGCGGCCGACGAGGTGAGCAAGAACGAGCCGGTCGCCGCGTTCAAGCTGGAGCACGAAGCCCTGGCTAAATTGCAGAAGATGGGCGTCAAGATCGTCAAGGACGTCGACAAGAGCGGTTTCCAGGCAATCAGCAAGCCGATCCAGGACAAGCTCGCGCAGCAACTCGGCCCGCACGCCGTCAAGGTGCTCGAACTCGTCCGCAATATTCAATAACCGATCGGCGACGATGATCCGGGCGCTGGAAGGTCGTCAGGCCTTCCGCGCCCGTTCTCTCGCAATATCGACATGACCGCATTTGACAGCCTCGTCCTGCAACAGCAGCGCCATCTCAAATGGCGGGCCTTCGATTGCCTCGAATGGATCCTGATGATCCTTTGCGGCATCGCCTTAACCGGATTCTGCGTGCTGGTGCTGTGCGATATCGTGACCCGGACTGTCGGTCATCCGTGGCTGTGGCTGCAGGAAGCCACCATGATCTTCTTCATCTACGGCATTTTCTTCGGCGTTGCCGCGGCCACCCGGCGCAACGACCACCTCTATCTTGCCGTCCTGGCGGAATCGATGACCGGCCGGGCACGGCTATCCCTCGAAATTTTCAGCCGTTCGGTCGTGCTCGGCGTCGCAGCCTGCATGGTCTATTTCGGCTATTTCAACGTGCTCGACGGATTCAAGAGCCTGAGCATGCCGTCCATGATGCCGATGGCGGTGTTCTACGCCGCCATTCCGATGTGTGGCGCGCTTGTCGCCCTTTTCACGATCGAGCAGATGGTCAATGGCTGGCGCAATGGCTTCGCCGTGACCGACGTCGACGAGCGGAGGACGTCACTGTGACGTCGAACGGCGCGCTCATCTTTCTGATGGCTTTCCTGTTTCTCTCGCTCGGTTATCTGGGCGTGCCGGTCGCATTCGCGTTGATCGCCTCTGTGTTGATCGTGACCGGATTCACGCCGGTCAGCTTCCCTTCGATGATGGCTCAGCTTTTCAACGGCATGGATGTCGAGGCGCTGCTTGCCGTGCCGTTTTTCCTGCTCGTCGGCGACCTGATGACCTCGGCAAATGTGACGGTACGGATGGTCCGGCTGTCGCAGACACTCGTCGGCCACGTGCGCGGCGGCCTCGCCCAAGTGGTCACACTGTTCAGCATGTTCTTTTCCGGCATTTCCGGCTCTTCGACGGCGGACGTCGCGGTGCTCACCCGCACGCTCGGGCCGGAAATGGACCGCGAAGGTTATGACCGCGCGTTTACGGCGGCACTGATCGCCTCGGCTTCGACCATGGCGAACCTGATTCCGCCGAGCATCATGGCGGTCGTCTATGGCGCGACCGGAAACGTTTCCATCGGCGGGCTTTTCCTGGGTGGCGTGGTGCCGGGCGTGTTCGTCGGCATCGGATTGATGATCTACAGTTACTTCTTCGGTCCGGTCGGCATCAAGCGCAAGCGCGCGGGTTTCGGCGAAATCGGTGCAGCGGCGAGGGAGGCCGTGGTGCCGTTGCTGATTCCCATCATCATCATGGGCGGCATTCTGACCGGGCAATTCACGCCGACCGAAGCCGGCGTCATCGCCATCGCCTATATCGTGCTGGTCGCGATTCCGCTGCTCAACGTCAAGTATCTTCTGCGCCTGCCCCGCGACATGGCCCTGACCGGGATGCTGTACTCGATTCCGCTGATCACGATCGGCGCGGCCTCGATGTTCGGCTGGCTACTGGCCTATCTGCGCGGCCCGGCAGTCGTGTCCGAATGGATCGCCCACGCGGCGGGCAACGATCCGTTCCGCATCATGCTCCTGCTCGTCGTCCTGTTCGTGATCGTCGGCGATTTCATCGACGCCATTCCGGCGATCATCATCTTCATGCCGATCATCTCTGACCTGACGAAGAACGCCGACATCAACCCGGTCCATATGGGCGTCGTTATCATCGTGACGCTGGCTTTCGGGCTGATCACGCCGCCCTATGGCCTTGCGCTGCTGATGGCGTCGAAATTCGTCCACGTACGCTTCGGCCGCGCGATGATCGCGTCGCTACCGATTTATGTCGTTTTCTTTGCGGCGATAGCGTTTTGCATCTTTTTCCCGGACATCGTTCTCTGGTTGCCAAAACATCTGCTGCCGCAGTCGGTCGGCTGCTTCAAGAACCCGAGCGGCGCCGGCTATATCTGCCCGAACTGACGGGAGCCGTGTAGTCAGCGCCGCTTGTCCGCGTCGTATCCGTCGCTGCAATAGGTGCCGCCCTGATAGCGTTCGCCGACCGGATCGGATGCGATCTTTGTCTGCGCCATTTCCGCTTCATTGCGATAGTCGTCCGCGACGCCGGCCGGCTTGTAGCCGAAGCGCCGGGCGTTGCTGTTGTCCCACCAGGCCGCCGCGTTGTCGGAAGCGCCGTAGAAGATTTCGAAGCGAATGCCGGGATGCTCGAGGCCAATGCGAATGAGTTGCACGAGATCCTCCGGCTTGAGCCAGATCGCCAGCCGCCGAACGTCGATCGGCTTGTCGTTGACGTTGCCGATGCGCAGGCAGGTTACGCCGAGGCCATGTTTCTCGGCGTAGAGCGAGCCGAGCGCCTCGCCGAAGACCTTGCTGACGCCGTAGCGGCTGTCCGGCCGCACCGTGACATCGACGCCGATCTTCTTGGTGCGCGGATAGAAGCCGACGGCGTGGTTGGATGAGGCGAAGACTACGCGCTTGACCCCGGCGCGGTAAGCCGCCTCGAACAGGTTGTAGGTGCCGATGATGTTGGCGTCGAGGATGGTCTGCCAGGGCCCTTCCACCGAGAAGCCGCCGAGATGGATGATGCCGTCGATGCCGGCGACCATCTTTTCGACCGCGGCGTAATCGGCGAGGTCGCCTTGGACGAAATCCTCGCCGGGCGCGAGGTCCGCCGGGCAGCGAATATCGCTCACGCGTAGCGCCGGATAGACACCCTTCAACAGCTTTCGCAGCCGCGTGCCGACATCGCCGGCCGCTCCAGTCAACAGAACATTGTTCATGAAGAAACTCTCGAGTCATTCGTGTCGGAAAGTTCTTTCGCCGCGCGCTGCTCGGCCGCGATCGTCTCGTATCGCCTACGGCTATTGAGCAGATGGCGCTGCATCGCCGCGCGCGCCTCCTCCGCCGCACCGGCCTTGATCGCATCGAGGATCGCCTTGTGCTCGCGCTGGAAGGTACGGAGATCGACCCGCCGCGCGGCCGGCTTGGTCGAGCCCCACACCGTCCGGCGCGGAATGATGAAGCGGCCGAGATACTCCAGCAGGCGGCGGAATTGGGGATTGCCGGTGCCGTCGGCGATAGCGCAGTGGAAAGCGAAATCCTCGTCGACGGCGTTGCCGCCCCGATCCACCACCACCGCGATCGCCTGATAGCGGTCGACGATCTTCTTGAGCTGGGCCGGGGTCGCCCGCTCCGCGCTCAAGCCGGCTGCCTCGACCTCGACGCCGGTGCGCAGCTCCATGACATTCAGCACTTCGCGCAACGGCGAATTCTCGTCGAAATCGACGCGGAAGGGCCGGCGGACCCGGTCGGCGACGAAGGCACCGACGCCCTGCCGGGTGAAAACCAGCCCGTCCGCCCGCAGCGCGGCCACGGCCTCCCGAATGACGGTGCGGCTGACACCCGTGGCGGCGATCATTTCCTGCTCGGTCGGCAGGCGCGATCCGGGCGACAATTTACCGCTGGTAATCTCGGCCGTAAGCCTGGCCACCAACTGTGCCGTCAGCCCGCGCGGTGCGTCGAGCGGCCGTAGCAGGTGGAGATTTTTCGCAGATCGTTTGGCCAAAGGCTTGACACCGGCTTGGGTCGTCAGGTCATCATATGACCTGACGAGTAGCACGCCAAGGCGGCGCGGAGCAATTTTCAACCGCGCCGGCGGCGGCTGCGCCGAAGGGAGCAGTCCGCCGAGCGGATACGCGACGAAACGTAACGATTGGAGGAGGAGACGACCATGACAATGACGAGAACCCTGGTTGCGGCAAGCGTCGCCGTCGCCGCAATGACGTTCGCGGTCGGTTCGGCCAGCGCCCAGCAGAAGCTGGTGCTGAAAGCGTCCGACGTGCATCCCGAAGGCTATCCGACCGTCGCGGCGGTCGAGAGCATGGGTAAGAAGCTCGACAAGGCCACGAACGGCCGCGTGACCGTGCAGATGTTTCCGTCGATGCAACTCGGCGGCGAGAAGGAAGCGATCGAGCAGGCCCAGGTCGGCGCTATCGCGCTCGCGCGCGTCTCCGTCGGCGCGCTCGGCCCGGTCGTCGACGCCCTCAACGTCTTCAACATGCCCTATGTGTTCCGCAACACCGAGCACATGCGCAAGGTCATCGACGGCCAGATCGGGCAAGACCTGCTGGATAAGGTAACTAACAGCGGCAAGGGCCTCGTCGGCCTGTGCTGGATGGATGCAGGCGCCCGCAACTTCTACGACACCAAAAAGCCGATCAAGGATTTGGCCGACCTCAAGGGCCTGAAGATCCGCGTCATGGGCAACCCGATGTTCGTCGAGATGGCGAATTCGATGGGCGCCAACGGCGTGCCGCTCGGCTACGATCAGGTGTTCACATCGTTGCAGACCGGCGTCATCGACGGCGCCGAGAACAACCCGCCGAGCTTCGTCTTCGATAACCACTATCAGGTGGCAAAATATTACACGATCGACGAGCACCTCATCGTTCCGGAGATGCTGGTGATGTCGAAGAAGATCTTCGACTCAATGTCGAAGGACGAGCAGGCCGACGTCAAGAAATTCGCCCGTGAAGCGCAGATGGAAGAGCGCAAGCTCTGGGACGTCTACGAGCAACAGGCGATGGAAAAGGCCAAGAAGGCCGGCATCCAGATCATCCACGTCTCGGACGCCGAGAAGAAGAAGTTCCAGGAAGCGGTCAAGCCGGTGTGGGACAAATACGGTCCCAAATATGCGGCGATGATCAAGCGCATCCAGGACGTCAAGTAACCGGCCATCCCGCCACGCTCCCCCCGCCCCGCGGCCGGGGAGCGTGGCGCCGATTGTCGGCTGCATCTCAGGGACGTGAACGATGGCGGCCACTTATCGCAGGGCAATGGACCTTCTGTATCTGGTGTGCGTCTGGATCGCCGGCACAGCCCTGGTTCTGATTTCCGCAGTCATCCCGTGGGCCGTCTTTACGCGCTACGCGCTCAACAGCGCCTCGTCGTGGCCCGAGCGCACCGCGGTTCTTCTCACGATCGTCCTGACGTTCATCGGAACGGCGGCCTGCTACCGGGCCAGCCTTCATATGAACGTGTCGTTCTTCGTAGCGATGCTACCGGATCCTCTTCGGCGCGCTGCCGATGTTCTGGTTGAGCTTCTCGTCGGCGCCATGGCGCTGTTCATGATCGTCTATGGGGAAAAGCTCGTGGAGGCGACCTGGCTGAATTCGATTGACGAATTTCCATGGCTGTCGGTCGGTTTGACCTACGTGCCAATCCCTCTCGGCGGATTCGCGCTGCTGCTGTTCGTCGTCGAGCGTATCTGGATCGGCGAACCGCCACACGAAGCCGCAGCCAGAGCGGCCGCACAGCACTAAAAGCGCATCGAGGTTTGGGGGACTGCCGCAATGGACATCGCCGTTCTTCTGGTGACGATGTTTTTCTGTTTCTTCATCGGCGTGCCGATCGCCTACGCGCTGGGTCTTGCCGCCATCGCCGCCTCCTTGTGGATCGGCATTCCGCTCGAAGCTGTCATGCTTCAGATTTCGAACGGCGTCAGCAAGGTGGCCATGCTGACGATTCCGTTCTTCGTCCTCGCCGGCGCGATCATGGCGGAAGGCGGCATGGCCCGGCGAATGGTGGCCTTCGCCGACGTCCTCGTCGGCTTTACCCGCGTGCGCGGCGGGCTTTCTGTCGTCAACGTCGTCGCGACGACGTTTCTGAGCGGCATTTCCGGATCGTCGGTCGCCGACGTCTCGGCGATCGGCTCGGTCATGATCCCGCAGATGGAGCGCAGCGGCTTCCCGCGCGTCTACGCCACCAACGTCACCATCACCGGCTCGGTTCAGGCGCTGCTCGTGCCGCCCAGCCACAATGCCATCATCTATTCGCTGGCGACCGGCGGCAGCATCTCGATCATCAGCCTGTTCATGGCCGGTGTCCTGCCCGGCCTGCTGCTCGGCTTTTCGATCATCGTGCTGTGCATTGTCATCGCCTATCGCGACGGCCATCCGCGCGGCACAGCGATGCCGATGAAAGACGCGATCAAGGTTTCGATCGAGGCCGCCTGGGGTCTCATTACGCTGGTCATTATCATCGGCGGCATTCTCGGCGGCATCTTTACCGCCATCGAGGCCGGCGCAGTTGCGTGCATGTGGGCGTTCTTCGTCACGATGTTCATCTATCGCGACTACAAATGGCGCGACCTGCCGAAGCTCGTGCACCGTACACTGCGAACCGTCGCGATGGTGTTGTCGCTGATCGCCTGCGCCGCCGCCGTCGGCTACGTGATGGCGCTCACGCAGATGCCGGCCAAGATCACGGCATTCTTCCTGACGATCTCGGACAACAAATACGTCATCCTGTTCCTGATCAACATCCTGCTGCTGGTGCTCGGCTGCCTATGCGACATGGCGCCATCGATCCTGATCGTGACGCCGATCCTGCTGCCGGTCATGATCAACTTCGGGGTCGATCCGGTCCATTTCGGCATGATCATGATGCTCAATCTGGGCATCGGCCTGTGCCATCCACCGGTCGGCGCCATCCTGTTCGTCGGCTGTGCCGTCGGCAAGGTTTCCATCGAACAGGTTATGCGCACGATCTGGCCGTTCTACGGCGTCATGTTCATCGTGCTGATGATGGTGACCTACATTCCGTTCCTGTCGCTGTGGCTGCCATCGGTCGTCGGCACGCATTGAGAGGCGCTAAGTCGCGACCGCCGGAATCTAGCAGTCGGCATGCAACGGGACTGGTCGCCAATATCGGCCCGGCCCCGCCGTTAATCCTCCGGCACGGCCGGACAAAGGCGGCTTCTCCGCCGATAATCGCGGCCGAAGGCGCAACCGCCGGCCGCCGGTCCTGACGACCGGGGCGCAAAACCTTTGGATTTTGGAGAATGAGGACCGTCCCGGCGGCCCGGATTTTGGTTGCGGGGGCAGGATTTGAACCTGCGACCTTCAGGTTATGAGCCTGACGAGCTACCGGGCTGCTCCACCCCGCGCCAAAATGCGAAACGCGGGGAAGACCCGCGAGTTGCATGGGCTATCTAGCAACAGCAAGCGCGAATGGGAAGGGCGGCAGGGGCATCTTTTTCATGATCGTGTCGTTAAAGCCGCGAAAGAGATCCGGCATGAAACCGGTGGTCGCGGAATTATGCTGACGTATCTGGAGCGAGGTCTTAGCCTAAGCACCGTCTGGCCTGATCGAGCGGCGCGACAAACCCGGCGTGGACGTTGACAAGGACAAACGAGAGGTGATGTGTGTGACCGGCTTGCAGGAGGAACTGTCTATGGCATGGCCGGTGTGGGGTCGCTCGGCCGTCGCGTGTTTGCTTGTGGCATGGTTCGTGGGGCTCGGTGTCCGGCCGGCGGCGGCCTCGTCGAACTACGTCTTTAGCTTCAACAGCGGTCTCGGCTCCGGTGCCATCACCCTCGTCCTCAACGGCCTCCAGGTTATTGGCGTCGTAGGCGGGAGCGGCACAGGAATTCTGGCTGGCGGTAATTTATCGACGTCGGGTAATTGCTGCGGCAACTTGGGAACGAGCCCAACCCTCAATGATCTGTCCAGCCCGTCGTTTTTTGCATCTGCATCCGCCAATCAGTTGGACATCAAGACAGCCTCGTCTCAATTCGTCCTTTCGCAGGCCGACGCGAGCAGCGACGGAATCAATCAATTTACCTTGGGCGGTAGCTTTGTTAACAGCAGCATCATGTCGCCGGAGACGTTGACGGCGGATCCGGGCCCGCTTCCCGGGGCGGGCCTGCTTTCGTATCTTCTGTTGGGTTTCAGCGCGTCTGTTTATAAGCGACGATCGATTTTGGCACGCCTTCGATCGGCGTTCGGCCTGGTTCGTGCCCGGGTGACGACCCCCCGCCGGATGGTCCGCGCATACGTGTAGACCTGAGCGATGGGGCCGGCGCCATTCAGCGTAGTGCTTTTTTGGGTCGTCGTGCTGCCGTGCGGCGGATACATAATCTGGCGCGGAGCAAAATCAGATTTACGCCCGCTGATGATTCCCATCATGGCTTGGCGTCAGGCTGTGCTTTTCGTCAGGGGCCATATCAAGACCGCGCTCGCCATGGCTGCGATCATTGTTTCCGGCATCGCGATGCAGAATTACTTCAACAACTCATCGGCTGGGAATTGGGCGCTGCTGGGCGGCAGCCTGATATGGCAGGCCGCGATGGCGGCGATCATGGCGGCGCTGGCCGTGCCGCTGCATCTCGCGCTCATCGACGCCGAACCGAACAAGGCCTTCGTGAACGTCCGATTTCCGACGCGCTCGCGAAATATCCCGCGTATCTGCGCTCTCGCCGGCACAATATGCTTTGGCCTGTGGTTCTTCGACTATAGTCTTTCTCTCGATTTGAAGATATCGGCGCTGTTTGTTGCACCAAACTGGCCGCGGCACGCCACCACGGCCGCAGCCCTCGTATCGTTCGCAATCTACAGCCTGACAGTTTTCGTGCGGCCTTCCATCTCCTCCTCCATCACGGGGCCCGTAGCCGCAGGATTGCTCGTCGCCTGGCGACGAGCATCGGACGTTTATCTGACAATGGCACTCATGGCAGCGCCGTTACTGCTATTCGATCTGGCAAAGTTCGCGATCTTCGTCGTCATTTTGCCGCCGAACACGTTCCTCCGCGTCGTCCACGACGGAGTGGTCGCCGTCTTCTCTCTCTACCAGTTTCTGGCTATCGAAGCCGCGACCGTCATACTATTCCGCAGCGCGCTGCTGAGTCCGGCGGACGGTTTCCGGACGCGCGACGGAGAGCCGGCAAGGTATGCCGATTACCGGCCCTATTGACCGAACCCGCTGCCGTGACCGGCCCGAACGGACAGCCATGTTCGAAGCGGCCGGGCAGACGAAAAAGCCGCCGCGGAGGCGAAGCCGCGGCGGCCGGTGTTTGCGGAGGGCAGCTCCACAAACAAAACGGCCGCCATTGCTGGCGGCCGTTTTGGCGGAGCGAAGCGACAGCTTCGCAAAACGGTCATCGTGTCGAGGAGAAAACGTCCTTGGCAGGCCTGGCAGCGACCTACTCTTCCGAACCTTGAGGTTCAGTACCATCGGCGCTGGGGAGTTTTACGGCCGAGTTCGAGATGGGATCGGGTACAGGCCCCCCGCTAGAACCACCAGGCCGGCCAAGGACGAATGAAGCAAAGGTTCGCGTCGTTGCGAACACACAGCCTGGCGCTCGACCCGAGGGTCTCGCACGGCAAGCTGCTGGTCTGTCTTTTCAGTGTTCTCCATTGCCTCCCGAAAGGGAGACGATGGGCATTAACTAATGAGAGCAATCAAGCCAATCGAGCTATTAGTACCGGTAAGCTCAATGCGTTGCCGCACTTACACACCCGGCCTATCAACGTGGTGGTCTACCACGGCTCTCAAGGGAGAACTCGTTTCGAGGTGGGTTTCTCGCTTAGATGCCTTCAGCGATTATCCCG
>DATCFB010000288.1:0-10131 GCA_036509755.1 Pseudolabrys sp. | reverse complement strand
AGCACGATCCGGCGTTGCCGCTCGCGGTTGGCCCTGTTACCGTTCGGGCACGCGGGCGTATTGCGTGAGGGGCGCAGCTTCGCGAGGCGGCAGGGGAACGGATGGACGTCTTCATCCAGCAGCTGATCAATGGCATCACACTAGGCTCCATCTACGGCCTCATCGCCATCGGTTACACGATGGTGTTCGGCATCATCGGCATGGTGAACTTTGCCCATGGCGATGTCTTTATGGTCTCGGTGTTCATCTCGCTCATCGCTCTCCTCATATTGACCTCGTTCCTGGGCGTCACATCGATCGCGGTCGCGCTGTTCCTGGTGTTGCTGGTGGCGATGGTCTTCACCTCGCTGGTCAACTGGACCATCGAGCGCGTCGCCTACCGGCCGCTGCGCGGTTCCTTCCGCCTGGCGCCGCTGATCTCGGCGATCGGCATGTCCATTTTCCTGTCCAACTTCGTGCAGGTGACGCAGGGCCCGCGCAACAAATCGATCCCGCCGATCGTTCAGGGCGAATTCGTGCTGATGGATCATGGCAACTACGCGGTGACCCTCTCGTTCAGGCAATTGATTATCTGGGGCGTCACCGCCGTATTGCTGGTCTGCTTCTGGTACCTGGTGGCGAAGACCCGGCTTGGCCGCGCGCAGCGCGCCTGCGAGCAGGACCAGAAAATGGCCGCCCTCGTCGGCGTCGACGTCGACCGCACCATTTCGATGACCTTCGTCATCGCCGCCGCGCTCGCCGCCGTCGCCGGCACGATGTACCTAATGTATTATGGCGTCGTCTCGTTCGCCGACGGCTTCGTGCCGGGTGTGAAGGCCTTCACCGCAGCGGTCCTCGGCGGCATCGGCTCGCTGCCCGGCGCGGTGATCGGCGGCATCCTCATCGGCCTGATCGAGACCATGTGGTCGGCTTACTTCTCGCTCGACTACAAGGACGTCGCGGCCTTCTCGGTGCTGGTCATCACACTGATCTTCCTGCCGCAGGGCCTGTTCGGGCGTCCTGACGTCGAGAAGGTCTGACGATGCCGGAGGCGACGAAGGCGCGTAACAACGTCGTGGCTGCGCTGCGAGACGCCGGCCTGACGGCGCTGATCGCGTTCTTCCTGTTCCTGCCGCTCGTCGGATTTCAAGCGATCTCGAATATCCACAACGAGATCGTGGTGACGTGGCGCGGCGCGCTGCTATTCTCGCTCGTCGGCATCATCGGCTGCGGCCGGCTCTGCTACGCACTCGCGATCGAACCAAAGCTCAGACGGCGCGCGCTCAAGGCAGCGAAGCTTGAGACTCCGGCCTGGCGCAGGATCCTGGGCAAGTGGTTCATCCCCTTCGCCATCGGATTCACCATCGTCTATCCCTTCGTCGTGCTCGCCACCGCCGGTACCGGCGGCGCGCTCAAATGGGTCGACAATTTCGGCATCCAGATTCTCATCTACGTGATGCTCGGCTTCGGCCTGAACATCGTCGTCGGCCTCGCCGGCCTGCTGGACCTCGGCTATGTCGCCTTCTACGCCGTCGGCGCCTACTCCTATGCGCTGCTGGCCAAGGAATTCGGTTTCTCGTTCTGGATCCTGCTGCCGCTCGCCGGCTGCCTCGCCTCGTTCTGGGGCATCCTGCTCGGATTTCCGGTGTTGCGGCTGCGCGGCGACTATCTCGCCATCGTCACCCTCGCCTTCGGCGAGATCATCCGCATCATCCTCATCAACTTCGTCGCGCTGACCAACGGCTATGCCGGCATCGGCGGCATTCCGCGGCCGTCCTTTTTCGGCATTCCGTTCAACGCCGATGATAATGGTTTTGCCGCCGTCTTCGGGCTCGAATACACGCCGATCTACCGGACCATCTTTCTCTATTATCTGATCCTCGCGCTGGCGCTGCTCACCTGTTACGTGACCATCCGCCTCAGACGGCTGCCGGTCGGACGCGCCTGGGAGGCCTTGCGCGAGGACGAGATCGCCTGCCGCTCGCTCGGCATCAACACGACGAATACCAAGCTTACCGCTTTCGCGATGGGCGCGATGTTCGCCGGCTTTGCCGGGTCGTTCTTCGCGGCGCGGCAGGGCTTTATCTCGCCGGAATCGTTCACCTTCCTCGAGTCCGCGACGATCCTCTCGATCGTCGTGCTCGGCGGCATGGGCAGTCAGATCGGCGTCGCCGTCGCGGCCATCGCCATGATCGGCGGCACCGAGATCATGCGCGATCTCGATTTCCTCAAGGAGATTTTCGGCTCGACCTTCGATCCGACCCAGTACCGCATGCTGATCTTCGGCGCGGGCATGGTGCTCGTCATGATCTGGCGGCCGCGCGGCCTGATCTCGACGCGCTCGCCCTCGGTGTTCTTGAAGGAGCGCAAGACGATCAGCGCCGACCTCGTCGGTGAGGGCCACGGCTGATGCCGGATCAGGCCGACATTCTGCTGCGCGTCGAGCAATTGACCATGCGCTTCGGCGGCTTGGTCGCGATCGATCATCTCTCCTTCGAGGCGCGCAAGGGCGAGATCACCGCTTTGATCGGGCCCAATGGCGCCGGCAAGACCACCGTGTTCAACTGCATCACGGGCTTCTACAAGCCGAGCGAGGGCCGCATCGGCATGCGTCACGGCGGCATCGCCGCCTGGGACGCGCTCGAACCGCTGACCGACAGTGGTAAGCGCTCCGTGACCCACGGTGATGGCGCGCTGTTTCTGCTCGAGCGCATGCCCGACTACCTCGTCTCGCAGCAGGCGCGCGTCGCCCGCACCTTCCAGAACATCCGCCTGTTCCCCGGCATGACCGCGCTGGAGAACCTGATGGTGGCGCAGCATAACCGGCTGATGCTTGCGTCCGGTTACACGCTGCTCGGCGTGCTCGGATTTCCCTCATACGCGGTGGCCGAACGCGCGGCGATCGAACAGGCGCGCGCCTGGCTTGACCGCGTCGGTCTCATCGGCCGCGCTGACGATCCGGCCGGCGACCTACCCTATGGCGCCCAGCGGCGGCTCGAAATCGCGCGCGCGATGTGCATCGATCCTGTGCTGCTGTGTCTCGACGAGCCCGCCGCGGGCCTCAATCCGCGCGAGAGCGGCGAACTCAACGATCTCCTCCTGTCGATCCGCGACGATGACAAGATGTCGATCCTGCTCATCGAGCATGACATGTCGGTCGTCATGGAGATATCGGACCACATCGTCGTGCTCGACTATGGCGTCAAGATCGCCGACGGCTCCCCCGAGGCGGTCCGCAACGACGAGAAGGTGATCGCCGCGTATCTGGGCGTGCCTGACCAGGACGTCGCCAAAGTGGCGGCGGAGGTCGGCGCATGAGCACTCCCCTTCTTAACGTGCGCGGTGTGAAGGCCTTCTACGGCCGCGTGATGGCGCTCAAGGGCGTCGACATGGACGTCAAGGCCGGCGAGATCGTCACGCTGATCGGCGCCAATGGCGCCGGCAAGTCGACGCTGATGATGACGATCTGCGGCAATCCGCGCGCCCGCGAGGGCACGATCGAGTTCGACGGCCGCGACATCACGCGCATGCCGACGCACGAGATTGCCCGGCTGAAGCTCGCCCAGTCGCCCGAGGGCCGCCGCATCTTCTCGCGCATGACCGTGCTCGAGAACCTGCAGATGGGCGCCACCGTCGCTGAACCGTCCGAATACGAGGCGAACCTCGACCGGGTGCTCGGCCTTTTCCCGCGGTTGAAACAGCGCATCTCGCAGCGCGGCGGCACCCTGTCCGGCGGCGAGCAGCAGATGCTGGCGATCGCGCGGGCGCTGATGTCGCGGCCGCGCCTGCTCCTGCTCGACGAGCCGTCGCTCGGGCTTGCGCCCCTCATCGTGCGGCAGATCTTCGATGTGATCAAAGCGCTCAACACCGACACCGGTCTTACCGTGTTCCTGGTGGAGCAGAACGCCTATCATGCGCTGAAGCTGGCCGACCGCGGCTACGTCATGGTGAACGGCCTGATTACCTTGTCAGGTACCGGCCAGGAGCTCTTGGAGCGGCCCGAGATCAGGCAGGCTTATCTCGAGGGGGGCCGGCACTGATGGACGCTCTGGCGCACGCCTTCTCTATTCCGCATCTTCTCGCCGAAGAGGACAATTTCGGCGTCTTCTTCCTCGTCACCGTCTTCTTGGGCGGCGGGGCAGCCTGGCTTACCGGCCGCGCGGCGGCACAGACCTGGCGGCCGGTGGGGCAGGTCGTGGCCTACACGCTGATTTTAGCACTTGCGGTCCGCTTCATTCATTTCAGCCTGTTCGATGGCACCCTCCTGTCGCTACACTTCTATCTTGTCGACGCGACCATCTGCCTGATTGTCGGCCTGGTCGGATTCCGCGCCGCACGCGCCGCCCAGATGATACGTCAGTATCGCTGGATCAACGAGGCCGACGGACCATTGCGCTGGCGTCGCAAAGCGGGCTGATATAGCCTTTGGTATCGTCGGCACCATTGTTGGAGGGGTAACAGATGTTGAAGACCACCACGCTCGGCCTCGCGCTGGGCTTTGCGATCGCCGCCGCGGGCGCGGCCAATGCGCAAGTCAAATTCGGCGTCGAGGGTCCGATCACGGGGCCGAACGCAGCATTCGGCGCGCAACTCAAGAACGGCGCGCAGCAGGCCGTCGACGACATCAACGCCGCAGGCGGCGTCAACGGACAGAAGCTCAGCGTCGAGTTCGGCGACGACGTGTCGGACCCGAAGCAAGGTGTCTCGGTCGCCAACAAGTTCGCCGCTGACGGCGTGAAGTTCGTGGTCGGCGCCTTCAACTCCGGCGTCACGATGCCCTCCTCCGAGGTCTTTCAGGAGAACGGAATCCTCGACGTCACGCCGGCGTCCACCAATCCGCAAATCACCGAACGCAAGATGTGGAACGTGTTCCGCACCTGCGGCCGCGACGATCAGCAGGGCGCGGTGGCGGGCACCTACATCCTCAAGCACTTCAAGGGCAAGAAGGTCGCGGTGGTCCACGACAAGACCACCTACGGCAAGGGCCTCGCCGACGAGACCGTTAAGGCGCTGGGCAAAGGCGGCATGAAGCCCGTGCTCTACGAAGGCGTGAACGTCGGCGAGAAAGACTATTCGGCCCTCGTCTCGAAGATCAAGCAGTCCGGCGCCGATCTTGTCTACTGGGGCGGTCTGCACACCGAAGGCGGCCTCATCGTGCGCCAGATGCGCGACCAGGGCGTCAAGTCTCCCCTGATGGGCGGCGACGGCATCACCACCGACGAGTTCGCTCAGGTCGGCGGCCCCGGCGTCGAAGGCACGCTCATGACCTACGGCCCGGATGCGCGCAACAATCCGGCCGCGAAGGACATTGTCGCCAAGTTCCGCGCCAATAAGTTCGAGCCGGAAGCCTACACGCTGTACAGCTACGCAGCGGTGCAGGTCATGGCGCAGGCCGCGGCCGCCGCGAAGTCGGTCGATCCCAAGAAGGTCGCCGAGAAGATGCACTCCGGCATGAAGTTCAAGACTGCCTTGGGCGACATCTCGTACGACAAGAAGGGCGACCGCACCAACCTCGACTACGTTATGTACATCTGGAAGAAGAACGCCGACGGCAAGATCACCTACGTCGAGTGCCCCGGCAACGACTGCTCGAAGGCAAAATAGACCTCGCCCACGTCCGAGATGCGAAAAGCCCGCCGTCACCGGCGGGCTTTTTGTTTGCGCGGCGCATTCGCTTTGAAACGCTAGCCGATCTTGCCGAGTGCGGGGAAGGCCTCCAGCAGCCAGATGCTCAGCTGACTGATGCTGCCGGTGAGGAAGGCGATGCCCGTCAGCACCAGGAGCGCGCCCATCGCCTGCTCGACCCGGCGCAAGTATTTCTTGAAGCGGGCGAGAAAGGCGGCGAAGGGCTCGATGAAGAGCGCGGCAACGATGAAGGGAATGCCTAAACCAAGCGAATAGACGGCGAGCAGAGAAGCGCCGCGCACGACCGTCTGCTCCGACGCCGCCACCGCCAGGATCGCGGCGAGGATCGGACCGATGCACGGCGTCCAGCCGAAAGCGAAAGCAAGCCCGATCACATAGGCGCCCCACAAACCGACCGGCTTCGTCACCTCGAGCCGCTTCTGGCGGTGCAGCCATGCGATCGGCGTCAGGCCGAGGAAGTGCAGGCCCATGACGATGATGATGACGCCGGCAACGATCGCGAGCGGCTCGGAATAGGCCCGGATCAGCGAGCCGATGACGCTCGCGCTGGCGCCCAGCGCAACGAACACGGTCGAGAAGCCGAGCACGAACAGAAGCGCGGCGAGCACGGTCTCGCCCTTGACCTGTCGTTTGGCCTCGCCGTCGGCAAAGCGTTCGAGCGAAGTGCCGGCCAGGAAAATAAGATAGGGCGGGACCAGTGGCAGCACGCAGGGGGACAGGAAGCTGACCAGTCCGGCGATCAGTGCTGCAAGAAACGTGACGTCATGCATGGGCGCCTACATGCCCGGCCCATGTGGCGCTGGCAAGGTGGCCGGTGCCGCGCTGGCACGGATGTGATAAGCGGTGAAGTCATGCGCAATCTGATCACCGACGTCGCCGGTGTCCGCGTCGGCAATGCTCAGGATGACGCCCTCGGTTCGGGCGTCACCGCCGTCATTTTCGATTGGCCCGTCGCCGGCAGCGTCGACATTCGCGGCGGCGGCCCCGGCACGCGCGAAACCGCCTTGCTCGACCCGGCGCAGACGGTCGAAGGCGTCGATGCGATCGTGCTCTCGGGCGGCTCCGCCTTCGGCCTCGACGCCGCCTCGGGCACACAGGCTTATCTGCGCGAACAGGGCCGCGGCTTCCGCATCCGCGAAGCCGTCGTGCCGATCGTGCCGGCAGCAATCCTGTTCGACCTGCTCGCCGGCGGCAACAAGGACTGGGGACGCTTTCCGCCCTACCGCGAGCTCGGCTACGCGGCGGCCGCGGCAGCCGGCGCGGACTTCGCTCTCGGCACGGCCGGCGCCGGCACCGGCGCCACCACCGTCAACCTCAAAGGCGGCCTGGGTTCGGCGTCAGCGCGAACGAAAGGCGGCATCACGGTTGGCGCCATCGCCGCGGCAAACGCCGCCGGCGGCATGACCGTCGGCGATGGCCCGCATTTCTGGGCAGCGCCGTTCGAAGAGAACGGCGAGTTCGGCGGCCGCGGCTTGCCATCGCCATGGCCGGGCGGCGCGCTCGCCTTCCGCAGCAAAGGCGCGCCGGGCGGCAATACGACGTTGGCGGTCGTCGCCACCGACGCAAAGCTGACCAAAGCACAGGCGAACCGCCTGGCGGTGATGGCGCAGGACGGCATGGCGCGCGCGATCTATCCGGTGCATACGCCGCTCGACGGCGACGTCGTCTTCACCGCCGCCACCGGCCGCGTCGATTTGGCGGATCCGATCTACGCCTTGAGCGAGCTTGGCACGCTGGCGGCCAACGTGCTGGCGCGTGCGATTGCCCGTGGCGTCTACGAGGCGACGGCGCTGCCCTTCCCCGGCACCATTCCAAGCTGGAGTGACCGCTTCGGGCGCTGAGAACCAAGCGGCGCGCGCGGCGTTGTTCCTTTGCGAGGAACGACCCATGCCATCCAGCGTCATTTCAAGTTTCACCTACGAACCGGAGCGTCAGCGGCTGGTCGTCACCTTCGTCACCGGCCGCATCTATGAATACGCCGACGTGCCGCCCGCGGTCGCGAGGAATTTACGCGCCTCGTTCTCGAAGGGCGTGTTCTTCAACGAGCACATTCGCGACGGCTTCCGCTACCGGGAAATCACGCACGCCGGCGAACGCGATCGCAGCAAGGCATGAGCTCTAGCTAAATCGCTCGGCCCGGTACGGCGCCGGATCGACCACCGGCGTCGCGCTGGCGATCATGTCGGCGATGAGACGCCCGGTGATCGGCCCCAGCGTCAAACCCCAATGCGCGTGACCGATGGTGAGCCAGAGGCCCGGCAGTTTCGGCGCCGCGCCGATCACGGGCCGCGAATCCGGGAAGCACGGCCGCGCGCCGAGCCAGGTGTCGTTGTCGGCGCGTTCGCCCAGCGGAAACAGCGCCCGCGCGCGGGGCATCAGCCGGTCGAACTGCACCGGCGTGGGCGGTGCGTCCCGTGCCGCGAACTCCGCCCCCGTCGTCAGGCGGATGCCCTGCTCCATCGGCGTGATGAGGAAGCCATAATCGGCATCGACCACCGGCCGTGTCAAAGTAGCGTTGCCGTCGCCGCGGAAATGCCGGTGATAGCCGCGCTTGACCGCCATCGGCAGCTTCAGGCCCAACGGCGCGAGCACGTCGGGCGCCCACGGCCCCAGCGCGACGACGACGTTCGATGAATCGAGCCCGCCCTCGTCGGTCTCCACACGCCAGCCGCGGCCGGAGCGGTGCAGCGACCGCGCATCGCCGTTGACGATGACGCCGCCGAGCGCCGTGAAGCGGTTGGCATAGGCGCGCGTCAGCGCCAACGGGTTGCTGATGCTCGCCGCCTTCGGCCAGAACACCGCGTGCGAAAACAGAGGCTTGAGATCGGGCTCCAGCGCCTGCGCGCCCTTGCCGTCGAGCGCCTCGAGCGGCAGACCGAACTCCCTGGCCAACTCGAATTCGAGCCGCAGCTTCTCGAGCGCATCCTCGCGCCGATAGAGCTTCATCCAGCCGGTCTTGCGCAGAAGCGGCGTCGCGTCGGACTCCTGCATCAACACCTCGTGCTCGCCGACCGCGCGCGCGAACAGCGGCCGGTTCAGCCGCGCCGTCTCGGCGAGACGCTGCGGCTGCGAATAGGCGCGGAAAGCGAACAGCCACGGCGCCACATACGGCAGGAACGAGAGGTGATAATTGGCCTGGCTCGCGCGCTTGAGGGCAACGCGCATGAGCGCGCCGAGACCCGGCGGAAAGGCCGGCGGCAATATCGTGCTGCCTTCGATGACGCCGGAATTGCCGTAGGACGTCTCCAGGCCGACGCCCTTGCGGTCGACCAGCGCCACCGACAGGCCGCGCTTGACGAGATGCAGCGCAACCGACGTGCCGACTATGCCGGCGCCCAGGACGATCGCGTCGGTGCGTGCCATTCCGTCTCCTTGTCCACCGCGCTTATTTTCCACCGCATTCGGCGGCTGCGCCCGCCCGGCATAGATCGGCCCTTTGTAAGACGCTATCAAGGGCATCGAGCCCAGCCGGGCGGCGGAGTTTTTCCCGACATGAACGTGCTCGCCGCGCTCGCGGCCGCTTTGAGTCTCGTCGGCCGGCACGGCACGCTGCTCGCCGCGCTGTCGATCTTCATCGGCCTGGCGCTGCCCGGACTCGCGGCGCTGCTCAAGCCCGCCCTCGGCGCGGTGATCGTCGCCATGCTGATGCTCGCCTTCCTGCGCGTCGACCCGGCGGCGCTGCGGCGCTACTTCACCCGGCCCGGCCTGATCGCCGCCGCCGCAGTCTGGCTGATGCTGATCGCGCCAGCGGCGACGGGAGCCGCATTCTTCTACGCGGGTTTCGGCCAGACGATGCCCGGCCTCTATTTCATCCTCGTGCTACAGCTCTCGGCGCCCGGCCTGATGTCGGCACCCGCGGTTGCCGCCCTGCTCGGCCTCGACGTGGCTCTGACGCTCGCCGGACTGATCGTGTCGGTCGCGGCGGCGCCGATCTCGGCGGGACTGTTCACCCACCTTTTCCTCGGCACCGCGCTCGCCTCGCCTTTGGCGCTCGGCCTGCGGCTTGCCCTCATCATCGCCGGCTCGGCGCTCGGTGCCACGGTGATCCGCCGCATCGCCGGCGGCGCCTTCATCGACGCGCAGAAGCTGCGCATCGACGGCCTAAGCGTGCTCATGTTCATGACCTTTGCCATTGCGGCGATGGACGGGGTCACGGCGCACCTCGTCAATGAGCCGATGCTGGTCGGGAAATTGACCCTCCTCGCCTTTGCCCTGTCGATCGGCATGATGGCGGTGACGACGCTCGTCTTCTGGCCGGCGGGCCGCGGCCGCGCCTTTGCCATCGGCCTGATGGCCGGCAACCGCAATATCGGCCTGATGCTGGCGGCGACGGGCTTCGCCGTGTCGGACATCGCCTGGCTTTATTTCGCCGTGGCGCAATTCCCCATCTACCTGCTGCCGCATCTCATGCGGCCGCTGGCGCGATGGGCGACGAAGCCGGCTTCAGGCCAGCGCTGAGACGGTCGCGCTTTGCTGCGCGATGAGTTGCGACTGCATCTTGATGAG
>DATCFB010000287.1:0-8863 GCA_036509755.1 Pseudolabrys sp. | reverse complement strand
CCGACGAGGGCGTTCGCGCCTTTCTTGCGCAGCCGGAAGCGCACGAAGATGCCAAGCCCGGCGGCGATGGCAACGGCGAACAGCACGGCCGCGGCAAGACCGAAGGTAGCGGTGCCCTGATCGGCACCGTGCGGCGGACCTCTAAGCGCCATTGCGAGCAGCCCGAAGCCGCCGAGGGCGAGCGCCGCATGTACGAGCGCTACCGGCCACGGCACGCGCTCGGGCGTGCGTCCGTCGAAGTGCAGCACGGCGAGCCATGAGCCGAACAGGACGGCGATCAGCAGGGCGATGAAGGCGATATCCAGCATGATCAGTCCTGGTCGCCATAGCGTTCCAACACCGCCTCCGCGACGAACATCCGGCGTCCGAGGCGGCCGGGCGTGGTGCCATGCGCTGCGCACCAGTCGGCAAAAGCGGCAGGGTCGATACGGACCCGCATCACCGGATGGCCGTAGGCTTTGAGGCCGTTCTCCATTTCCTGGGCCATCTTGAGCCATTCCTGCCAGGTGCGAGGCATGGCATTGCCATCCTCGAAAATCCGCAGCGCGGCCTCATAGTCCGCTTCCTCGAGCCAATAAGCGCCGATGGCGCGGAGTGGCTTTTCGTCTGAATCCGCCATGGATCTCCTTTATCATGCCGCCTCGCCCTACGGTCGCACTTCTGTTAGAGAATGCGGCCGCGTCGAGACGCAGAACAGGCCGGAGCACGATGTCAAAGCAGGAGATGCGCGAGGAAACCGAACGTCTTATCCGCGAGGCGATGACGAAACGATCGCTCACCGTGACAAAGGTCGACTCGCGGATCGAGTGCGTGTGCGGCAAATGCGGCGCGCCGAACCGCGTCAAGATGCCGATGGGGCAGTCCCGCGTCGAATTCACGTGCAAGGAATGCGGGCATAAGCAGCGCTCGCTGTAAGGCCGTGGAGCGAGGTCCGCGGCCGGCAGGCAGGGCGGAGCCTTTTGCGCCTCGGCTCCGGAACTCCTATATCTGGCCGGAAACGGAGTTCTTTCCCTGATGGCCACCCCCCAGTCCAGCGATAAAATCCCCGTCACCGTACTCACGGGCTATCTCGGCGCCGGCAAGACGACGCTGCTCAACCGCATCCTCTCGGAACCGCACGGCAAGAAGTTCGCCGTCATCGTCAACGAATTCGGCGAGATCGGCATCGACAACGAACTCGTCGTAAACGCCGACGAGGAAGTGTTCGAGATGAACAATGGCTGCATCTGCTGCACCGTGCGCGGCGATCTCGTGCGCATCATCGACGGGCTGATGCGGCGCAAAGGCAAGTTCGACGCGATCATCGTCGAGACGACCGGCCTCGCCGACCCGGCGCCGGTGGCTCAGACCTTCTTCATGGACGAGAATGTCGGCGCCAAGACCAGACTTGACGCGGTCGTGACCGTCGCCGACGCCAAATGGCTGAAGGATCGACTCAAGGACGCCCCCGAGGCCAAGAACCAGATCGCCTTCGCAGACGTTATCGTGCTGAACAAGACGGACCTGGTGTCGGCCGACGAACTGCGCGACGTCGAGGGCCATATCCGCGCCATCAACCCTTACGCCACGCTGCACCGCGCGCAGCGCTCGAATGTGGCGATTGACGACGTTCTCGGCCGCAACGCTTTCGATCTCGACCGCATACTAGACATCGAACCGAAGTTCCTCGAAGCCGACGATCACGGGCACGATCATGACCACGACCACGATCATCATCACGATCACGGGCATCATCATGGCGATGGTCATAATCACCATGGCGAAGGTTCTGGGCTCAAGCACTACCACGACGAAGACATGCAGAGCGTGTCGCTCCGGAGTGAAAAGCCGCTGAGCCCGGACAAGTTCTTTCCCTGGGTGCAGGAGCTGGTGCAAACCGAGGGCCCGCACATCCTGCGCTGCAAGGGCATCCTCGCGTTCAAGGACGACCCCGAGCGGTTCGTGTTCCAGGGCGTGCACATGATCCTCGACGGCGACCATCAGCGCCCGTGGAAAGACGGCGAGGAGCGGCTCAGCCGAATCGTCTTCATCGGCCGCGAGCTGCCGCAAGAGAAAATCCGCCAAGGTTTCGCGAGCTGCGTGGCATAATCCGCGCCGCACTCTCTCCCCCTCCCTCCAGGGGAGGGTAAGAAGCGAAAGTGCGATCCCTCATGAGCATATCCTCCACCGCCATTCCCTCGCTCGCCGACCGTGTCCGCCGCATCGCAACCGCAACGCAGGTCGTCGGTGTCCACTTCTTCGGCCGTACGCCGGTCTTCGTGCTCGGCGAGGAGCATCTGCTTTTTGCAGATGACGAGGAGAAGCGCGTCGCCGTGCATGGCGGCGGAATTCTTGCGAGCGCATCGGATAGTGCCCGCATCGTCACCGGCGGTGACGACGGCAGGCTCGTGGCCACCGACGCGCACGGCGCGACGAGCGAACTCGCCAGCGACGACAAGAAGCGCTGGATCGACCGGGTCGCGCTCGGTCCCGACCACTCGGTTGCCTGGTCGGCGGGCAAGACCGCGCATGTCGTCACCGGCAAGAACGAGCATCGCTCGTTCGAGGCGCCCTCGACGGTGGCCGGGCTCGCCTTCGCGCCGAAGGGCTTTCGTCTCGCCGTCGCGCATTACAATGGCGCGTCGTTCTGGTTTCCGAACGCCGCGGCCAAGCCCGAATTCTTCGAATGGAAAGGCTCGCATCTGAGCGTCGCCATCAGCCCGGACGGACGCTTCGTGGTGACGACGATGCAGGAGCCGATGTTGCACGGCTGGCGCATCGCCGATTCAAAGCACATGCGCATGTCCGGCTATTCGGCGCGCGTGCGCTCGATGTCGTGGACCGCCGACGGCGCGTTCCTCGCCACGTCCGGCTCCGAGCAATTGATCCTCTGGCCGTTCGACGGCAAGGACGGACCGATGGGCCGCCAGCCGCGCCTGATGGCGCCGTCCGAGGCGCGTGTCACGGTCGTGGCGGCGCATCCCAAGCAGGCGGTTGTCGCCACCGGCTATGGCGACGGCGCGGTCTGGATGGTGCGGGTCGAGGATGGCGCGCTGATCGGGGCGCGCCAGGCCGACGGCACGCCGGTCACCGCGCTCGGCTGGGACAATTCCGGCCAGGTTCTCGGCTTCGGCACGGAACAGGAAGCCGGCGTCCTGACTTTGTGAACGGCCCCGCCGTCGCCGCAATGTGTGTCATCATGGAGACGGTTCGGCCTTTCCAACGGGTTGAGGGTTCAATGTCGATAACGCCTTCGCTGCGCCGGCTCGCCTTCGCTCTTCTCTCAAGCTGCACGCTCACCACGGCATTCGTCGCGGCACCTGTCGTACTCGGCACGACCGCGGTGGCGCAGGCGCAGGTCTCCGCCGACTTCCAATCCGCGCTCGAACCCTACGGCGAATGGCAGCGCCATCCGCGGTGGGGCATGGTGTGGGTCCCCGACGACCGCCCGGCCGGCTGGCGCCCCTACACCGAGGGACACTGGGTCTATACCGACGATTGGGGCTGGTACTGGATCTCCGACGACGAAGAAGCCGACTGGGGCTGGGTTACGTATCATTATGGCCGCTGGGTGCTCGACCGCGGCATGGGTTGGGTTTGGGTGCCGGGGGAGGAATGGGCGCCGGCCTGGGTCGATTGGCGGCGCGGCGGCGATTATGTCGGCTGGGCGCCGGCGCCGCCCGACGAGGTCGTCTACGAATACGACGACAATCCGTCGTCGTGGATTTTCGTGGCCCCGCGCTACATGAGCGCACAGCGCCTGCATGCGCACATCATGTCGTCGCAGCGCACGATGACGATCATCCGGCAGACAGTCATCGTCAACCGCACGGTGGTCATGCAGCAAAGCGGGCAGCAGCGGCGTCGCTTCGCCGTCAATCCCGGCATCGCGCCGAACGTCGTGGCCGCGATTTCGCGGCACCCGGTGAAAACGTTCCGTGTCGCGCCGCGCGTCCTGGCGGTGACCCAAGGCGTGCAAGGCGCGGTGACAGTGCAGCCACAGGCGCTCGGACCGCGCGGGCGCAACGCACCGAAAGGTGCGCGCCGTCCGGCTCCCAATCCTGCGGTGCGCGTATCGGTGCAGCCGACCAATCAGACGGTGGCGCCCGCGGTGAGCGTGCCGAAGCCGCAGGCTCTGCCGAAGAACGAGCGCGGCCGTCTCGGCGACCGTCCGCCGCGCGCGGCGCAAGGTGCACAACCAGTGGCGCCCGCGGCGCCAAGTGCGACGCCCCCGCAGCAGCAACAGCCGCGACCGGCGCCGAACGCCAAACCCGGCCCTGCGCCATCACCGGCACCAAACGTGAAACCGGCAACGCCGCCATCTCCGCCACCGGCACAGCCGGCACCGCAAGGGCGGCCGCAACGTCCGGCACAGCCGCAGTCGCCTCCGCCAAGCGGCGCGCGCCCGCCGGCACCGCCCGCGACGCATGCGCCCGCTGCGCCCACGACGCCGCCGCCTGCGCGGCCGTCATCGCCGAAGCCCCCGTCGCCACCCCCAGCGGCACGTCCGGCAGCGCCGCCACCGCCGGCGATCCAGCACGTAGCGCCTCCGGCCGCGCGTCCGGCGCCGCCACCTCCTCCGGCACACCCCGCGCCACCGCCTGCTGCGCGTCCGGCACCACCGCCGCCTCAGGCACATCCCGCGCCGCCACCGGCAGCAAGACCTGCGCCGCCTCCGGCAGCAAGACCTGCGCCACCCCCGCCGAAGCCGGCTGCTGCGCCGCCGAAGCCTGCGGAAAAGAGGCCGCCGCCGAAGCCCGGCGAAAAGCCGGAAGAGAAGAAGTAGGCGCAAGCGCTGAGCGCAAAACAAAACGGGCGGCCCGCCCGATCTCGGGTTTACCCGAGATCGGCACTTAAGTGCGCAAGTCGGCTATAGCCGACTTGCGGGCCGCCCTTTGTCGTTCATTCTGCCGCGCGCGTCAGCGCACCAGCACGTTCCTGAACTGCCAGGGATCGCTCGTGTCGAGATCCTCGGGGAACAGACCCGGGCGACCGGCGAGCGGCGTCCAGTCAGTGTAGAAGCCTTTCACCGGGCCGAGATAAGGCCGTTGGATTTCCAGGAGGCGATGGAAGTCCATCTCGTCGGCCTCGACGATCCCTTCGGTGGGGTGCTCCAGCGCCCAGACCATGCCGCCGAGCACGGCGCTCGTGACCTGCAAGCCCGTGGCGTTCTGGTATGGCGCGAGGTCGCGCGTCTCCTCGATGGAGAGCTGCGAGCCGAACCAGTAGGCATTCTTGCCGTGGCCATAGAGCAGCACACCCAGTTCGTCGATGCCGTCGACGATCTCGTTCTCGTCGAGGATGTGGTGCTTCTCCTGCATCCTGCCGGAGCCGAACAATTCGTGCAGCGACAGCACCGCGTCGTCGGCCGGATGATAGGCATAGTGGCAGGTCGGCCGGTAGATCGCCGCGCCCGATGCATCGCGCGCCGTGAAATAGTCGGCGATCGAGATCGACTCGTTGTGGGTGACGAGAAATCCGTATTGCGCTCCGCGCGTCGGGCACCAGGTGTGCACGCGCGTATTGGCGCCGGGTTGCATCAGGTAGATCGCCGCGCCGCAGCCCGTCTCGTGGGTATGCGCGTTCGCCGGCATCCACTTCTCGTGCGTGCCCCAGCCGAGCTCGGCCGGCTGCATGCCTTCCGACAGGAAGCCCTCCACGGACCAGGTGTTGACGAAGACCTCCGGCGGCTTCGGCGTCTTTGAGCACTGCGTGTCCCGCTCAGCGATGTGGATGCCCTTCACGCCGGCATGGCGCATCAGGTCCGCCCATTCGGCTTTGGACTTCGGCTCCGGCGCGTTGAGCTTCAGCTCCGACGCGACATCGAGCAGCGCCTGCTTGACGAAGAACGAGACCATGCCGGGATTGGCGCCGCAGCATGAGACGGCGGTCGTCGAGCCGGGGCGACGCGCCTTCTTGGCGGCGAGCGTCGTCTCGCGCAAAGCGTAATTGGAGCGCGCCTCTGCTCCCTTCGAGGGATCGAAATAAAAGCCGAGCCATGGCTCGTTGACCGTATCGATGTAGAGCGCGCCGATTTCGTTGCAGAGCTCCATGATGTCGGTCGAGCCGGTGTCGATGGACAGATTGACGCAGAAGCCTTGGCCGCCGCCTTCGGTGAGCAGCGGCGTCAACAATTCGCGATAATTCTCCTTGGTCAGTCCCTTCTGGATGAAGCGCACGCCGTGCTTCTCGCACAGCGCCTTGCGGCCCTCGTCCTTGGGATCGAGCACGGTGATGCGCGACTTGTCATAGTTGAGATGCCGCTCGATCAGCGGCAACGTCCCTTTGCCGATCGAGCCGAAGCCGACCATGACGATCGGTCCGGTAATGGTGGCGTAAACGGGCCAGTCGGTCATCGCGAACCACTCCATTCAACTCGGGGGTCATATCCGCCGAGGCCGACAAACGGAAGGGCGGCCGCGCCCAATTCCGGCACGGCCGCCCCGGAAAATTCTGAACGAATTATGCGGCTTTGCGGCGCGGCTTCGGCACCGAACGGCCGCTCGCCGCGATGACGCCGTCCGCGCCGTCGAGTGCACGGGGCACCAGCTCGAGCCCGAGCAGGCGGTGACGCTCGAACGGGCCGGGCATAGAGAGCGCGCGGGTCTTATCGGTGCCGAAGCCGAAGCGGCCGTAATAGGGCGCGTCGCCGACGAGGATGACCGCGGCGTGGCCACGGGCCCGCGCCGCCGCAAGCGCATGTTCGATCAGCGCGGCGCCGATACCTTCGCTCCGGCGCTCACAGGCGACCGCGACCGGGCCGAGCAGCAGCGCCGGCCTGCCGCCGCAATCGACGTTCCAGAGGCGCGCGGTGCCGACGGTGCGGTCGGCGTCGGTGGCGACGAAGGAAAGCCCTTCCGCCGCGAACCGGCCATCGCGTAGCCGCTGCGAGGATTTGCGCGTGCGGTTCTCGCCGAAGGCTTCATCGAGCAGCGCCTCGCGCGCCTCGACGTCGGATACGCGCTCCTGACGGATCGTGATCATGTCGGTCCTTCCCCGCCCGGACGCGCGGCAAGGCGCACGTGCAGGCGCAATCAGATCGAGTGGCCAGGGAAGGGGAGGCGGCGAACCGCCTCCCGTCGATGTCAGATGTGGTATGTCTTCAACGGCGCGAAGCCGTTGAAGGCCACCGACGAGTAGGTCGCCGTATAGGCGCCGGTGCCTTCGATCAGCAACCTGTCGCCGATCTCGAGGCTCACCGGGAGCGGGTACGGCTCCTTCTCGTACATGACGTCGGCCGAGTCGCAGGTCGGGCCGGCGAGCACGCACGGGCTCATCGCGTCCCCGTCGCGCGACGTGCGGATCGGGTAGCGGATCGATTCGTCCATCGTCTCGGCGAGGCCGCCGAACTTGCCGATGTCGAGATAGACCCAGCGCACGTCGTCTTCCTCGCTCTTCTTGGAGACGAGCACGACCTCGCTTTCGATGATCCCCGCATTGCCGACCATGCCGCGGCCCGGCTCGATGATCGTCTCCGGGATGCGGTTGCCGAAGTGCTTGCGCAGTGCCTTGAAGATGGCGTTGCCGTAGGTTTTCACCGTCGGCACGGTCTTCAGGTACTTGGTCGGGAATCCGCCGCCGAGATTGACCATCGACAGGTTCATGCCGCGCTCGCCGCACTCCTTGAACACGGACGCCGCCGAAGCGAGCGCCCGGTCCCAGGCGTGCTGGTTGCGCTGCTGCGACCCGACGTGGAACGACACGCCGTGCGGCTCGAGGCCGAGTCGGAGCGCGTGTTCCAGCACATCGACGGCCATCGCCGGTTCGCAGCCGAACTTGCGCGACAGCGGCCATTCCGCTCCGGCGCAGTCGGAGAGGATGCGGCAGAAGACTCGGCTGCCCGGGGCAACCCGGGCGATCTTCTCGACCTCGGCCTTGCAGTCGACCGCGAACAGACGGACGCCGAGCGAGAAGGCGGTCGCGATGTCGCGCTCCTTCTTGATCGTGTTGCCGTAGGAGAGGCGGTCGGGCGTGGCGCCGGCGGCGAGCGCCATCTCGATCTCGGCGACCGAGGCGGTGTCGAAGCAAGAGCCGAGCTTTGCCAGCAGGGCGAGCACCTCCGGCGCCGGGTTCGCCTTGACGGCGTAGAAGACCCGGGTGTCGGGAAGCGCTTTGGCAAAGGTGGTGTAGTTGTCGCGCACCACGTCGAGGTCGACGACCAAACAGGGCCCGTCCTCTGCACGGCTACGCAGGAATTCGCGAATGCGCTCGGTCATGGGCGCACACTCCAGCTCAAAGGACGGCAGCGCCGTCTAATGATGCGGCTTTAGAGCCCGAGTCCGGTGCGCGATGGGGACGCGCCGGAACGGGTACTCTTAACCGCTGTGCTGCCTTGGCTTGGAGGGTGACCCCGCCGCGCTGCTGGCAAGATGGACAAGCCTCATCGGTGACCCGTCGCTGGCGGTGGAAGGCCAGCAGAGACCAAAGAAGCCCGCTCCGTCGTTGCTTTAAGCCGCGTCCCCTGCTGAGAGCAGAGTGCGCCGGTTTCGCCTCCGGCTGCCGATCAGAAAACTTGAGGCTACTTACTCGTCTCTCTCAAGAGACGAAGCTCGCTTGCCTCAGGCGGCTGGCCGGCCTCTTGTCCGGCTACCTACCGATCGACACACGGCCACAGGCACGTGCGAAATTGGGCAAAATCGAAATAACACTTTTTTGACGTTGTGCAAGCGAATTAGTTCGCTCGCACAGAAAACATCCTTAACTTTTTCGTTGAGGGCGGCTCGCGTCGCCGCTTCGCGCGTCAGGAGCGCGCGGTGAACGGCTCGATGCGATGCGCGTTGCGGATGAACTGCGCCATTATGAGCACGCCACCGACGACGAACATGACGTCGAGCACGCGGGCGCCGAGGCCGCCGAGATCAAACAGAGTGGCGAGCGCCCAGGA
>DATCFB010000286.1:0-2011 GCA_036509755.1 Pseudolabrys sp. | reverse complement strand
GCCGTCGGCGGCATCGTCGCCAACCGCAAGCAGTTCGGTACGCTGATGGCCGGCGTCGACCATCTGCCGCACACCTATAACCGCGAGCAGCAGGCCTTCTCGGTCGGCGAGCCGGACTGGGGCGGGCATCTCGCCGACAATCTCGAGAACCTCGTCGCGCTGCATGACGCCTCGACCATTGCCGCGGTGATCGTCGAGCCAGTCGCCTGTTCGACCGGCGTGCTGCCGCCGCCGAAGGGTTATCTCAAAAGGCTGCGCGAGATTTGCGACAAGCACGGCATCCTCCTGATTTTCGACGAGGTCATCACCGGCTTCGGCCGCCTCGGCACGCCGTTCGCCGCCGACCGCTACGGCGTCATCCCGGACCTCGTCACCTTCGCCAAGGGCGTTACTTCCGGCGCCGTGCCGATGGGCGGTGTCATCGCGCGCAAGCACATCTACGATGCGTTCATGTCAGGCCCCGAGCAGGTCATCGAATTGTTCCACGGTTACACCTATTCGGCGCATCCGCTCGCCTGCGCCGCCGGGCTTGCCACGCTCGATCTCTATCGCGACGAGGATTTGTTCGAGCGCACGCGCAAGCTCGAGCCGATATGGGCGCAGGCCTGCATGTCGATGAAGGGACTCCCGAACGTCGTCGACATCCGCCAGATGGGTCTCACCATGGGCCTCGATCTCGCGCCGCGCGCCGACGGCCCGGGCAGACGCGGGCTCGACGCGCTCGATCGCGCCTTCCATGAGTACGATATGACCATGCGCGCGGTCGGCGATACGCTGGCGCTGTCACCACCATTGATCGTGTCGGAAGCGCAGATCGACGAGATCTTCGACAAGCTCGGCAGGATCATCAAGGCGGTGGCTTGATCCGCCGTCGTCCCGGGCGAGCCTAAGCGCCGCCCGGGAACCTTACGCTCTAAGGCTATCGATTGGCTTCGGAGTGTGAATGCCTGTGTACGAAAGATGACAGAAAAAAATTGCTTACTTAAACGACTTAAATCGGTTGTCTGTCACGCAATCGAAAAATCGATATATCATCGCATTCCCCATCCAAATACTTCCACAGGCCTGTGAGTCTGTGATCGGCCAAAACGTCAATTAACCGAGACGGGCGCAAAACGTCTCGTGCGAGGAACACTCGCTGTTCTGCCGACTTCTGTTCCGCAATGGGGTGGAAGGGGACTTCCAATGTGTCTTGAAACTCTCGCGCGTATCGATGCGGCTATCCGTGATGCGCTGGCACGGATCGAGCGCCAGCGCGACTTCGTCCAGGATTTCTCCGAGCGCGGCTACGACATGCGCGCGCCGCTGTCGCTGCTCTCCTGCCTGCTCGTCAACTTGCGCCAGCTCGAGCGGCAGCGCCATGAACTGACCGCCGAGGTCGAGGAGATCGTCAGCGTCTGAGGAACTGGGCTTCCGCGCGCGAGCCGGTGCATAATGCCGCTTCGGCGACGGAGGGGCTCGTGGGTAAGGATCGGCTGGCGGCGTTCAGCGATGGCGTGATCGCCATCATCATCACCATCATGGTGCTCGAACTGAGGCTGCCGGACGATGCGGGCGCGAACGCGCTCGTCTCGATCGCGCCGAGCTTCGTCAGCTATGTGCTCAGCTTCATCTACCTGGCGATTTACTGGAACAATCACCACCACATGCTGCACACGGTGAACCGTGTCGACGGGCTCATCCTGTGGGCCAATGCGCACCTGCTGTTCTGGCTGTCGCTTGTTCCGGCGGCAACCGGCTGGCTCGGCCGCAATTTCCTCGCGCCGCTACCGACCGCGGTCTACGGGGTCACGCTGCTGATGCCGGCCATCGCCTATGTTCTGTTGCAGATGGCGATCATCCATCGCCAGGGTGCGCGTTCGGTGCTGGGCAAGGCGGTCGGCGGCGATCTCAAAGGCAAGCTGTCGCCGGTGGCTTACACCGCCGGGATCGTGTTCGCCTTCTATGCACCGTGGGTGTCGATCGCGCTCTACGTCCTCGTCGCGATCATCTGGCTGGTGCCCGACCGGCG
>DATCFB010000285.1:0-2648 GCA_036509755.1 Pseudolabrys sp. | reverse complement strand
TCGCGGGAGCGGGTGACGGCGGAGCTGGCGATGCGCGAAGACCTGAACAACCGTCATGACATCATGCATGGCGGGGCGATCATGGCGCTGGCGGATAACCTCGGGGGGACTTGCGCCACCGCAAACCTGCCGCCCGGCCATGGCACGACAACGATCGAGAGCAAGACCAACTTCTTCGCGCCGGTGCCGGTCGGCGATGTGGCCAAGGCCGAGTGCACGCCCCTGCACGTCGGCAAATCGACGATCGTCTTGCAGACCAAAGTCACCCGCAACGACGGGCGGCTTTGCGCCATGGTGACGCAGACGCAGATGGTGCTGAAGCCGAAGGCCTAAGCTGCGGCTGGCGCGGGCTTTGCCGCGCGGCGATTGGCGAGGACGACGCCGACCGCGCAGACCACCATGCCGAGCACCGAGACGCGGTCGAGCCTCTCGCCGAACAACACATAGGCCATCAGCGCGGTGACCGCCGGCACAAGATAGAACAGGCTTGCAAATCCGGTCGCCGCCGAGCGGCGGATCAGCCAATACATGAGCGCCACGCCGGCGATCGACAACACCACCACCAGCCAGGCGATGGCGAAGACCAATTCACCGCTCCAGTGGATGATTCGCGTCTCGAAGGCGAAGGCGGCGAGCCAGAACAGCACTCCGGCGCCGGCATATTGCACGGTGTTGCCGGTGCGCCAGTCGATGCGGCCGCAGAACCGCTTCTGGTAGAGCGTGCCTAGCGTAATGCCGAGCAACGAGACCACGCTCGCCGCCCAGCCGAGCGGCGTACCGGCGAGCACGATCGAGCGATCGTGCAGCACCAGCACGACGCCGAAGAGACCGAGCACGAGTCCGAACCATTGCTGGCGCGTCACCGTCTCGCCCATGAAACGGTTGGCGATGGTTGAGGTGAGGATCGGCTGAAGGCCGGGAAACAGCGCCGAGATGCCGGCGGGCACGCCCTGGCTGATCGCGACGAAGACGCCGCCGAGATAGAGGAAGTGCACCATTGATCCGACGACGAGGCTATGCCCCGCCTCACGCGTGTTCGGCCAGCGCGCGCCGCTGACGAAGGCGATGACCAACATGATCGCCAGCACGCAGAGCATGCGAACGCCAAGGAACGTCATCGGCTCAATGTAAGGCAGCCCATAGCGCGCGCCGATAAAGCCCGTGCTCCACAGCAGCACGAAGGCCACAGGTGCGGCAGCGACGGCGAGGCGAGTGAAGGTCATTGCGGGAATCCGGCGCGGGCCGAGACCTATAGCATCGCTCTCGCGCTGCAACGAGAAGTTCCCTTCGCGGCTTATTGAAGGAACCGGAGACCGCGGCTGCGGGTTTTGCCTCTGACGGGACGCTTGCCAAGCGTCGGGAACCAAGGAGAATTGACCATGACCGATCCCCGTTACACCGATCCGCCGACGGATCCGCGATTCCGTGACCCCGTGCTGCGCGACGACACGTCGAGAGGCGGCGCCATGTGGGGTTGGATCGCCGGCATCGCCGTGCTGATCCTTATCGTGTTCGTGCTGATCGGCGGCTGGAACGGCAGCGGCACCAACACCGCCAGCAATGCGCCGAACAACCCGGCCGCGACCACGACCGGCTCGGCCCCGGGCGGCGCCATGGCGCCTCGTCCGGCGACGCCGGCACCTGCTCCGGCAGCCAAAACGCCGGCACCTGCTCCGGCAGGCAAGTAAGCGAACTCTGCAATGGCCCCGGCGCGAGGTCCGCGCCGGGGTTTTCTGTCATCGGGAGAGGCCGCAATGACCATCCAAGAGCCTGAGCACGTCAATCCCGATCACGCCGTCGTCGACAGCGGCATCCACGTCCGCGACAGCGAGGCCGCACCGGCGAACGGCTGGCAGATCACCATGGTGGGAATTCTGATCGTCGCGATCCTGTGCGTGTTCTTCTATGGCCTGACGAGCCAGCGCCAGGAGGTTGCCGGCCCGAGCGCGCCCGCCCAGCAGGCGACCAACGTTCCGTCCTCACAGACACAGAAGACGCCCTCAACCACGGGTCAGGGGGCGAAAGAGACGCCGAATCCGAAGAATCCGCCCGGCGCGACACGCCAGCAGCAGCCGCAGAAGGCCAGCGGTCAGAACGCCACGCAGCCGCCGAGCGCGCCGCAAAAGAATCAGTAACCCAGGCGATCAGCCGATCAGGGCATAGAGGCCGTAGCCGGCGGAGGCGCTGAACACGGCTTCGATGGCCTGGAACTGCGTGCCGTCCATCGCGTGGCTGACATAGGGGAACAGGGCGGTGCCGACCGGCAGCATCACGCCGGCGACCAGCGCCACGCAGAGCAGCCGCATCAATAACGTGCGATCCATCATCATCATCGGACCCCCAAGACGCCGCGCCCTCTTTTTCGAGCGCCCCCACTGACGCCTCGGAGGATGCCACGGTCCACCCGGGACCTGCAATGTTTCAGGTGTTTTAGGCCGCATCGATGGGAACACGGTATCCGTTGACCAGCCGGTTTGTCTCGTTGGCCATGCCGGTGACCGCCATCCCCTCCGCGAACATCGCCTCGCTCATGCCCGCCTTGCGCGCGGCCGCGGTGTGGCTGGCGATCCAGTAGCCGCAGCCATTGGTGACCGAGACTGCGAGATAGATCATCTCCTTGGTCAACGGATCGAGCGCGCACCGCAAGT
>DATCFB010000284.1:0-33914 GCA_036509755.1 Pseudolabrys sp. | reverse complement strand
CGCCATGAACCACCGCGACTGCGGCGCGGCGAAGATCGCCTACGGCGCCGATGCAGTGAAGGACAAGGCGACCGAGACGGCGACGCACAAGGCGGCGCTGATGGAGTTCAAGAAGCAGGTCGGCGAAAGGCAGCCGAAGCTAAAGACCGAACTCGGGCTGATGGCGCTCGACGGCACGGTCGATACGTTCTCGTGAGCTCTTATCCCTCCCTTGGGGGATAAGACGAACTTAGGCGCTCCTTGCCATCGCCCCGTCGATCATGTCGATGGTGTTCTGCAAGCCATAGAGCGCGACGAAGGAGCCAAAGCGCGGGCCTTTCTCGTGTCCGAGCAGCACCTGGTACAAAAGGTTGAACCAGTCGAGCGACACGCCCGGCCGGCCGTCCTTGCCCTTCTTTTTCTGATCGAGGAATGGCTCGCGACGGCCGACCTCGTAGACAACGTTCTGAATGTCCTCCGGCGTCGCCTCCGCCGGCAATTGCGACAGAGCGTCACGCAGGTCGCTGAGCGCCGCGCGCTCCAAGTCGGCCGGCTCGCGGAATTTCTTCTCCGGCAGCACGAAGTCGCGGAAATAATGGATGGCGTAGCCGACAAGCTCGTCGAGCTTCGGATGTGTCTGCGGTGTCACGCCGGGCCGGTAGCGGCCAATGAAGCCCCACAACGTCTCGGCATTCTCCGCGTTCGACGTCGACACCAAGGTCAACAGCATCTGGAACGACAGCGGCATATCGATCTGCGGCGGCTGTCCGGAATGGATGTGCCAAACCGGATTCGACAGGCGCTGGCGCGTGTCCTGCCGCGTATAGCCCCCGAGGAATTGATAATATTCGTCGACGTGGCGCGGGATGACGTCAAAGTACAGGCGCTTGGCCGCCTTCGGCTCGCGATACATGAACACAGACAGGCTTTCGGGACTGGCGTAGCGCAGCCACTCGTCAATGGTGAGCCCGTTGCCCTTCGACTTCGAGATTTTCTGCCCCTTTTCGTCGAGGAACAGCTCGTAGTTGAACCCCTCGGGCGGCGTGCCGCCGAGCGCGCGGCAGATCTCGCCGGACAGCTTGACCGAATCGATCAGGTCCTTGCCGGCCATCTCGTAATCGACGCCGAGCGCGACCCAGCGCATCGCCCAGTCCGGTTTCCATTGCAGCTTGCAGCGGCCGCCAGTGACGGGAACGGTGAAACGCTCCTGCGTATCCGGATCCTCGTAGGTGATGGTGCCGCGCTTGGCATCGTGGCCGACCACCGGCACCTGCAACACGATGCCGGTGCGCGGATCAATCGGCAGAAACGGCGAGTAGGTCGCCGCCCGCTCCTCGCGCAAGGAGGGCAGCATGACCGCCATCACCTTGTCGAAGTGCTCGAGCACGTTCATGAGCGCGGCGTCGAAACGGCCGGACCTGTAGCAATCGGTCGACGACATGAACTCGTAGTCGAAGCCGAAATGGTCGAGGAAAGCGCGCAGGCGCGCATTGTTGTGCTCGCCGAACGACGCATGCGTGCCGAACGGATCGCGCACCTTGGTCAGAGGCTTGCCGAGATCCTGCTCGAGCAAATCCTTGTTCGGGACGTTGTCGGGGACCTTGCGCAGGCCGTCCATGTCGTCGGAGAAGGCGATCAGCCGCGTCTTGATCTTGTCATCGGTCAGCACGCGGAAAGCGTGGCGCACCATCGTGGTGCGCGCGACCTCGCCGAAGGTGCCGATATGCGGCAGCCCGGACGGGCCGTATCCGGTCTCGAAGATGACCTCATCCTTCGGCCGTTTCTTCAGCCGGACGACGATCTTGCGCGCCTCTTCGAACGGCCACGCATTCGACTGTTCGGCGACGGAGCGCAGGTCTTGCACGCTTGCGGCGGTATCGATCGACATCACGGCCTCCGCGCGCACATGTAGGCAAGGCCCTGCGGGGCGTCAAATCAGGGCTTTCTCAGCGCGCCTGCGACCGCTACATCGGGCTCACGATGCCGACCGAGCATGCCTCCCGGACAGACGTAGGACGAACCGCCGCCATCATCGGTGGCGGACCGGCCGGACTGGTGGCCGCCGAAGTGCTGGCGCGCGCTGGCGTCGCGGTTACCGTCTATGACGCCATGCCATCGCTCGGGCGCAAGTTTCTGCTCGCCGGACGCGGCGGCCTCAACCTGACGCACAGCGAGCCGCTCGACCGCTTCCTGTCGCGCTACGGCGCTATTGATCCGGCGCTGAAGCGGGCCATCGAACATTTCTCACCGTCGGCGCTGCGCGCCTGGGCGGAAGGACTCGGGCAGGAGATGTTCGTCGGCTCAAGCGGCCGCGTCTTCCCAAAGGCGATGAAGGCGTCGCCTTTGCTGCGCGCTTGGTTGCGCCGGCTCGCTAATCTCGGCGCGCGAGTCGCATTGCGGCATCGCTGGCTGGGCTGGGACGACAGCGGGCGGATGCGCTTCGCGCATGGCGGCCGCGAGACCGTCGCCGCCGCCGATGTCACCGTCTTGGCGCTCGGCGGCGCGAGCTGGCCACGGCTAGGCTCCGACGCGGCATGGACCGAGGTGCTGGCCGAACGTGGCGTCGCGGTTGCGCCGCTCGTGCCGTCGAATTGCGGCTTCACTGTCGCATGGTCGCAAGCGATGCAGCGTGTCGAGGGCGAACCGCTCAAGCGCATCGCGCTGTCGTTCGGCGAGCGCAGCGTGCGCGGCGAGGCGGTCGTCACCCGCAACGGACTCGAGGGCGGCGCGGTCTACGCACTGTCGGCGCCGCTGCGCAATGCGATCGCCCGCGACGGCGCTGCGACCCTGCACATCGACCTAAGGCCCGACATGACGGCTGCGGCGCTCGCCGAGCGCCTCGCTGCGCCGCGTGCGAAGCAGTCGTTGTCGAACGTGCTGCGCAAGGCGCTCAAGCTGCCGCCGGTCGCGACTGCGCTTTCACACGAGGCAAGCATCGCGGCTGGCCGGCCGCTCGCGTCATTGCAGGCCGGTGAACTCGCCGCGCTGATCAAGGCCGTGCCGGTACGGCTCATTGGCGTGCAGCCGATCGCCGGCGCGATTTCAACTGCCGGCGGCATCCGCTTCGACGCGCTCGACGCGCGCTTCATGCTGAAGGCGGTGTCCGGCGTATTCGTCGCCGGCGAAATGCTCGACTGGGAGGCGCCGACCGGCGGCTATCTGATTCAGGCTTGTTTCGCGACCGGTGTCGCCGCGGCGGAAGGGGCGCTCGCCTGGCTCAAAACGGACTGATCGGGAAATAGCGTAGCCACAAATCGGTGAAGCGGCCTTTCTCCCAGAGCTGGAACAGCGCCCAGTTGAACGCCTGCCGCAACAGATCGTTGTTGCGGCGGACCGCAATGCCGATGCCCTCGCCGAAGAAGCGGCTCTCGGTATAAGGCCCTCCGCGGAAGACGCAGCAGCCGCCGGAGTCGGTGCCGTTGAGCCAGAAGGCGAGCGAGATGCCGTCGCCGAACAACAGATCGACCTCGCCTTTCTTCAGCGCCGTGCGCGCCGCTTCCTGCGACGGATAGGGATGCAGCTCGGCTTCCGTGAACAATTCCTTGAGATACGCCTCGTGAGCGGTGCCGGCGACAACGGCGATCTTCTTGCCCTCGAGCGCCTCCGGCTTGATCTCCTCGAAGGTGACGTCCTTGCGTGAGACGAAGCGGGCCGGCACGCGATAATAGGGGTCGGAAAAGTCGACCTTCTGCCGCATCTCGGGCGTCGGCGAAATCGAAGCGATGACCGCGTCGCCTTCGTTCTTGTTGAGCGCGTCGATGATCGTGTCGAAGCGGCGCATCTGCACCGTGCAAGCGACTTTCATCTCCTCGCAGAGTTGACGCGCCAGATCGACATTGAACCCGGCCGGATTGCCGTCAGGCCCGGCGTAGTCGAACGGCGGATAATCGGTCTCGGTAAGGAAGCGGATAATGCTGATGCGCGATAAATCCGGCCGCTCCGGCCGGCGGCGCGGGTCCCAGAAGCCGGGCACGGCCATAGGGTCGGCCTTGACCGCAGGAGTGAGCGGCACCGCCGGACTCTCGGTTGGTTTCGGCGCCGCATCGTTGCGTCCGGTTTGTGCCGCGGCCGCGCCGATAAAGACGAGAGCAACTGCCGTGGCGAGCGCCAGCGCGCCGCCAAGCCGTTTGCCCTGCTTTGTGCGCATCGGAGTCCTCGCCGCAAATCGCGGGCGACCATAGCATCCGAATTGCGGCGAGCCAGCGGTAAGTGGCCGGCGCCGTTCAGGCGGCGCTGAGGTGCTTCTCGATCTCGTGCACCGGCATCTTGACGAAGTCCTTGTCGAGCTCGGCGCGCAGCGCGCCCTTGAGCGCATGCGAATAGGCCGGGCGTAAGATGCCGAGCGCGCGCGGTGGCGCAATCAGAATCACGGACTTGGTCTTGCCAGCGGAAACGGCGGCGTCGAGATGGTGCGCGAGACGAGTAAGGAACGCTTCTTCCGCGCGGTCATGCCAGTCGGTCTGGCCGACCGCGGCGCGGCCCGGTCCGACTCCGGCCGGCATACGTCCCGGCCTGTCGGTGCCCTGCTCATGCGTCGCCAAGTCCTCCTGCTCGAACACTTCGAGCGTCTTGAGGTTGGGAAACTTGGCATCGCCGGCGTTCTGGAGGACGAGCGCTTTGGCGCCGTCGCACACCACCACCCACTCGCCTTCGCGGATCGACAGACCGGACATGCATTCCTCCTTGAAACCTGCGCACGACCCCGGAGCAGCCGGGAATTTTGGCTTTGCTCCGGGTCAAACGCGCGGGGAGGAGCTTAGGTTCGCTTGACGTCAGTTGGTGCCGTCGAGCAGCCTACGGGCTATGACCTGCGCCTGGATTTCGGCGGCACCCTCGAAGATGTTCAGGATGCGCGCGTCGCACAGGATGCGCGAGGCGGGAAATTCGAGCGCGAAGCCGTTACCGCCGTGAATCTGCACGGCATTGTCCGCGTTCGCCCAAGCGATCCGCGCCGCCAGCAGTTTCGCCATGCCGGCTTCGAGGTCGCAGCGCCGGCCGGAATCCTTCTCGCGCGCGGCGTGATAGGTGAGCTGGCGCGCGATCATGATCTCCGTCGCCATCATGGCAATCTTGTCGGCGACGCGCGGGAAGTCGACGATCGGCCGCGCGAACTGCACACGATTCTGCGCGTAGTCGAGTGCCTGCTCCATCGCCGCCTGCGCGACGCCGACGGCGCGCGCCGCAGTCTGGATGCGCGCCGATTCGAAGGTCTGCATGAGCTGCTTGAAGCCCATGCCCTCGACCCCACCGAGCAGGTTTTCCGCCTTCACCTCGAAGCCGTCGAAGGCGATCTCGTATTCCTTCATTCCGCGATAGCCGAGCACTTCGATCTCGGTGCCGGTCATGCCTTTGGCGGGAAACGGATCTGCGTCGGTGCCGCGCGGCTTCTCCGCGAGCAGCATCGAGAGGCCGCGGTGGCCCGTCTCCTTGGGATTCGTCCGCACCAACAGGGTCATCAGATCGGCGCGCACCGGATGCGTGATCCAGGTCTTGTTGCCGTAGACCTTGTAGACGCTGCCTTCGCGTACGGCGCGTGTCTTGAGCGAGGCGAGGTCCGAGCCGGTGTTCGGCTCGGTGAATACCGCGGTCGGTAGAACCGCGCCGGAGGCGATCTTCGGAAGCCATTTCTCCCTCTGCTCGGCGGTGCCGCCGCCGAGGATCAATTCGGCGGCGATCTCCGAACGCGTGCCAAGCGAGCCGACGCCGATATAGCCGCGTGAGAGCTCCTCGGAGACGACGCACATCGATTCCTTGCCGAGGCCCATCCCGCCGAATTCCTCAGGAATGGTCAGGCCGAACACGCCGAGCTCGGACATCTGCGTGACGATCTCGAGTGGAATGTAGCTGTTCGTAAGGTGCCACTGCTGCGCGTGGCCGATCACCTCGGTGTCGGCGAACTTGCGCATCTCCTCGCGGATCGAGTCCAGCGTATCGTCGAGGCCGCAGGCACCGAATGTCGCGCCGTGGTTCTCGCGCATCAGGGCGACCAGGCGGCCGCGGCGCTCGGCCGTGTTTCCGGTGGCGATTAGGCGCTCCACCGCTGGCGTGACGCGCGCGGCGACTTGCGCCGCCGACAGGCCGAGGTCGGAAGGACGCACGACCTCGTTCTGGCTCATCGGGATGCCGCCAACAATCTGCGCGATGTATTCGCCAATGCCGATGCGGACGAGGTGCTCTTCGATTTCGCCGAGAGTGCCTTGCGCCGCCATGCGGGCGGCATAGGCGGCGAGCTGACGCACGGCCTCGACATAGGTCGCGAGCCAGGCGAGCCCGTGTGCGGCCCGTTGTTCGCGGTCGAGGAGCCGGCTGACCACATGCCCCTCGACTGCGACCCGCTCGCGCACCTTGGCGGTGGCGTCGCCGAGCAAGGCTTCCAGTCCCCTCGCCGCCTCGCGGGTAAGGTCGATCAGATCGTTTCCGGCGGCGGGACGAGTCGCGGCAGTCGGCATATCAACCTCGGGAACAGCTCTAAGTGGTCTTCGGATTCGTTAACGACACTACGCGTGCACTGCACAAAAGCAATGGGCAACGCGGATCGGGTTGTGGCCCATCCCAACCCAAAGAGAACACCTGCAAATTGCTGAAATATTAACCATTTTAGGATTTTCTCGCATCGTGCCCCGAGGCCATGCGGAATTGCCACCGGCGAGATCCGACTCCATGCAGTTCACGAAACGCCTGGCTCTTCTGCGGCGCCTACCACGGTTGCTCTCCTCGCTGTCGGTGCGCGCCCGCATCGTCGTGCTGGCCTTGATCCCGGTCGCAGGTTTCCTCGCCAACGGCATCACCTACCTGTCGGGCGAAGACGCCGTCGGCAAGGCGTTCATGACGGTTCAGCGATCGGATGAGCTGGCCAGCGCCAGCCGCGACTTCAAGGCCGCAGTAAGCACCATGCGGCTGACAGTGAAGGATTTCGACGCCACCCCGAGCCTGGACCTCATCGATCGATTCGGCGCGGCCTATAAGTCCGCGCTCAACGGGCTCGATGAGATCGCGTCGGTCGACAATTCCCTGACCCCCGATATCGCCCGACTGCATAACGACGTCGAAGCGCTCCAGGGCGATTTCGACACGCTGGTCCATGCCCAAAAGGTGCTGGGTTTCACCCGCGATTCGGGCCTGCGCGGCAACCTGATCAGCGCCGGCAATGCCGTCGAACGCATCATCAATGACAACATGACGTGGCTCGCCGAAGGCGACGCACACAAGTTGATGCTCTACCTGCTGACGATGCGCCACCACGAGACCGAATACCGGCTCAATCAGTTCGACCTTAACCGTCAGCTTTTCACCCGCGCCTACAAGCAGTTCAACGCTACCTTCGACAACATCGACGGTACGCCGGCCATGAAGGATTCGCTCGAGCGGCAAGTGAAGGCCTATGCCGACACCTTCAGCGCCTGGGTGGACGCTTACACCCTCGCATATCCGATGCGGACGGTGATCGACGCGGACAGCGAGAGCATGCTACCCCGTGCCGACAAAATCATCGCCCATGCGCGCGCGACTGCGGCGCAAGCGGCGGCCGCACTGGCCAGGGCGCAGCATCACACGCGCATCGGCATCATCGCCGTCGGCATCGCCATGGTGCTGCTCGGCCTCGGCTTTAGCTGGATGATCGGCCGCAGCATCACGCGCCCGCTGAACGGCCTCGCCGCGGTAATGAAGCGCCTTGCCGCAGGCGACACGTCGGCACGCATCCCAGCGACGCATGCGCGCGACGAAATCGGCGAGATGGCCCGAACCGTCATTGTCTTCCGAGATACCATGATCGAGCGCGAAGCGCTGGCGCGGACGCAGACCGTGACTGGCGAGGAGCGCGAACAGCGCAGCGCCACGATCGCGAGCACGATCGGCCATTTCAAGCACACCGTGGAGAGCGCGCTCGGCAAGCTGCGCGCGGCTTCGTTGAAACTCGAAACCAGTTCAAGCGACCTGAACAAGTCCGCCGACACGGTTTCGGCTGAAGCCGAGACGGCAAGCGCCCGCGTTGCGGCGGCTTCCGACAATGTCAGTTCCGCCGCTGGGTCGGTCGAGGAACTCGCTGCATCGATTGGCGAGATTGCGCATCAATCGGCGAAGTCCACCGAAGTCGCCGGCCGCGCCGTGTCGGAAGCAAAACGCACCGTCGCCACGATGGCCGAACTCGGCAATGCGGCAACGCGCATCGGCGAGGTGGTGGGCCTTATCCAGGCAATCGCCGGACAAACCAATCTCCTCGCGCTTAACGCCACTATCGAGGCTGCGCGCGCTGGTGAATTGGGCAAGGGCTTTGCCGTGGTCGCGGCGGAAGTGAAGTCGCTCGCCAATCAGACCGCACGGGCAACCGAAGAGATCGCCGAGCAGATCGGCGCCATCCAGTCGGCTGCCGCCGATTCGGCCCAGGCGATCGAACAGGTCAACGCCATCATCAACGACATGTCGGCTATCGCGACGTCGGTCGCCGTCACCGTCGACCAGCAGAACTCGGCGGTTGCGATCATCGCCGAGGGCGTGCACCGTGCCTCGAGCGAGGCGCGCAATGGCGCGGAAGCGATGTCGCGAGTCGCGGGCGTCAGCAATGATGCTCGGACAACCGCCGCCGGCGTCAAATCTCTTGCCGATGCGGTCGCTATCGAGGCAGAAAGCCTGGAAGCTGACGTGCGCCAGTTTCTGCACGACGTGCAGGCGGCCTGACGCGCGCTCTTGTAATCGGGATCGCAATTGCCGATCTGAGTATTGGCAGCCCGCGGAGCCCTCTTTTGCACTACCCGAAACTTTTTTGGCGCGTGGCTTATGGCGCGTTTCTCCATTTCCTGGCCGACGATGGCTGGGCCATCGCCAGCCACATTGCGCTCTCAACCTTGATGGCACTGTTTCCATTCATGATCGTGGTGACCGCCTTGGCGGGCTTTTTCTTCGGCTCGAAAGATCTTGCTGATGAAGCCGCGCGCATCCTGCTCGAAGCTTGGCCGCCGCAGGTCGCCGGACCCATCTCGGCCGACATTACCGGCGTGCTCACCAATGCGCGCGGCGACGTTCTGACCTTCGGCCTGCTATTCGCGATCTACTTCGCCTCGAGCGGCGTCGAGAGCCTGCGCATTGGCCTGAACCGCGCCTACGACATGGCCGAACGGCGACCTTGGTGGCTGCTGCGATTGGAATCGATCCTTTACGTGCTCGTCGCGGCGGTGGCGATCCTCGCGTTCTCGCTCCTCGTCGTGCTGGCGCCTTTCCTTTGGGACCGGTTGGTGAGGGCGGCACCACAGCTTGAGCCGTTCAGCGGCATGATCACGTTCGCTCGTTACGTAGTGGCGGCGATGGTCCTGATCATCGCGCTCACCGTTATGCATAGTTGGCTGCCGGCCGGCCGCCGCAGCCTTGGCGAAATCTCACCCGGGATCGTCGCTACGCTCGCATTGTGGCTCATCGCCGGTGCCGTGTTCGGACGCTACCTCGCCGAATACGCCTTCGCTTATGTGTCGATGTATGCGGGGCTCGCCTCGGCAATGATCGCGCTGATTTTTCTATATGTTTGCGCTTCGATCTTTGTATTCGGCGCCGAACTGAATTCGACCATCGGAAAGGTCCGCGCCGGCATCGCCGATGGCTGACGGCGGCGAGCCAACACCGGTTGCAGATATGAAGTACAACCGCGCCCCGAGACGCGTGGTGCGGTAATAAAATGTCAACGGCAATCGGCTTCAATAAACGCTTGGAGAGGTTGCGATGACCGAAGCCGTGTCACGTGCCGCCGTCGATGCTTTCTACGAGGCCTGGGTCTCGCGCGATCCGGAACGGATCGGCGCGACGCTGGACGATGACGTCGAATGGCACGTCAACGGTCCTTCGGAAGTGATCAAGATCTGCGGCTTCTGGCGTGGCAAGGCCGCTGTGGTCGAGCGTTTCACGCGGCTGGTCCCGGGGGTGGTCGACTTTAAGCGCCTCGAGATTGAGCACTTGCTGGTCGACGGCGATTCGAGTGCGATGTTTGGCCGCATCACGTCGCGCCATCGCGAGAGCGGACGCGTGATCTCACATCGCGCCTCGCACATCGTGCGCTACCGCAAGGGCAAGGTCGTTTACTTCCGCGTCGTCAACGACACTTTCGATGCGGCAGAGCAGTTTCTCGGCCATCCGCTGAACGTCAACGACGCATCGGCGCCCGCCAGCGACGGTCTGGTCGTCGTCTAGGCAACGCCGCCCGCCGCCTCGAGCACATCGTCAAAGCTCTTCAGGCCGACCGAAGGCGCGTTGACCATTACCGCCATGTTGCCGGGCGGATGCTGGTTTTTCCACATCATCGTGTGCGCCTTGGGGATGTCCTCCCAGGCGAAGGTCTTCGACAAACATGGATCGATGCGGCGCTCGAGCACGAAGCGGTTGGCGAGCGAGGCCTGCTTCAAGTGTGCGAAGTGCGAGCCCTGAATGCGCTTCTGTCGCATCCAGACGTAGCGTGCGTCAAAGGTGATATTGAAGCCGGTGGTGCCGGCGCAGAACACGACCATGCCGCCCCGCTTGACCACCATGCACGACACCGGAAACGTCTGTTCGCCGGGATGCTCGAAGACGATGTCGACGTCACGCTTACCGGTGATGTCCCAGACCGCCTTGCCGAAACGTCGCGCCTCCTTGGCCCAATCGTTGAATTCGGCGGAGTTCACCTGCGGCAATTGCCCCCAGCATTTGAACTCTTTGCGGTTGATCACGCCCTTCGCGCCGAGATTGAACACGTATTCGGCTTTGGAATCGTCGGAGACGATGCCGATGGCGTTGGCGCCCGACGCGGCAACGAGTTGCACGCCGAAGACTCCGAGGCCGCCGGACGCGCCCCACACCAGCACATTGTCGCCAGGCTTGAGCGTGTGCGGCGAATGCCCAAACAACATGCGATAGGCGGTGGCGAGCGTCAGCGTGTAGCAGGCCGATTCTTCCCAGGTGAGGTGCTTCGGCTTTTCCATCAATTGCCGCGACTGCACGCGGCAGAACTGGGCGAAGGAGCCGTCCGGCGTCTCATAGCCCCAGATCCGCTGCGAGGGTGACAGCAACGGATCGCCGCCATTGCATTCCTCGTCGTCGCCTTCGTCCTGATTGCAATGGACGATGACTTCGTCGCCCACCTTCCAGCGGTGCACTTTTGAGCCGACCGCCCAGACGATGCCGGACGCATCCGAGCCGGCAATGTGATAGGGCTGCTTATGCACGTTGAAGGGGGTGATGGGCTGGCCAAGCCCGGCCCAGATGCCGTTGTAGTTGACGCCGCCCGCCATCACGAGGAGCAGCACTTCGTCCTCGCCGATCTCCCAGGTCGGCACGACCTCAAGCTGGAAGGATTTTTCCGGCGGCCCGTGCCGCTCCTGGCGGATGACCCAGGCGTGCATTTTTTCGGGGACATGACCGAGGGGCGGGATTTCGCCGATCCCGTAAAGGTCCTTGAGCGCAGCGACTTTTCGCAGAGGGGCAGCCGACATTGCCTGTCTCCATGACCTGCTGCCCAAGTGTTACGCAATCCATGCTGCATTGCAACATCGATGTTGGCAGCGCACGAACGGGAAATCAGGCCCCATGTTCCCGTTCCGCCATGCGGTCATTTCGCGGCATCGGGAGCCGCCGGCAAGCCATCCGGCTTTCCACTTATTAATCGTCCGATGTCAGTGTCGCCGGCTGATACCAAGAGGCAGGAACATCGGAACGACGCAACCGGAGGAAACGGCGGCTTGGCGGCTGTTTTGCTGGAATTGGTGCCTGCTCGGCACTATGACGGCCGCCCTCTTTGCCGCATTGGCGCTGACGCGCTTTTCGATCGAGCCGGCAAGCGCGCTGACCCCGATTGCCGTCATCGGCGCCTATACCGCCTACGCCTATTACAGTTTCCGAAGTCCGCAGAAGCGTGATTCGTTCGTCATCTTCACGCTCGGCAGCCGCCTCTGCGTCATGACGAATGCCGCACGAAGACAATAGAATACTGATCTGTATAGACTTTGTCCCAGCTAGGCGATTGAGCGATTTCTTTGGCGAGCGGCTCAATCGGCTTTAAAATGATCCAACTGATCTTATAATCGTCCAGCAATTTAAATGCAGCGGCGATATCGACAAGATCTACAGCATCAAAATACCTATGGAGAAACTCATCACCGAAAGGCAGCGCCCTCCCATCAACGAAGGTCGGGATACCTGCAAAAATAAGAAAGCCTCCAAAATCGTAATCGTTAAAGACGTGCCCCGTGATGTTTTTTCTTTGAACGAAATCTAGAGCATCTCTAGGAGCCGTTGACGGTGGCGGAGCAATATTGGGCATCCACAACGTCGATATTGAGACCAAAGCGGCAATCGCCGCACAGCCCGCGGTAACGGCACCGGACCGCCGGCGAATAAATTGCAATACGTGATCAGCTGTCTCCTCACTCGCGGCACCAGGCAATTCTGAAAGCTGTGGCGCAAGAAACCATGCGCACGCCGAAAGGGGTCGCGCCAGAATGATAGGCGCGATCAGGAAGAACATCACAAGCCCGCGCGTGTACGTTAGGCCTATAAATACGATAATGCCGAATGCAATCAGCCGAGCGCCGCGCAGGCGAACCCCCAACCCTGTCACGGTCAATAAGGTCGCGACAAAAGCGACCAAAGCTACATGGTCCTGCTGAAAATCGGGGGAATGCAGCTCTATTATTTGCGGTATCGTATATTTTAGATTCAACAATTCTCTTGTCGTGAGGGCTGACGAAATTCCGTAAGGCGTTATTAGTGCAGCGGCCGTGACACCCGACACAACGATCAGAATGGGCCAGCATTTCGTGTAACTGCGTCGAATAATATTCGACAAAAAACACATGCCGCTAAAGACATACAGCAATGCCAGACCGAACGTAAAACTGCCGTGTAGATTCGCCCAGAGCACCATCAACGGCGCGAAGACAAGCAATGACGACGTTTTGAAGTTATCGCGATCATAGGCGTCGATTAACTTAATGGTCCATATCACGAGCAGGACGTATGAAAAAATATGCGGCCGCGCCAGGAAGTGCGAGCTAATCGGTGCCGCACTGAAGCTGACCCAGGCGACCGCAACGGAAAACCTGAGGTTCTGAAGCAGATAAAAAGACAACAGGCCGATAATGGCGCCGCAGGTTATGGCGGTCATACCCACCACAGCGCGCCACCCGCCGAGCTTAAATGCGACGGCAAAAATAACCTCGGACAGCCATTCAGTGGAAATCCAGGGCTTGCCGGCAGCGGTGTAAGAAAATACGTCGACTGTCGGAAATTGCCAGTGATCTAATATCCATTGCCCGGTGCGGATATGCCAGAACGTATCCGGATCATTCAGCAAGGGATTGTTCGGGATTAACAAAACTATCGAATAATAAAGAAGACAGATCGAGAGAGCCACGCTGAGATGAAAAGTACGAGACGATTGGACCACGTGTCTGACCTGATAAGATGCCGAATCACAACCTGTCTATTTTAGACAATCGAACCTGCGAATCGAGCACCAGCGCGACGGTAGAATAAATCGACGACGGCCGTAACGTAGCGGCAACATTCCCCCATCCGCACATAAACGAAATCGATCCCTTGGGCTCTGGACGCGGTGCTGGGCAGGGGCCGCGCCATGTAGCGAGACCCTCAAAGCGGCGGTCGAGCACGTCGGGAAAGACGGCACCATCCTTACAGAACCTTGAGCGACAGGCGCATGTTGGCGGCGCGGCCGCCGGTAGGTTGGTTGGCATCTTTTGACAATGATGCCCGGTGTTGCAGTAGCTACCGTCGCCATTGGGAGATCGCGCCACGGTCGGCCGGCCGGCGCGACCGGCGCTTAGAGGACCATGTAGGCCATCCGCCGAGTCGCGCGTGCCCAGCGACCGGCACGGGGCTGCTCCTCTCGGGTCCGCCGCTGAGCCTTAGTTTGATATTGCAACGCAGCAATAAACACGTCACTTTGGCCGCTGGCAGTGGTGGCAACGATGACGGGCGAAACGCCAAAGCGCGATAAACCCTGGATTTTCAGGACCTACGCCGGCCACTCGACGGCGCGGGACTCAAACGCCCTCTATCGCAAAAATCTGGCCAAGGGGCAGACCGGTCTCTCGGTTGCCTTCGATCTGCCAACCCAGACCGGCTACGACGCCGACCACGGGCTGGCGAAAGGCGAGGTTGGCAAGGTCGGCGTGCCGATCTCTCATCTTGGCGACATGCGCGCGCTGTTCGATGGCATCCCGCTCGCCTCGATGAACACGTCGATGACCATCAACGCCACCGCGGCGTGGCTGATGGCGCTCTACATTGCAGTCGCAGACGAACAGGGCGCGGCGCGCGCTTCTCTCACCGGCACCATCCAGAACGACATCATCAAGGAATATCTCTCGCGCGGCACCTACGTGTTTCCGCCCAAGCCGTCGCTTCGGCTGATCAAGGACGTGGCGATCTTCACGACGTCCGACCTGCCGAAGTGGAATCCGATGAACATCTGTAGCTATCACCTGCAAGAGGCCGGTGCGACGCCGGTACAGGAGCTAGCCTTCGCCCTCGCCACCGCGATCGCAGTGCTCGACACGGTGAGGGCGTCGGGCGAGGTTGACCACGCCAAGTTTTGCGAGGTGGTCGGCCGCATCTCCTTCTTCGTCAACGCGGGCCTGCGTTTCGTCACCGAAGTCTGCAAGATGCGCGCTTTCGTCGACCTGTGGGATGAGATCACACGTGAACGCTACGGCGTCACCGATCCGAAGCAGCGCTTGTTCCGCTATGGCGTGCAGGTCAATTCGCTCGGGCTCACCGAGCAGCAGGCGGAGAACAACGTCACCCGCATCGTCATCGAGATGCTCGCGGTCACTCTGTCGAAGCGCGCGCGCGCGCGCGCGGTGCAGTTGCCGGCCTGGAACGAGGCGCTCGGCCTGCCGCGAGCATGGGACCAGCAATGGTCGCTGCGCATGCAGCAGATCCTGGCTTACGAGACCGATCTTCTCGAATACGGCGACATTTTCGACGGTTCGGCCGCGATCGAAAGCAGAGTGGACGAGCTCAAGCGCGAGGCAACGCAAGAGCTTCGGCGCATCGAGGAGATGGGCGGTGCGGTCGCGGCGGTCGAGTCCGGCTACATGAAGCAGCAGCTCGTCGAATCCAACACCGCACGGCTTGAGGCGATCGAGCGCGGCGAGCAAATCGTCGTCGGCGTCAACAAATATTTGGAGACAGAGCCTTCGCCGCTGACCGGCGGCGTCGAGGCGATCCTCACCGTCTCGGAGGATGCCGAGCGCGATCAGATCGAGCGGCTGAAGACCTGGCGGACGCACCGTGATGCGCGAGCGGTCGAGGACGCGCTCACCGCATTGAGAGGCGCGGCGACCGGTGGCGGCAATATCATGCCGGCATCGATCCAATGCGCGAAGGCCGGCGTTACGACCGGCGAATGGGGCTGGACGCTGCGCGAGGCTTTCGGCGAGTACCGCGCGCCGACCGGCGTCGGCCGCGCCATGCGCAACGACGTCTCCGGTCTCGACGCCATCCGCGCCGACGTTGACCGCGTTTCGAGAAAGCTCGGCCGCCGCATGACCTTCCTCGTCGGCAAGCCTGGCCTCGACGGCCACTCGAACGGCGCGGAACAGATCGCCGTGCGCGCACGCGACGCCGGCATGCAAGTCGTCTATGAGGGCATCCGCCTCACTCCGGAAGAGATCGTCGATGCGGCGCGCAAAGAGCAGGCACACGTCATCGGCCTGTCGGTCCTTTCGGGCAGCCATCTACCGTTGGTCGAGGACATCGTGCACCGCATGAAGGATGCCGGCCTCGACGTGCCGCTGGTCGTCGGCGGCATCATCCCGCCCGAGGACGCTGCCGAACTGGAGAAAGCCGGGGTCGCCGCGGTCTATACGCCGAAGGACTTTGAGCTGAACCGCATCATGTCGGACTTGGTGCGGATCGTTGAGCGCAAGAACGAGGCGTAGATGTTATTTGTCGTGGCCGGACCCCGGGGATGACAGATTAGATAGCGCCTCCGCCAGCTTAGAGGGGCCGACCGGCTTCACCAGATAGGAGTTCATGCCCGCCTCGCGCGCGGCCTCATGGTCGTCGGTGCGCGCACGGCCGGAAATACCGATCACCGGTACGCGTCCCATCTCGCCCCGTAGCCCGCGGATACGGCGCGTCGCGTCGAGGCCGTCGATGCCGGGCAAAGTCACGTCCATCAGCACGGCATCGTAGCCGCCGCGCGCCAGGCGCGCGACAGCGGCCTCCCCGGTGGAGACGAAATCCACGCGATGCCCAAGCTCGCCGAGGATCGTGTTCATGATGACCCGGCCATAAGGATTATCCTCGGCACAGAGAAGATTGAGCGATCTGCCCTGGACCCGCCCGGACGGCGGCGCGTCGCCTCGCCGGTCGACGCGCTGGACCAGCGCGGTTAGACGAAACGTGCTGCCCTTGCCTTTGGCGCTACTCACCGTGAGATCGCCACCCATCGCCTTGGCGATGCGCTTGACGAAGGTGAGACCGAGGCCAGCGCCGCCATAGCGCCGCGCCACCTCGGCGCTCGCCTGCGCGAACGGCCGGAACAGTATTTTCAGCTCGGCGGCGCTCATGCCGATGCCGCTGTCGGTCACGTCGAATACGAGCCGCACGCGCTTGCCGCGCGCCGGCTCGGCCGATACCGCAAAACGCACGCTTCCTTCATGGGTGAACTTCACCGCGTTATCGGCGAGATTTTCGAGCGCAGAGCGCAAGCGCAACGCGTCGCCGGCAACCTGAACCGGCAGATCGGGCGAGATCGAAACTGTAACGTCGACGGACTTGTTGGCCGCGCGCGCGGTCAATGATTCGGCTACCGCTTCGGCAAGCACGCGCGGGGCAAAAGGCTCGCGACGCAGGACCAGCCCGGCGGCATCGGCCCGCGCGGCATCGACAATCAGCGTTGACAGCGCGGCGAGATGCTCGGCGCCGCTCTTGACGGCCTTGGCCCATTGCCGCTCGCGCGGGCCGAGATCGGACGAGGCCAGGAGCTCGGCCAGCGCCAGAATGCCGGTCAGCGGCGTGCGGATGTCGTGCGCGACGCCTGCGAGCGCCGCCTCGATAGCGCGCGGCGAGGCGGCCGGCGAACGCCTCCGCTTCGCCCCCTTCGATGTGCGCTTGTACTTCGGCATGGCTCCCCCGTCGCCAATTTGGCACGGGCGTAGGGTTCAAGCGAGCCCGATGAGCTGGCGAATGTCGCGCGGGAGGAGGCCCTGGGCGCGCAGTTCGCGCAGGCCCGTCGCTTGCGTCGACTTCGACAGCTTGCGGCCAACGTCGTCAAGCAAGAGGCGGTGTTGGTGATAACGGGGGGCCGGCAGGTCCAGCAGTGCCTGCAACAAGCGATGGACGCTCGTGGCATGGAACAGGTCATGGCCGCGCACCACGTCGGTGACGGCCTGCGCCGCATCATCGACGACAACCGCGAGATGATAGCTCGTCGGCACGTCCTTGCGCGCGAGGATGACATCGCCCCACGCCGCAGGATCGACGTCGATGATGCCCGTCTCGCCGTCCGGGCCGGCGCCTGTCTCGTTCCATGAAACCGCGCCGATACGCGCCAGCGCCGCCGCCATGTCAAGGCGCAGCGCGAAAATCGCGCCACTGGCGATGTGCTGCGCGCGCGCAGCCGCGCCCATCGCCTTCGCTGTGCCGGGATAGAGCGGCGCGCCGTCAGGGTCGCGCGGCCACGGGGCAGTCGCTTCTTTCGAGGCTACCAGCGCGGCGATCTCGGCGCGGCTCTCGAAGCTCGGGTAGACCAGGCCTATGGCCTCGAGCCGATCGAGGGCCGCGCGATAGTCGGCGAAGTGCTCGGACTGTCGCCGCACCGGCTCCTCCCAGCGGATTCCGAGCCGGGCGAGGTCCTCGTAGATCGCGGCCTCGTATTCAGGCCGGCAGCGCATGGCGTCGATGTCTTCGATGCGCAGCAGCAGGCGCCCACCCTCCGCCTGCGCCATGTCGGAGTTCAAAAATGCCGAAAGCGCATGACCGAGGTGCAGGTAGCCGTTCGGCGACGGCGCGAAACGGAAAACGGGTGGTATGGCCATCAAGTTTGGACTCGTCATAGCCAGCGAAAGCGGGCTATCAGCCCTCTCCTAGCACGGCGCGAACGGCGGGATCGTCCGCTTTCGCCGACGACAACCGCGTGACATGACCCAGTTCCTCCACAACGACGACGACCTGCGCGCCGCGCTTGTCAAATTAATCGAGCAGGATCCGCGGCTCGTCCCCGTCGCCGAGAAGGCCGGCATCTTCGCGCTGCGCCGGCGCGAGGCGGGCTACGCCGGACTTTGTGCCATCGTCTGCGGCCAACAATTATCGACCGCCAGTGCGGCGGCCATCCGAGACAGACTCTTTGCCGCATTCATGCCCTTCGGTCATGAATCTGTGCGCAAGGCGCGCACCGACAAGCTCAAGCGGCTCGGCCTGTCGATGGCCAAGATCAAGTCGATCCGCGCCATCGCCACGGCGATCTCCGAGGAAATCATCGACCTCGAGGCGGTCGGCAACATGAACGCTGACGACGCACATGCAGCACTCGTGAAGCTGCATGGCATCGGCCCGTGGACCGCGGACATCTACCTCCTGTTCTGCCTCGGCCATGCGGATGCCTTCCCTGCGGGCGATCTGGCCGTTCAGGAGGCGGTGCGCATCGCCTTTAATCTGCGCAAACGGCCCGAGGCCAAGGCGTTGACCAAGATCGCCGAGGCCTGGCGGCCCTGGCGCGGCGTGGCGGCGCATCTGTTCTGGGCCTATTATCACGTGGTCAAACGCCGCGAAGGCATCTCGTTGCAAGCGAGGAAGCCCGCCAAGAAACTCCGCAAGTCGGCCCGCAAAACTTCTCGCAACAAGGCGTCCGACAAGACGACGGCCCGCAAGAAAACCACCGGAAGGACGAAGAAGAATGGCTGACCTCGACGGCCCACGTCTCGAACCCCGGTCGGGCACCGCCAAACAACTCGTCGTTTTCCTGCATGGCTACGGCGCCGACGGCAACGACCTGATCGACATCGGCCGCGCCTGGCAGCAGGCTCTGCCCGACGCGGCCTTCGTGTCGCCGCACGCGCCTCAGCCATGCGGGCAGGCACCGACCGGACGCGAGTGGTTTCCGCTGACCTTCCGCGACCCCGACGAGCGCTGGACCGGTGTCAACGCCGCCGCTCCGCCGCTCAATGCCTTCATCGACGCCGAGCTCAAGCGCCGCAGCCTCCCCGATTCGGCGCTGGCACTGGTCGGCTTCAGCCAAGGCACCATGATGGCGCTGCATCTCGGCCTGCGGCGCGCCAATGCGCCGGCGGCGATCGTCGGTTACTCCGGCATGCTGGTGGTGCCCGAGGATATCGATGCCGATAAGTTTGCGGCCGAGATTCGCAGCCGGCCGCCGGTTCTGCTCGTGCACGGCGATCAGGACCAGCTCATCCCGGTGCAGGCGCTGATGCACGCGACCCAAGGCCTCGCGGCGCTGGAGATTCCGGTCGAGTGGCACATTTCGGCGGGCGTCGAGCACGGCATCGACCAGGAAGGGCTGCGCCAGGGCGGCGAATTTCTTGTGCGCAGGTTTTCCGGCCGCTGAGCCGACCCTCTTGCTCCGCCGCCCACATCTACTTCATAATCTCGTCACGGTGCCCTATTAGTAGATCGTTCGCTGCGTGGCAGCAGCCTTGAAGGAGGCCGGAGAGCTCGCTTGAACGTGCACGTGTCACCCAGTGGTTTTCCATCCCTGGTGCTCAACGCAGATTTCAGGCCGTTGAGCTATTACCCGCTGTCGCTCTGGTCCTGGCAGGACACGATCAAGGCGGTGTTCCTGGAACGCGTGAACATCGTCGCCAATTACGATCACGCGGTGCACAGCCCCTCCTTTGAGATGAAGCTGCCGAGCGTCGTCTCGCTCAAGACCTTCGTCAAACCCTCGACCCATCCGGCCTTCACGCGCTTCAATGTCTTCCTCCGCGACCGCTTCGCCTGCCAATACTGCGGCGATCGGGATGACCTCACATTCGACCACCTGGTGCCGCGCTCGCGCGGCGGCCTGACGACGTGGGACAATGTCGTCGCCGCCTGCTCGCCATGCAATTTGCGCAAGGGCAGTTTAACGATCGAAGAAGCCAAGATGTGGCCGTCGCAGATGCCGTTCCAGCCGACGGTGCATCATCTGCACAGAAACGGCCGACTGTTCCCGCCAAACTATCTGCACGAGAGCTGGCTCGACTACTTGTACTGGGACACCGAGCTCGATCCGTAAGGCCTCTCGCGGCAAGTTGTGCCACGGCGCAAGCGCAGCAAGCTTTCCCACGATTTCTCTAAATCCCCTTTATCAAAAAGGACCCCGACGAACCGCGCCGGGGCTAAGTCGTGGGCACGGCAGGGAGGAGAAGCGCCGTGCGGTGCCAACCTAAGGCGAGAATCGGCGCAGGCCGCCATAATGAATGCGTAAATCCACATGCCATTCTTCCGCATTGCCACACCGGTTCGCGCAATGCGATCACGTTCGCTATGCGCGCATTTGAGCATGCGCAGCCGTGCCCTCATCGCCAACCGTTCAGGTCCGAGCGAGCCCAACCATCCGCCGCTATCTGCTCGCGTCACAAGCAGTGATTTCATTTCAGCTCGCGCGAGTCACGATCGCTAAGCGCGACGTTTTGCAAGACGGCGGGAGTTTGCTTTTACGGTCCGCAATGCCGGCATTATTGTCGCGCTTACGATAGCAAGCGGTGCGCTGTACGCGTCCGAGAACTCCAGCTTGCCCGCTAGGGCTTTCCCGGTAATGCGCAGGGCTTCCGTCTGTGCTTGAACGACGCCCTTTGCGGTAGCCTCAACTTTCTCGCTGATCATTCGCTTTAGCTCGGCCGCATCATGTGGCCCTATCCCGCGCGTTGCGACGGCGGCGAGAATGGGCCACCGATACCCGAGGGTAATACCGGTATGCATAACGGCCGCGCCTAGATTAGCCGCCAGAGTCAATGCGCTGTGTTGTCTTTTTCGCATGCGGCGATAATCCGCCCGCGTGACATCTGTTCCCGCAGGGCGACCAGCGCCGCTGCGCAATGTCAGGTTGATGGAGTACGAACGGCCGAATTCCGACGCCAGAGCCGTTTAGTTTTCGTTGTCGTGCCCGTCGGTAAACCGGCTCAGGACTTCCTGCACGCGCTGGAGGACCTCTGCGGTTCGCCCGGCATAGTACCGGCTGATAATTCGCTTTACCGCGCTTATCTTCGGGTCGTCTGGATCGAAGCCCGCCGTCCGCAGCAGCTCATCGAGGTCCTTTGTCGATTCGGCCTCGTCAAAAAGTCGCAAAAGTCGCTCTCCCAGTTTCGGCGCCGATTGAAGTGGCGGAGCTCATGCCCATTAAAAATACATATCTTCGTCGCACCCGTTCCCGCTTGCAGACATTCACGCGCCGGCTAGCAATTTGTCGCGGCCGTCGAAGACGCTTCAGCACCAAGCAAGCCTCCGGGGTGCTCCCGTTCTTGACGTGCTCCTGGAACCTGCATGGTCATCCGAGATTGTAGTTCAGGGCAATCGGACAGACAAACATGGATGCAAAGCCAGATACTGGGCGGCCTGACGCGCGCTTTCGCGCGTCTCGGCTGAGAGAAGGCCTCCCCTTTCCGCTAGGCGCTACGTGGACCGGCCGGGGGGTCAATTTCGCCCTGTTTTCCGCAAACGCGACCAAGGTCGAGCTTTGTCTTTTCGACGGCAATGGCGAGCGTGAAATCGAGCGGATCGAGTTGCCGGAATTTACCGACGAGGTCTGGCACGGCTTTCTGCCTGACGCGCGGCCAGGCACGATCTACGCTTACAGGGTGCACGGCCCATACGCGCCCGAACACGGACATCGGTTCAATCCGAACAAACTCCTGCTCGACCCATATGCGAAAGCCGTGGTCGGTAATCTGAAGTGGGACCCTGCCCTGTTCGGCTACAAGATGGAGACGAGGGACGATCTAAGCTTCGACGAGCGCGACAGCGCACCCTTTTTGCCGAAGTGCCGAGTCATTGATCCGGCCTTCACATGGGGCGACGATCGCGCTCCACGGACGCCCTGGGAAAGAGCGATCATCTACGAGGTGCACGTCCGCGGCTATACGAAGCAGCACCCGGAGATCCCCGAAGCCTTCCGAGGCACGTTTCGAGGATTCTGCGAGCCTGAAATTGTAGACTATCTACGCGGCCTCGGAATTACGGCCGTCGAGCTTCTTCCGATACACACATTCGTTCAGGACAGCCACTTATCCGAAAAGGGGCTGCGGAATTATTGGGGCTACAATACCATTTCCTTTTTCGCACCACAGAAGGACTACGCCAGCGTACCGGATTTTGCCTTCGCCGAATTCAAGGAAATGGTGGCGCGGCTTCATGCGGCTGGCATCGAAGTCATTCTCGATGTCGTCTACAACCACACCGCCGAAGGAAATGAGCTTGGGCCCACGCTCTCGTTCAAGGGTATCGATAACGCCTCATATTATCGGCTGATCGCCGATCGTCAGCGCTACTACATCAACGACACCGGCACCGGAAACACTCTGAACCTGTCGCACCAGCGCGTGCTGCAAATGGTGACGGATTCGCTGCGTTACTGGGTCCAGGACATGCACGTCGATGGATTCCGGTTTGACCTCGGGACGATATTGGCTCGCGAATCCTACGGGTTCGATGAAGGCGGCGGCTTCCTGGATTCGTGCCGGCAAGACCCAATTCTATCGTCGGTCAAGTTGATCGCCGAGCCATGGGATTGTGGCCCGGGCGGATATCAAGTTGGGCAATTCCCGCCGGGATGGGCCGAATGGAATGACCGTTACCGGGACTCTGTGAGATCGTTCTGGAAGGGTGACGCCGGCATAGTGCCGGACCTCGCCTCCCGGCTCGCAGCCTCGGAAGAATTGTTCAATCGGCGCGGCCGAAAGCCGTGGTCGAGCGTGAACTTCGTGACAGCTCATGACGGCTTCACGCTCAATGATTTCGTCTCTTACGACGACAAGCACAACGAGGCGAATGGCGAAGACAATCGCGATGGCAACTCCAACAACCATTCTTGGAATCATGGCGCCGAAGGTCCGACCGAAGATCCTTCGATTCTGGAATTGCGCGAGCGGCAAAAGCGCAACATCCTCGCGACGCTCCTCTTCTCGCAAGGCACGCCGATGATTTTGGCCGGCGATGAGTTCGGTCGTACGCAGAAGGGAAACAACAACGCCTACTGCCAGGACAACGAAATTTCCTGGATCGATTGGCATCGCTCGGACGAACAAGCCTATCTCACGCGGTTTGTCCGACGGCTGACACACCTCAGACAGCACTATCCTGTCTTGCGACAAGGTCGTTTCTTGAGCGCGCAATGGAACGACGAACTTGGCGTCAAGGACTCGACCTGGCTGAGGCCCGACGGAGCCGAGATGACGCCCGATAACTGGGCCGACCCGAATTGCCGATCAATTGGTCTTCTGCTCGACGGCCGGGCTCAAACTACCGGCATCCGTAAGCGAGGAAGTGAGGCGACACTGCTTTTAATTCTGAACGCGTATTACGACGTCGTTCCGTTCAAGCTTCCGGAGGTCAAGGAAGGCCGCGACTGGCAGCGTCTCATCGATACAAACCTGCCGGATGAAGATATGGAATCAGAGGATCCGGTGAGGCTCGCATTCGGTCATGAATACCATGTGACCGGACGCTCTCTCTTGCTCTTTCTGCTCCGACCAGAACGGAGATTGCTGCCGAAAGCAGCTTCTTGAAGCCGAAGTGTATCCGGCGAACGGCGGGGCATTCGGCGGGTCATGTCACACGTCCGGCAGCATTCGTTGCAGCACGCCGTCGCGGCGGACGACATAGTGATAGAGCGCGGCCAGCACGTGCAGACCGACGAGACCGAGTATCGCGTAGTTCGCCAGCACCATGTGGATGTCGCCGCTCCAAGCCCAGCCAGGCGCGCGCGTCGCCACGATCTTCGGCATGTCGAACAGCCCGAAGAACGACACCGGCATGTCGCGCCAAGACGCGTTGATCCAGCCGAGGATCGGCACGACGAAGAGCAATAGATAAAGCAACCAGTGGACCGCGCGCGCCGAGGTCGTCTGCCAGGGCGGGATCCCGTCCTCTGGCGGCGGTTCGCCATGGCTGGCGCGATAAGCAAGACGCACCACTGCGACCGCAAGGATCAGCATACCAAATGAAAAATGCAGGCCGATGAGCGTCGTCACCGGCGTATCGCGCTTGATGTCCGGCATCAGCCAGCCGATCGTGAATTGGACGATCAACAGCACGACGATCAGCCAGTGCAGCGTCTTAGCCGTGCCGGCGTAACCGGCACCTGTCTTTTCAATCACGATCCGCCTCCCCGCCTGATTTCCTGTCTTGGAATGATTCCAATCAGGGGCTTGCGGCGGAACCGGGGCGACCCCATATTTGTTCCAGCGATGGTGTCGAGTCTCACAAGGCTCCGCCACCGGCGAACTGCCTTAAAGGGCAGTGCGCGGACGACCACGGGATCAGCAGGCGACGCCGGATGAACGCGCGCCATCGGTCTTCGTGGTCGTTGTCGTTTTTGGACCGGCCCTATTCGGCCGGCCGGGCCAAAGCGGTGCGGAAGCCGAGCGCGCCGGCAACAGCCAGCACCAGCGATACCAGCACGTCGTAGCCCGCGAGGGAAACGCCGAACAGCCGCCAGGCCGCCTCGTCGCAGCGGACGATGCGGATGTCTTGCAGGCTCTTCAGCAGATTGGAGGTCGAGCCGATGTTGTTCACTGGGCCGCTGCAATCGGTGGGGCCGGGCCAGAATTTCCACTCGACGCCGGCGTGATACGCCGACAGACCTGCGTTCCACAGCATCAGCAGCGCGATCGCCAGGAAGCCGAGCATCAGCACCTTGCGCGAGGCGCCGGACGAACTGCCCAGGATCAACAGCAACGCGAGCGGGACCGCGACATAGAAGGCCGTGCGCTGCTCGAGGCAGAGCGGACACGGCGGATAACCGAGCGCGTACTGGAAGAAGAAGAAGCCGCAGATGGTCAGGAAGCCCACGGCCGCAATGAATACGGCAGCCGCGCCGGCGCAGTTCGCTTTCGGATCAAAGATCATGATGCGCCACGTGCAGGATGGGGCGGAGTTGTCATTGGAATTGGTGCCCCTGGCCGCAGGGTCGGGTGCGCTTTAAGCCTCTGTTTATATGACAGTTTTCATGTTGGCAAGACGGGCCGTACCCTCGCGCGTACCCTCATTTCTCCAGAGAAGGGGTGAGGCGGTATGATGCGCGGTGAGTCGAGATTCTATTGGAGCATTGTCGGGCGCGTTGAAAACAACGCTCAGCCTGTTTCCCTACCCGCAAAATCCAACTTGACCGCTGGCGGCATTGGCGCGCCGGGAAAACTGGTACGCCCTAAATTCTCCAAAGGTGCGGTCGCGCTCGCAGGACGTCGACTCCAAACGTTGGCCCCGCACTGCTCATGGAGAGCACTTACCTCCCCCTCACGGCCTTCCTTAGCTTGCCTGAGACGCATCGGCGCTTCGACAGCGGCGACTTGCATATCCTGCTGCTCGATCTCCGGCGGGCGCGGGAGTTTCATCAATGAACCGGCCGTCAAACATATGACCAAGCATTCCTAATCGAGCCGCTCGCGGGGATTCAACGTTTTTATAATGCATCACACCGGAAATCATCGCCATGAAACATCGAAACGGGCCAAGATGCATTCGCAAACGTTTTGTGGATGTTATGCATCATCGGCCACTGTCTTGTTCGGCCAAGTGGGTTAGGCGTGGACGCCGGGCGCCGGCAACGGAAGCGGTAGTAGCCCTATGGGAGAAATGCTTTTCGATTTGGGCATACTCTTTGAAAGAGAATGACTCGTCTCATGTGCAGCCAGCAACCGCTCGTAAGCGTAGAGATATCCGTTTGCCATTTTAGCCACCGTGAACCGGGCTTCAAACCGCCGGCGCACCGCCATCCGGTCCAGGTCGCGAAGCTTTTCGACCGCACGCACGGCTTCGTCGACCGATTCGACGATAAAGCCCGTCACGTTTTCGTCGATGATTCCGGCTACCGACCCGGCGCGCCAGGCAATCACCGGTGTACCGGTCGACATGGCTTCAATCATCACAAGACCGAAAGGTTCGGGCCAATCGATAGGAAACAGGAGGCCCAGAGCGTTACCGAGAAACTCACTCTTTTCCTCGTCGCCGATCTCGCCGATGAATTCGATCAATGGATGATCGAGCAGCGGCTTGATGACACGCTCGAAATATTCCTGATCGACGGGGTCCACCTTGGCCGCTATTTTCAGAGGAATTCCGGCGCGCTTTGCGATTTCAATGGCGCGGTCGGGTCTCTTTTCCGGCGCGATGCGGCCGAGAAAGGCGAGATAGCCGCCACCTCCCGTGTTGACGGCGAGAAGAGACGCCGGCAGTCCGTGGTGCACCGTCGCCAGCCAATTGACTTTTGGCGGCATCGGCCTGCGCTGGCTATCCGAAATGGAAACGAGCGGCATTTCCGGAAAGGCGCGATAGATCGGATGAACATCGGGCAAGTCGAGCCGGCCGTGCAAAGTGGTGACGCATTTATTGAACAGGTGTTGGAACAGCGGAAATTGGAGCAAATCGATATGGAAGTGGATGATATCGAACTCACTGGCGCGCCGCAGAACGTCATTGAGCATCACCAGAACGCTCGCCGTATGGTCGCGGACGCCCGAAAGCCGCAAACCTTGATGAACTGCAGAAACCAATGTTGCGGAAGTTTCGGAATCGCCGCTTGCGAAAAGAGTGATCTCGTGACCCTGTCGCACTAACTCTTCCGTCAACCACGAAACGACCCTTTCGGTGCCGCCGTATAGCTTTGGAGGAACGGCTTCCGTCAACGGCGCCACCTGCGCGATTCTCATCTGACCGTCCATTCATCGTTGCGGTGGGAGTTCGAGGCGGACGTGCATCGCTCCGAAGGCACTCATTGGCAACGTCGGCAACACGCCGAAGTTCAATGCTGCGCGACAAACCGTCCACGCTCGCAGCGGCGAGATCGGGAAGTCTAGCTCGTGGTCGATCGGCGGGCTCCGGCCCCCGTATCCTGCCTCCGCTTGCCGCACGCTCGCTGTACCGCGAATGCAGCAACTAAAACCAGCCCCGATCGGTACTAAACTATCAAGGGTTGCATCATGGCGGCAGCAGGGCGGCGGCGGTTCAAAGACAAAACATATGCCAAGCGGCAGCTACAATTGAGTCTTCGTGCTGCTGTCTCCCAGTGCCGTGAGCCGGCCACCTAAGATTGCTCTTGCATAACCAGCGACTTTGATACGAGCTGTCACTCGATCGCGCTAACGGCTTTGGAAGCGACGTCATTGCCGATCAAGCGCTGCACCGTTCAGGCGCCCACGTGGACGAGGTCACCTGCTGCCTCTGTCCCTTTGACACCCGCATGAACATCGAGACGCAAGGGTTTAACCGAACCAAGGATCGTCTTGGCGCGAGCAATTTCCGTTGCCGTACCGTGCGCCATCACAAGAAAGCTATCCGCTTTTACGGCGGTCTCGTATTCGATCACGCTGTCCTTCGGCACGCCGATGCTATAGAGCGCCGCTCCAAGTGCGCTTAACCCACCGAGCACGACAGCGCTCTCGATGGCGGAAACCGCGATGGTAGCCAGATAGCCGAGCACGATGACATGCCCCACCACTGGAATCGCCATGAACAGCCCGCCAAGGAACAACCCCCAGAGGCCACCCCAGAACGCACCTCGCGCACCCCAAAACTTGATCCGGTCACCCGCGTTGTAGAAGCCGATGACCTTTTCGTTGGTGCGATATCCTTTGCCAACAACGCTGAGCGTTTTCATCTCGAAGCCGCCTGCGGTCAGCTTTTTCACAGCTTCTTCTGCTGCCGGGTGATCTGCGAAGACGGCAATGATAGTGTCAATTTTTTCCATCTGGTCCTCTTTCACGACGTCGATGCGCTCGACCATAGTGCCTTGCAATGCGCCGTTAAGTGCTGGATCGCCTTGGCTTCGATCGCCGGATGCGACCCAAAGAAAAGTACATTGCTTTGTAGGCGTAACTGACTTCCAGGTTAATCGTTCGCATTTGTAAAAAATATTGTGCTGCGGAGCAGTTCAATCTTGTTCAGATAGACACTCAAGGAAAGCGTCCCGGCGGTCCAGACCAATTGTTAAAGCGGCATGCGCGCCTTTAAATTATGATTTTTGGAATCATCGTGAGCCCGTTAACAACTCTGAGACCGTTCAAAGTTCATTGGCTTGTAGATCACCATTTAGCTCAATTACATCGTCTTAATGCCTACTAAACCGTACAACGCATTCGCTTCTATCTTCACGGATTAAGTGGGACCTCTTTCGCGGGCGGTGCAAGCGCAGCGCCGTTAGCGCCACGTGGTTTACCAGCCTTGTCAAGAAGTGCGAGGAACGGCTTGACGATGTCGATCGGCATCGGAAAGACGACCGTGGAATTCTGCTCGGCGCCGATCTCCGCCAACGTTTGTAGGTACCGCAACTGCATGGCGGCCGGAACGCTTCCCAAAATCTGCGCGGCGTTTACAAGGGTTTGCGACGCTTGGAACTCGGCTTCCGCGTGGATGATCTTCGCACGCCGGTCGCGTTCGGCCTCGGCCTGTTTAGCAATCGCGCGCACCATGTTTTCCGTGAGCTCGACGGTTCTGATCTCGACGTTGCTCACCTTGATTCCCCAGGTTTCGGTCTGGGTGTCCAGTATGCTCTGGACGTCGGTGCTGAGCTTCTTTCGTTCTGAAAGCATCTCATCGAGCTCGTGCTGGCCCAGCACCGCACGCAGGGTTGTCTGGGCCAGCATGTTCGTGGCTGGAAGGTAGGATTGAACTTGAATGATGGCCCGTTCGGGATTGACGACATTGAAATAGAGCACCGCGTCAACTTTCATCGAGACGTTGTCGCGAGAAATTACGTCCTGGGTGGGGATTTCGATCACCTGGATGCGCAAATCCACTCGCACCATTTCCTGGAAAAACGGAACCAACAACACGAGGCCCGGTCCTTTGACTTTTTGAAAGCGTCCCAACGTAAAAACCACCGCCCGCTCATATTCGCGCAAGATCCGCACACTTGCCGCGATCAGAACGAGCGCCACAATCACAACGACTGGGATCACATACAGACTGGGCGAGAAGAACATAGCGCTGCCTCCGAGGCGAACGTACCAGATAGTCAGCGGCGGGCGCGAAGTGGCCGAATAATCGACGCGAGCACCTCATCGGCCTCAGCCGAGATCGGATCGCCTTACCTAGGGCTATGATGAAGGATATGGCATAGCGATGCCGCCACGGTAGGTTCGGAAACTACGTACGGGCTGTGCGCCTTGCGACAATGATCGACGACTTAGCTTGGAGCGGTGGCTCGCCCGCGCCTTTCTCGACGGCGGCAAGCGCTAACCGCGCTAGCGTGGGAAGAGAGACGGTGGCAAGCGCTAACCGCGCTAGCGCGGGAAGAGATTTGGCGCCGGTCTTTTTCATGATCGAAGCGCGGTGGGTCTCAACCGTTCGCTGGCTGATGCCGAGATCGGCGGCGATATTCTTGCTGGGGTGACCTGAGAGGACCAGGTCCATGATCTGCCGTTGTCGCGGCGTGAGGGCCGCAATGTGGTTTGCCGCCGCCTCCCGCCAGGCGAGCAACTTGCCTGAATCTCGAGATTGTTCGAGAGCGCGTTCGACACTGGCGCGGAGGTCGCTGTGATTGAACGGCTTCTCGATGAAATCCAAAGCGCCCGCTTTCATGGCTTGTACCGCCATCGGCACGTCGCCATTGCCCGTGATCATGATGGCGGGCAACCGATGGCTCGAATGACTTAGATGTTGCAACAATTCGAGGCCGCTCATTCCAGGCAGATACGCATCAACCACCAGACAAGCCTCGGGGCCTGGATGATAGACTTCGAGGAAGGCCTCGCAGGTCGCAAAATCCTCGACGGCGCGTCCGTCGGTCTCGAGCACCTTGCGGAGTCCGTCGCGGATATGACTATCGTCGTCGATAACAAAGACGACCTGCTCGAGATTGTTGGACGTTTCAGCGGTGAGCCGAACTGGCGGCAAATGCCCTGCGACCCGCGACGCGGACAGAAGGCATTGGACGGCCTGGGTGAGCTCCTTCAACCGCACGGGCTTGTTGAGGTGAACGCAGTCGTGACGCGCAATATCGCGCAGCGTGCTTGTCGATATGTCGCCAGTCAGGACGATGGCAGGGACCCGACGTTGAAGTTGCGCGCGCAGCTTCTCGACAACCTGGAGTCCATCCAGACCTTTCGGCAGATTGTAGTCTGCGAGAATGAGATCAGGCCGGATCTTGCCGCGCGCGACGAGATCAAGCGCGGCGATTCCGTCCCGCGCCGCCGCGGTATGGCAGCCTTGGTCCTTGAACAGGAGATCGAGCAAATCACATACTTCGGGATCGTCCTCGATGATCAAGACGGCGCCTGTGCGTTGCACCACTTCCGCCACCGCCCCTTCGAGGTCCAGTTGATGTTCCTTCACTGGTACGGCGGCTGCACTGGACGCGAGCGTGATGTCGATCGCGAAAACCGAACCCTTGCCCAGTTGTGAGCGGACACGCACCGGGTGGCCGAGCAGACCCGCCAGACGTTGTACGATCGAAAGACCAAGACCGAGACCGCGGCTCCGCTCGCGCGCGGCGTTGTCGAGCTGATGGTATTCGTCGAAGATTTTTTGAAGTTCTTCGTTGGGGATGCCAACGCCGGTATCCCAAATCTCGATGCTCAGCATGTCGTTGCGGCGGCGACAACCGAGTAATACCTTTCCGTGCGTGGTATATTTCAACGCATTCGAAAGCAGGTTGCGGATCATCTGCTCAAGCAGACGCGGATCGCTGTAGACCGATAGGCGGCACCGGACGACATGCAGGGCGAGGTTTTGGGCTTGAGCGTGGTAGGTGAACTCGTCCTTTAATCGGTCCAGCAGACCGGCGATCGGGAAGCTGACCATCTGGGCGTGAATGGTGCCCGCTTCGATCTGGTTGAGGTCGAGCAGCGTGTTCAGCATGCCCGACATGGCCGCGGCTGTCTCGTCGAGGCGCGCGACCAGCTCCAACGCCTCTTCCTTCCTACCTTCCCTGATCCTTCTGTCGAGCGCGCCTCGCATCAAGCTCAGTGCTTGCAATGGTTGGCGGAGATCATGGCTTGCGGCGGCGAGAAAGCGCGATTTGGCGATGTTGGCGAGTTGGGCTTCCCGCTTGGCTGCCTCAAGGGCATCCGCTATATGCCTCCGCTCAGTGATGTCGGCGAACGTGATGACGACACCTTCGACGCCGTTGTCCTGGATACGATAGGGCAATATTCGGCGAATATACCAGGCGCCACTCTGCGCTTCGATCTCCCGCTCAATGGGGCTAAGGGCCTGCAATACCACTCGCGCGTCCGCGAGAAGCGCACTATCGGTGGCCAGTGAGCTTAGGTCCGCGAGCGGCCGGCCGACATCGCTAGGAATGACGCTGAAGAGCGCTTTGGTGGCGGGCGTAAAGAAGCGGATGTTGAGTTCAGTGTCGAGGAAGAGCGTCGCGACATCGGTGCTATAAAGGATATTCTGTAGATCATTGGAGGTCGTACGCTGCCGCTCCAGCGTTTCCTGAAGCTGACCGTTGAGAGCAGTTAGCTCCTCGTTGAGCGACTGCAACTCTTCCTTCGACGTCAGAAGCTCTTCGTTAGTGGATTGGTATTCCTCGTTTACGGACAAGGCTTCTTCGTTGATCGCCTTCTGTTGCTCGTCGGAAATCTCAAGATTGCGAATCGCGCTCAACAGTTCCGTCCGCGTGGTCTTGAGTTCGCGCTCGAGTTCGGCGACCCGCGAAGCATCCCGCGGCGTGGCACGACGTCCTCGCTTTTGCTCGTGCGTCGGCTGATCGATGAAGCAGATCAGCAGCAGGTTCTCGCCCGCGCTGAGAACCGGATGCACCGCGATGTTGAACGCGCTCTCAGCCTGGTACGCGCGGCCGCCGCCGACGACAATACTAAGGTTTTCTTGAGTAGCCCGCTGTATGGCGGATCGAAGCCTTATACGGATGTTAGGGCGCGCCATGGCGAGCAAATCGCGCGTAGGATGGCCGGCCGGCACGCGAAGATAGCGATCAGTTGGTCCCAGATAGTAGAGGCATTCATGTTTGCTGTTGATCAGCGCTGCCGCGGGCGCATAATTCTCCATCACCAGCCGCCTGCAGAGTTCGGCGAGTGCGGCTTGGCGCGGTGGCGCAGGGTCTTGTCCGGCGCGCGCGGGCGCACGCAAGCCGTCGCCGACGCTCAGCGGAAAGCCGAGCTCGCCCGGCCGGCTGTGACCGATGTGCCGGTAGATGCGCGCCGGCTTGGAAATCGGCTCAAAGCGGCCGTCGACGTTGACCACCGTCTCCGAGCTGCCGAGCAGGAGAACACCGCCCTCGCGCAAGGCAAAATGGAAGAGTGAGATAACCTTCGCCTGCGCCTCGGAGAGCAAATAGATAAGAAGATTCCGGCATGAAACGAGGTCGAGACGGGAGAACGGGGGATCGGCCAAGACATCTTGTACTGTGAAGACCACAGCGGCCCGCAATTCGGGCAAAACCCTGTAACCTCGATCTTCCTTTACAAAAAAACGAGCCAGACGTTCCGGCGACACCTCTGCCTCGATCGTTGCCGGGTAGAGTCCTTCTCTCGCGCTGGCGATGGCGTCCGGATCGACATCGGAGGCGAAGACCTGGAGCTTGATTTTGCGCGTCGTTGCGGCAATCTGCTCGTAGAAAAGCATGGCTAAAGAATAAGTCTCCTCACCCGTGCTGCATCCCGCAATCCAGATACGTAGCGGACGATCCGGCGAGTGATCGCGGATCAGGTCCGGAATGATCTTCTCCACCAGGAGGTCGAACACCTTCGGATCGCGGAAGAAGCTGGTGACATTGATAAGCAAATCCTTGGCAAGAACGTCGAGCTCCCTTGCGTCACTCCTGAGGATTTCGAGATAGCGATCCATGTCGTCGATCTCGATCGCCGCCATCGCCATGCGCCGCTCGATCCGGCGCTGCAGCGTCCCCGGCTTGTAGAGCCTGAAGTCATGGGCGGTCCTTGCGCGCAGAAGATCAATGATCTCGGACAACCAATCCCGCGCGCCACCCTGTGGACTCAAGCCGTTCTGCGTGCGCGTTAGCACCATCCGCCGGTCGTATTTAACGAGCGCGTCCGAAATCTTCGCCACGGGAAGCACGAGGTCTACAGCGCCCGTCAGAATTGCATTCCGCGGCATGCCGTCATAGGCAGCCTCATCGGGATCCTGAGCGATCACTAGCCCGCCTTTCTCCTTCACAGCTTTCAGTCCGAGGCTGCCATCAGCCGCCGTTCCGGAGAGGATCACGCAGACGACCCGCCCGCCGTATTCCTCCGCAAGCGAGCGCAGCAAAAAGTCGAAAGGCAAGCGCGCACCATGACGTGCCTGCGGCTCCGAGAGATGGAGAGCGCCGCTGCCAACCGAGAGATAGGTTCCGGGGGGAATGACATAGAGATGGTCGCGCTCGATCGACATTCCATCGGCGGCTTGGCGTACCGCCATTGCGGTATGGTTGGCCAGTAGCTCCACCATCATGCTCTCGTGGGTCGGGTCGAGATGCTGGACGAAAATGAAAGCCATTCCGTTGCCGGCGGGAAGGCTCTCAATGAGTTTTCTGCAGGCATCCAGACCGCCTGCCGAGGCGCCTATCCCGACGATCAGAAAATCGGCCCGGCCCCGCGGAAGGCCGCGCGACGGCGCCGCAGCCCCGTCCGTTCGGGTGCGCGCCGGTTTGGCCTGAGGTGGACGCCTTCTGCGCATTTTATATGAATGGTCTCCGGAAATGCCCTCTCATGGAAAGGGTGCTCCACGTTATCATAGGCGTTCTGGCGGCGCGACCGTGGCGGCATGCAGTCACGCCCGGCGGCCGGTTGGACGAACCGGCCCTCGGTCTGCGTAGTTTCCGAGCCTGCTCGTGG
>DATCFB010000283.1:0-2155 GCA_036509755.1 Pseudolabrys sp. | reverse complement strand
TACTTCCGCCGCCCGCGCGGTTTCACCGCCTTCGTCGCGCGCGGCGGCTCACGGCGGCGGCGTGCGGCGCGGTCGAGGTGGTCGAGGAATTCGCGGAACACGTCGAGATGCGTGTCGCGGCGCGATTTCGTTTCACTGCGCAGCGAGCGCAGCACGGTGTGCAGCGTGTCCATCATTTGCCTCCGAACAGCTCGTTGAAGCGCGCGAGTTCACGCACAAAATCGTCGAAGCGCCGGCTCGCCGCCGCGACTTCGCGCAGCGCGAACCAGGCGAGCCCGCTCGCCGACAAGGCCCATAGCAGCAGCGCCAGATGCGCGAGGTCGCCGCGCTCGGCAAAGGTGGCGATCACGTCGGTCATGCGCGCGGCTCAAAAAAATGACGCCCGCCGGCGTAGACCGCCAACGGACGCCATGGCCTCGAACGCCGGACGCAAGGCCCGGCGCAAAAATCCTCTTATTTGGTGCCGGCCTTCGTACCGGTCATCGCGTCTTTGTTCTCGATCGACTCGGCCGTCTGAAGATGCTTCTCGAGCGTCGGGATCGTCTGCTGCGCGAACTCGGCAAGCGGCCCCTTCGTTTTTGCTTCTTTCTTGTACATGGCGATGGTTTCCTTGTGATCCTTGATCATCGCCTTCGCGAACTGCTTGTCGAAGCGCGCGCCCTGCTCCTTGCTCAGCTTTTTGGCTTCCGCCTTCTGCTTGGCGTTCGGCTCGGTCGGCGGCTTCACGCCCATCTGCTGCGCCATCTGCTGCGCCTTCTGGAGGTGCTGGCCGTGATCGGTCTCGAGCATTTGCCCAAACTGCTTGACGTCCTCGCTCTGACCGTTCTGCTGCGCCATCTTGCCGGCGTTCACTTCGGCCATGTCGCCCTCGACCGCCTTCTTGAGGAATTTCTGGTCAGCCTTGCTGGCCTGCTTCATTCCTGAATTGCTGTTCATCGACGAACCGCTGTTCATCGACGGCTGCGTATTTGAATTGCTGCTCTGCGCCTGCGCGGCGGTCGCGCCGAGCGCGAGCGCTGCGGCGACGCCGATCGCGAGCATCGGGTTCCTGCTCATGGTTGTTCCTCATATTGGCGGGTGGGCCTCGCGCATGCGGGGCTCTCCACGCCAACGACAGGAACAACGACTCGTTCCGGTTCCCTATTGCCGGGACTTCTCTATTGCCGGCCTTCCCTACTGCGATGACATCGCATCTGCGCCAGCGACGGCGCCATAGCCGGTCGCGGCGCGCTTCTCGTTGACGGTGAGGAACGTCGCCTTGTTGACGCGGTCCCACAAAGCGGCGCGGTCGGGGCTCAAGGCCTCGATCCGGTCGATATCCGGCGCCAGGACGAGGTCGGGGCCGAAGGCCGGCGCCAGCCATTGCGTCAGCGCCGAGGCGATGCGGCCGGCGAGCGGCAGCACGGTCTGGCGCCAGAACACGCGGTTCGCTTCCTGATAGTTCGAGTAGGTGTTGTCGCCCGGAACCGCCAGGAGCATCGGCGGAACCCCGAAGGCGAGCGCGATCTCGCGCGCCGCGGCGTGCTTGGCTTCGAGGAAATCCATGTCCTTCGGCGTCAGCGCCATCGGCTTCCAGTCGAGCCCGCCTTCCAGCACCAATGGCCGTCCGGCATTGGCCGTGCCCTGATATTGCCGCTCGAGTTCGCTTTTGAGCCGCTCGAATTGCGGCTCCGATAGCGGCGCGCCATCAGCCCCGTCATAGACCAGCGCACCGGATGGCCGTGCCGAATTGTCGAGCAGCGCCTTGTTCCAGCGCGCCGCGGCGTTGTGCAGGTCGACGGCGGACGCCGCCGCTTCCAGCGGACTGAAGCCGTAATAGTCGTCGAGCGGATTGAACAAAGCGAGTTGGAGGATCGGCGGCACTGCGGCGCTCTGGTCGAAGCGGACGGTCTGGCCGCACACCGTGTAGTCATAGCCTTGCGGCCAGCCGTCCGGCCCCGGCACAACTTTCATGCGATCGGGGCGCAACGCGTAGAGTTCGCGCACCGACGTCGCCTCGCCCGTCAGCCCGACGGCTTCGATATAGGCGTTGCCGGCGAGCAAAAGGTGCGACGCGACGGTGTCGAGAAACGAAGGCCCGTCCTGGCGCGGATTCGGCCGGCGGATGAGATCGAGCAGCGGATGGACGTCGCGCTCGGCGTCGCCCTCGTAGAGA
>DATCFB010000282.1:0-5806 GCA_036509755.1 Pseudolabrys sp. | reverse complement strand
ATGTTGTCGACGAAGAACAGCACGTCCTGGCCCTGGTCGCGGAAGTGCTCGGCGACCGTCAGCCCGGAGAGGCCGACGCGGGCGCGCGCGCCCGGCGGCTCGTTCATCTGGCCATACACCAGCGCGCACTTCGAGCCCTTCACGTCGCCCTTCTTCGGGTCCTTGTTGACGCCCGACTCGATCATCTCGTGATAGAGGTCGTTGCCCTCGCGGGTGCGCTCGCCGACGCCGGCGAACACGGAGTAGCCGCCGTGCGCCTTCGCCACGTTGTTGATGAGCTCCATGATCAGCACGGTCTTGCCGACGCCGGCGCCGCCGAACAGGCCGATCTTGCCGCCCTTGGCGTAAGGCGCGAGCAGGTCGACCACCTTGATGCCGGTGATGAGGATCTGCGCCTCGGTCGACTGGTCGACGTAGGCCGGCGCTTCCTGGTGAATGGCGCGCCTCAGCGTGGTCGGGATCGGGCCGGCCTCATCGACCGGATCGCCGACGACGTTGATGATGCGGCCGAGCGTCTCGTCGCCGACCGGCACTGAGATCGGCGCGCCGGTGTCGGACACTTGCTGACCACGCACTAGACCTTCGGTCGAGTCCATGGCGATGGTGCGCACAGTGCTCTCGCCGAGATGCTGCGCCACTTCGAGCACCAGGCGGTTGCCGCCGTTTTTCGTCTCGAGCGCGTTCAGGATCGCCGGCAGATCCGCCTGAAACTGCACGTCGACGACGGCGCCGATGACCTGGGTGATTTTTCCGGTTGCGTTGGCAGTGGCCATATCGTCCTCGCTACGAATTTACAGCGCCTCGGCGCCGGAGATGATCTCGATCAGTTCCTTGGTGATCATCGCCTGGCGGGTGCGGTTATACGTCAGTGTCTGCTTGCGGATCATCTCGCCGGCGTTGCGCGTGGCGTTGTCCATCGCGCTCATCTGCGCGCCGTAGAACGACGCCGCATTTTCCAGGAGCGCGCGGAACACCTGCACCGCGACGTAGCGCGGCAGCAGGTCGGCCAGGATTTCTTCTTCGTCGGGCTCGTAGTCGTAGGACGCAGCCGATGCGGCGCCGCCCTCGGGCGGCTTTGCCGGGATGACTTGCTGCGCCGTCGGGATCTGCGAGATCACCGAACGGAAGCGCGAATAGAACAAAGTCGCGACATCGAACTCGGCGCGGTCGAACATCGCCAGCACCTTGGCGGCGATGTCACGGGCATGCTCGAAGCCGAGGGTGCGCACACCGCGCAGCTCGACGCGATCGACGATCTGCTTCTCGTATTGGCGGCGGAGTTGCTCGTGGCCCTTGCGGCCGACGGTGAGGATTTTGACCTCTTTGCCTTCGGCCAAGAGGCGCACCGCGTGCTCGCGGGCGAGGCGCACGATCGCCGAGTTGAAGGCACCGGCGAGGCCGCGCTCGCCGGTGGCGACGATCAAGAGATGAACCTGGCTGGCGCCGGTGCCGGCGAGCAGCCGCGGCGCGCCCGCGCTCCCCGCCATGCCGGCGGCGATGTTGCCCAGCACGCGGTCCATGCGCTCGGCGAAGGGCCGCGCGGCTTCTGCCGCCGCCTGCGCACGGCGCAGCTTCGACGCCGCGACCATTTGCATGGCCTTGGTGATCTTTTGCGTCGCCTTGGTCGAGGCGAGGCGAACGCGCATGTCCTTGAGGGAGGCCATTCTCTAAGTCGCTCTCAATCGAACCGCTCGTATTTCGTTTCTCGTCATGCCCGGCCTTGAGCCGGGCATCCACGTCTTAAATCGTATCCATGCGGCAAGACGTGGATGGCCGGGCTTGTCCCGGCCATGACGCCTGGGATCACGCAAAGGTCTTCGCGTAGGTATCGACGATGCCCTTCAGCTTGGCCTCGTCGGCGCTCGACAGGTCACCCGATTTGCGGATCGAGTCGAGCAGGTCGGCGTGTTTAGTGCGCAGCAGCGTCAGCAGGCCGCTCTCGAAGGCACGCACGCGCGCGACCTCGTACTTGTCGAGGTAGCCGTTGACGCCGGCGTAGATCACCGCGACCTGCTCCTCCATCTTCAGCGGCGAGAACTGCGGCTGCTTCAGCAGCTCGGTCAGTCGCGCGCCGCGCGCGAGGAGGCGTTGCGTGGTGGCGTCGAGGTCGGAGCCGAACTGCGCGAAGGCCGCCATTTCGCGATACTGCGCGAGCTCGCCCTTGATCTTGCCGGCGACCTTCTTCATCGCCTTGGTCTGCGCCGCCGAACCGACGCGCGACACCGACAGACCGACGTTCACCGCCGGACGGATACCCTGATAGAACAAGTCGGTCTCAAGGAAGATCTGGCCGTCGGTGATCGAGATGACGTTGGTCGGGATGTAGGCCGACACGTCGTTGGCCTGTGTCTCGATAACCGGCAACGCGGTGAGCGAGCCGGCGCCTGCCGCGTCGCCCATCTTGGCGGCGCGCTCCAATAGACGCGAATGCAGATAGAACACGTCGCCCGGATAGGCTTCGCGGCCCGGCGGGCGGCGCAGCAGCAGCGACATCTGACGATAGGCGACGGCCTGCTTCGAGAGGTCGTCATAGATGATGACGGCGTGCATGCCGTTGTCGCGGAAGTATTCGCCCATCGTGCAGCCGGCGAACGGCGCCAGGAACTGCATCGGCGCCGCATCGGACGCGGTGGCGGCGACAACGATGGAGTAGTCCATCGCGCCCTGCTCCTCGAGCACCTTCACGAATTGCGCGACGGTCGAGCGCTTCTGGCCGACGGCGACGTAGACGCAGTAGAGCTTGATCTTCTCGTCCGGCTGCGCATTGAGCGGCTTCTGGTTGAGGATCGTGTCGAGCGCGATCGCGGTCTTGCCGGTCTGGCGGTCGCCGATGATCAATTCGCGCTGGCCGCGGCCGATCGGGATCAGCGCGTCGATCGCCTTCAGGCCCGTGGCCATCGGCTCATGCACGGATTTGCGCGGAATGATGCCGGGCGCCTTGACGTCAACGCGGGCACGCTTGTCGGCATGGATCGGGCCCTTGCCGTCGATCGGATTGCCGAGCGCGTCGACGACGCGGCCGAGGAGGCCCTTGCCGACCGGCACATCGACGATGGCGCCGGTGCGCTTGACGGTCTGGCCTTCCATGATCTCGCGGTCGGCACCGAAAATCACGATGCCGACGTTGTCGGTCTCGAGGTTCAGCGCCATGCCGCGGACGCCGTTCTCGAACTCGACCATCTCGCCGGCCTGGACGTTGTCGAGACCGTAGACGCGAGCGATGCCGTCGCCGACGGAGAGCACCTGGCCGACTTCGGAAACCTCGGCTTCCTGGCCAAAATTCTTGATCTGCTCTTTCAGGATGGCGGAAATTTCTGCGGCGCGGATGTCCATCAGCGAGCCTCTTTCATCGCAAACTTGATCGCATTGAGCTTGGTGAGGAGCGAACTGTCGACCATGCGGCTGCCGACCTTGACGATCAGGCCGCCGATAATGGCCGGATCGACCTTGACGTCGAGGTCGATGTCCTTGCCGCCGGTGACGTTCTTCAGCGCGCCCTTGAGCGCGTCGAGATTATTGGCATTGAGCTGTTCGGCGACGGTGATCTGAGCGTGCACCTCGCCCTTGTGGCGGGCGACCAGCACGCGGTAGGCGCGGACCATGTCGCGCACCGCGAACAGCCGGCGGTTAGTGGTGATGACGCGCAGGAAATTCGCCGCGAGACCGGATATGCCGGCCTTGTCGAGGATCGCCGACAGCCCCTTCAACTGCTCATCGACGCCGAACACCGGCGAGCAAACCAGGCGCGTGAGATCGGTACTCTCCGCCAGCATGGCGTCGAACCTGTCGAGCTCGGATTTGACGGCATCGGTGGCCTTGGCCTCGAGCGCGAGCTCGAACAGCGCGTGCGCGTAACGGCCTGCCATGCCGGAGATATGAGGGTCTTCGCCTGCCACGTGGACGCTCGTTTTTTCTTCTAACTCATCAAGGCCGGGCACCGTCGTAGAACGGCGGCGCAACCTTCTGGAATTCAAGGAGGAATTCCGATCTGGCGAGGACGCGCGTGTAAGCCCCGCTTCGCCCCTCACGAAATCGAGGGGTTGCTAACACAGCGGCAATCGCGGCGCAACAACGCCAGCCGCTGTCGGCACCGCCCGGCGCGCGGCGGCGAGCCAAAACGCGCGCATGCGAGCCATGCCTCGCGCCACTGCGCCGCGCAGGCTAGCGTTGCGGCCCGCGAGAGATTCGCGGGACTCATGCCCACCAGCCGGAACCCTCGAAACGATGCTCCAGGCGCGCGATTCCGCCGAGGTCACCGGACGTGACAGGCTGCTGGTGTTCCTGCTCGCCTTCGCCTGGGGCGGCAACTGGATCGCGGTGGCCATCGGCGTGCACGGCGAGGCGCCGTGGAGCCTGCGCTTCCTCGGCTCGGGCCTCGGCGCACTCACGCTCATCACCGCCGCGCTGCTGACCGGCCATACGTTACGGGTGCCGCGCGGCCAGCGCTTCCACGTCATGGTGGCCGGCTTTCTCAACGTCGCCTGCTTCCAGATCTTCTCGGCTTTCGCCCAGCTCAACGGCGCCACGTCGCGGGTGGTCATCCTCACTTATTCGATGCCGATCTGGACCACGATCATGAGCCGCGTCCTGCTCGGGGAGCGCCTCAATCCCGTGCGGCGATTGGCGATTGTGCTCTGCGTGGCCGGGCTTGCCGTGCTGGTGTGGCCACTGTTCGCGGACGGCGTGCCGGCGACCGTGTTCCTTGGGCTCGGCTGCGCATGGGTTTGGGGCGGGGCCACCGTCTATCTCAAATGGGTGAAGTCGACGGTGCCGCCGCTCGCCACCGCGGCCTGGCAGCTCGTCTTCGGCTTTCTCTTCATCGCCGCAGGCACCTTCGTCTTCGAGGGCGCGCCGCACGTCAGCGGCCTCACGCCTGACATCTGGGCCGCCATCCTGTTCATGGGCATCATCGGCACGGGCTTCGCCCATTTCCTGTGGTGGTCGATCGCCGGGCGGCTGTCGCCGATCACCGCCTCAATCGGCTCGCTGCTCGTGCCGGTGATCGGCGTTCTGGGCGCGGCCGTCATGCTGCACGAACACCCGACGGCGAACGACATCGCCGGCTTCGTGCTGATCTTCAGCGCCGCCGCCTGCGTGCTGCTCTTGCCGGCGCTGCGCGGAGCGAAAGCATGAGCGAGACGCGTCCCCTGCCCGGCGCCGATAGCGCCGCCACCGGCGCGCGCCTGCTCGTCGTGCTCATGGGCGTGGCCTGGGGCATGAACTGGATAGCGACGCGCATTATTTTGGAGTCGCTGTCACCATGGACGATGCGCGTCGTCGGTATCGGCCTCGGCGTGCTGGTGTTGTTCGCCGCCGCCGCCATCAGCCGCACGCGGCTCACGGCGCCGCGCGGCACATGGCTGAAATTGACGATCGCCGCATTCTTCAATGTCGGCATTTTCAACGTCTGTTCGGCCTATTCGCAGGTCTACGGCACGACCTCGCGCGCGGTGGTGATCGCCTATTCGATGCCGATCTGGGCCTCGGTGCTGGCCCGGTTCGCGCTGAAGGAAAAGCTCACCGGCGTGAAGCTCGCGGCGCTCGTTCTCTGCGCGCTCGGCCTCGTCATCCTGATCGGTCCGCTTGTCGCACATGGCCTGCCGCTCGGCGCGGTGTTCGCGCTCGCCTGCGCCTGGTTCTGGGCCGCGGGAACGATCTACCTGAAGGTGGCGCAGATCCCGCTGCCGACGCTGACCACCACCGCCTGGCAGCTTCTCATCGGCTGGCTGATGATCGTCGCCGGCATGTTCCTCGTCCAGGGGCTGCCGCAGCCCGGACCGGTGCCGACGGCGACACTGGTCTGGAT
>DATCFB010000281.1:0-2174 GCA_036509755.1 Pseudolabrys sp. | reverse complement strand
AAGCACCGGCGCTGTCGCGGTCGACACGGAGTCTCATATTACCGCGCTGATGGCGAGAGACTGCGGGGTGCCTTTCGCCTGCCTGCGAATTGTTGCCGACCCGGCGCATCGCCGCGTGCCTGAAGCGGCGCTGTCCGGCCTGCACCCCGACGGCCGCGCCAATCCCCTCGGCGTCATGCGCGCGCTGATGCGGCGGCCGCACGACGTGCCCGCGCTGCTCTCGATCGCGCGCGACACGTGGCTGGCCCGGCGCAGCCTGTCGCGGGCAATGACCCTGATCGGCGACGATCTCGGGCTGCCGGCGCTTGAGGCAGCCGCACCCGCACCGTTCATTGAGATCATGGGCGACGAGTTGCTCGCAGCGGCCCCCTGACCCGGCACGGCTCAAACTACTTTTAAATTCCAGGCAGCGGCGGTCTAACATGGGACCGGCGCACTATCTGCGGTGGGAGCAAGCTTCTCGCCAGTGACGTCAATGCGCCGCATTCGGGCCGCACCACACGAAGGCAGGTGGCGCGGCGGACTCATTCGGATCAGAATGGACCGCCCCTCCTGGTGGCATCACAAGGGCCTTTCGTTGCAATGCGGATGATCGTGTCAAAGGCCTTGTTCGGGCCGGCTATCGTCCTGATTGCCGCACTGTTGCTGCCGGCGCTTGTCCAGGCGCAGACGCCCAATCCGGCGCCCGTCCAACAGATTGCACCGGCCGCTGCCACAGCGCCCGCTGCAAGCACCGCGGACCATCCGTCCCCAAAATCGGACATCCGTTTCAAGCTGCCGCAGGATCTGTCGCCTTGGGGCATGTTCGTCTCCGCCGATATCGTCGTGAAGGCGGTCATGCTCGGACTGGCATTTGCCTCGGTGCTGACCTGGACGATCTGGCTGGCGAAATCGATCGAGCTCTTGCGGGCACGGCGCGCTCTGCGGCAGGCGATTGAAACGCTCGAGCGGGCGCGAGCCTGGGCCGAAGTGACTGGGCCGCTGGCGGACCATCGCGAAGCGGGGCCGATGGTCCGCGCCGTGGAAGAAGAGCTACGTCTGTCGGCGGGCGCGCTCAACGGCGACGGCTTGAAGGAGCGCGTCGCGTCCCGCCTCGAACGTCTCGAAGCCGCGGCCGCGCGACGCATGATCCGCGGCACCGGCGTGCTTGCCACCGTCGGCGCCACCGCGCCTTTCGTCGGCCTGTTCGGCACGGTGTGGGGCATCATGAACAGCTTCATCGGCATCTCGAAGCAGCACACCACCAATCTTGCAGTGGTCGCGCCGGGCATCGCCGAAGCGCTGCTCGCGACCGCGCTGGGCCTCGTGGCGGCGATCCCGGCCGTGGTCATGTACAATCTATTTTCCCGCTGGAACGCGGGCTATCGCGCACTGCAAGGCGACGCCGCCGCCGCGGTCCTGCGGCTGATCAGCCGCGATCTCGACCGCGGCGCCTTCGAGAGCCGTGCGGCGGAGCGCCGGCGCGCCGCCACCGCCGCCGAATAGGTGCCGATGATGAGCGTGCGTCTCGACCACGGCAGCGACGAAATCGGCGAACTGCACGAGATCAACGTCACGCCCTTCATCGACGTCATGCTGGTGCTGCTCATCATCTTCATGATCGCGGCGCCGCTCGCCACGGTCGACATCGCGGTCGACTTGCCGGCGTCGACCGCGCAGGCGAACCCGCGCCCGGACAAGCCGCTGTACCTGACGCTCAAACCCGACCTGGGCCTGCTCGTCGACAATGACGCCGTCAGCCGCAATGACCTCAGCGCCGCGCTCGACCGCGCCACTGGAGGCGACCATGACCAGCGCGTGTTCGTGCGCGCTGACAAGGCGGTCGCCTATGGCGACTTGATGAGCCTGATGAACAGCCTGCGCGACGCCGGTTACCTGCACGTCGCTTTGGTAGGCCTCGAATCGGACAAGGCTGCGCCATGAAACCGGCGGCGCCTTTTTCGTCCCAGCGGCGCTGGCGGGACGGCCTGCGCTGGGCGGCCTGCTTCGTGGTGGTGCTCGGCGTGCACGCGACCGCGGCGGCGACGCTGCTCGCACACTGGCAGCCCGCCGACGAGCCGGTCGCCGGCGGACCCGTGATCCTCATCGATCTCGCGCCGCTCGCGGCCGCGCCGGAGGCGCCGCTGAGCGAGACCGCGCCCGGCCCGCAACAGGTGCAGGCACAGCCGCAGCCG
>DATCFB010000280.1:0-8372 GCA_036509755.1 Pseudolabrys sp. | reverse complement strand
CGTCGACTCCGGCCGCTCGCCGCATTCGATGCACGCCTATTTCATCCTGCCCGGCGATCCGAAGGTGCCGCTGATCTACGACGTCGACCGTATCCGCGACGGCAAGAGCTTCACCACGCGGCGCGTGACCGCGCGCCAGCACGGCCATCCGATCTTTTCCATGCTCGTGTCGTTTCACGAACAGGAAGACGGCCTCGACCATCAGGCCGAGATGCCGAAGGTCACGCCGCCCGAGCAGCTTCCCAGTGAAGGCGAGATGCGGGAGAAGCTGCTGCCGCAAATGCCCGACGCGGTTCGCCGCTATTACGAACGCGAGCGGCCGATCGAGATGCGGCCGGTCGAATTCGATCGCTACGCCGGCAAGAAATATCCCGACGGCCGCTTTCATCTCTGGTTCCGCACCACCGGCCGGCTGCCCGACGATCTCGCCATTCATCAATGCGTGCTCGCCTACGCGTCCGATCTGACGCTGCTGGACGCGTCGCTGACGCCGCACGGGCGCACTCTGTTCGAGAACGAATTCATGGCGGCGAGCCTCGACCATGCGCTGTGGCTGCACCGGCCGTTCCGCGCCGATGAATGGCTGCTCTACGCGCAGGATTCGCCCAATCTGCACGGCTCGCGCGGCCTCGCGCGCGGACTTATATTCACCCGGGACGGCACTCTGATCGCTTCGGTCGCACAGGAAGGTTTGGTGCGGCTGCGGCGTTCATAAAATCGGGGTCTGATGGCACACGGCACTCCGTCCTCTTTCACCCGCCCCCTTGTGGGGAGGGTCGCCTGCCGAAGCGTAAGCGAAGGCAGGCGGGGTTGGGGTAATCGCCGTGCGTCGGCGTCGGACCAAACACCCACCCCCGCCCCCAACCCCTTCCCACAAGGGGGAGGGGAGAAAACTGCCTGGCAGCGCCTGCGAACCTTCCTTGTAATGCTCCTGTTGCTGGGCCCGATCACGGCGTTGCACGCCGCCTCGGACAAGCAGCCGCCGCCGTCCGGCAGCTTCCCCGGCGCGCCGCCGCAATTCACCAAATTCACCGCACCCGAGCTCGAGCGCGGCTTCATGGCGCTTGCCTTCGGCTCCGACCTGCGCATCGGCGCGCGGCCGCGCGGCATTCGCCGTTTCGATCATCCGATCCGCGCCTCGGTCATTCCCGGCGGCAGCACTGATCGCGCCGCGCGCATGCACGACATCATCGCCGAATATGCGCGCGCGGTGCCGAACCTGCATCTTTCGGCCGTCGACAGCGGCCAGGCCGACATCGAGGTGCGGTTGATCGACGAGAAGGATTTCAACGGCGCGCTGTTCGTCGCCTTCGGCCCCAAGGTCGCCAAGGACTTCATCGCCCGCACCGACCCGCAATGCATGACCAGCGTCAAATCGGACGCCGCCGGCGACATCGTCCGATCGGTGTCGTTCATCATCGTCGACAAGGGCGACGACGTCTTCCTCGACTGCGCCTATCACGAGCTGCTGCACGCCTTCGGCCTGTCGAACCACGACCAGCGCAATGTGTGGACGACGCTGAACCAGAACCGCATGGTCGGCTATCTCACGGTCTATGACCGCGACCTGCTTACCATTCTCTACGATGGCCGGCTCAAGCCGGGCATGGCTCCAGCGGCCGCCCGGCGCGTCTTGCCCGCGATCATTCACGATCGCGGCCTTGCGGGCCGATAGGCCAAGGATACTGACCTAAGTTGCCTGCTTCGGTAGCAATTGCCCGAAATATGAGCGGGATTTCCGCTTAATTTTTCAGGCGGCTGCCGTTAGTTTACGCCGCCTGCCGGGGGTTTAAGTCATGAAACTGGTCATCGCTGTCATCAAACCGTTCAAGCTCGACGAGGTGCGGGACGCGCTCACGCGCATCGGCATCCATGGAATGACCGTGTCCGAGGTGAAGGGCTACGGCCGCCAGAAGGGGCACATGGAGATCTATCGGGGCGCCGAATACGCCATCAATTTCCTGCCGAAGGTGCGTATCGAAGTCGCGGTATCGAGCGAGCAGGCCGATCAGGTGGTCGAGGCCATCGGCAACGCCGCCAAGACCGGCCAGATCGGCGACGGCAAGATTTTCGTCGCGCCGATCGAGCAGGCGGTGCGCATCCGGACCGGCGAGACCGACGTCGACGCGCTCTAGACATCACGTCCGTCCTCGCGAAAGCGGGGACTTCGTTTTTGCACTTGACGCTCGCGGGGACCCGGGCGGACCGAAGCCAAACTTTCAAATCCAGCCGGGGGGCTTGTCACGATGATACCCACGCCACGACGTTTCGCGACGGCCGCGCTCGCCGTTACCGCCACGCTTGCCGCGTCGCCTGCCTTCGCGCAGACCCCGATGAAGATCAATGCCGCCGACACCGCCTGGATGATCGGCGCCACCGGCCTCGTCCTGATGATGACGATCCCGGGCCTGGCGCTGTTCTATTCCGGCATGGTCCGCAAGAAGAACGTGCTCGCCACCATGGCGCAATCGCTGGCTGCGACGTTTGCCGTATCGATCCTGTGGGCCGTACTCGCTTATTCGCTGACCTTCACCGGCGACGGCGCCGTCATCGGCTCGCTCAGCCGCATCTTCCTCCACGGCATGGGGCTCAACGCGATCTCGGCGCTCGCGCCGACGATCCCCGAGAGCCTGTTCATGATCTACCAGATGACCTTCGCGATCATCACCGTCGCGCTGGTCGCAGGCTCGGTCGCCGACCGCCTTCGCTTCTCGGCATTCATGCTGTTCTGCGTGCTCTGGCTGTTCATTGTCTACGTGCCGATCGCGCACTGGATCTGGGGCGGCGGATTCCTGCAAGCCTACGGCACCATCGATTTCGCCGGCGGTCTCGTGGTGCACCTCAACGCCGGTGTCGCCGGTCTCGTCGCGGCTCTCGTCGTCGGCAAGCGCCGCGGCTACGGCCACGACAATCTCGCGCCGTTCGATCTCTCGCTCGCCGTGATCGGCACCGGCCTGCTGTGGGTCGGCTGGTTCGGCTTCAATGGCGGCTCGGCGCTCGCCGCCAGTCCGCGCGCGGCGATGGCGATCGTCTGCACGCATCTCGCCGCCAGCGCCGGCGCCGCCACCTGGATGGCGATCGAGTGGAAGACGCGCGGCAAGCCGTCGGTGCTCGGCATGATCTCGGGCGCGGTTGCGGGCCTCGGCACCATCACCCCGGCGTCGGGCTTCGTTACGCCGATGGAGGCGCTGCTGATCGGCATCATCGCCGGCGGCGTCTGCTTCTGGTCGTGCACCTGGCTGAAATTGAAACTCGGCTATGACGACTCGCTCGACGTGTTCGGCGTGCACGGCATTGGCGGGTTGACCGGCACCTTCCTCACCGGCGTGCTGGCGGTCGGCGCGATCTCCGCCTCGCCGGAATTGCCGGACGGCATCCGTGGCCTGATCGAGGGCAACGTCCATCTCATCTGGGCGCAGCTCTTAGGCATCGTGGTCATCGCGGTCTGGTCCGGCGTTGCCACCTTCGGCATCCTCAAGGTCATCAGCGCCATCGTGCCGTTACGGGTCCGCCAGGAGGACGAGATCGCCGGTCTCGACGTCAGCCAGCACGGCGAAGCGTTGCAATAGGGACAGCTTTCAATGCCGCGCCGGCAGCACGCCGGCGCGGTTCGTCCTCTGCCTTTTCGTTGATCATTTTCAGTGCAGACATTTTTGCGCCTGCTGAATTTTTAACCGCAGGTCCGCGCACTCTTCGCACCCCCGCCGCCTCTCGATCGCTTTCCCTCGTCGAATCAACGGCCTAGCGCATCCGCCGGCACTTGGCACGGCGCTTGAATTCCATTGCCTGGCCATGCCCGCGAAACGCGCTTTGCGGCCGGCTCAGTGTTCCGCCCGCACTGCGTGACGAATCAAAACGGGCCCAAGCGGGGATCGACTCCATGAAAATCGTCATGGCCATCATCAAACCTTTCAAGCTCGACGAGGTCCGCGACGCGCTGACCTCTCTCGGCGTGCAAGGGCTGACTGTTACCGAGGTCAAGGGTTACGGGCGCCAGAAGGGCCACACGGAAATTTACCGTGGCGCCGAATACGCGGTGAGCTTCCTGCCGAAGATCAAGGTGGAAGTCGCGGTCGCGGCCGACCAGGTCGACAAGGTCGTCGCCGCCGTCACCAGCGCCGCCAAGACCGGCCAGATCGGCGACGGCAAGATTTTCGTCTTCAGCATCGATCACGCCGTGCGCATCCGCACCGGCGAAACCGACGCTGCGGCGCTCTGACCCCGCACGGCAACAATTCGACAGGAGTAATGGACATGACGTTGAAAAAGTTTTCCCGTGCGGGGCTTGGGGCGCTGGCTCTCGGTCTTGTGCTCGGCCTGTTCGTGAGCATCGGCGCTTACACCGCGGCCTACGCTCAGACGACGGCGCCCGGCGCCGCTCCGGCTGCGCCCGCCGCTGCAACTCCCGCTGCCATGCCTGCCGCGCCGAAGCCGGCCTGCGACGCGACGGCGAAGCCGCCGATCCTCACCAACTGCACCACCAACTCCGGCGACACGGCGTGGATGCTGACGTCGACGGCGCTGGTGCTGATGATGACAATTCCGGGTCTCGCGCTCTTCTACGGCGGCATGGTCCGCAAGAAGAACGTGCTGGCGACGGTGATGCAAAGCTTCGCCATCACCTGTCTGGTGACGGTGCTCTGGATGATCGTCGGCTATAGCTGGGCCTTCACCGACGGCGGGCCCTATCTCGGCGGCATGTCGCGCTTCTTCCTGATGGGCATGACGACGGACGGCGTGTCGCCGCTCGCCGCGACGATCCCCGAGTCGGTCTATATGTGCTTCCAGATGACCTTCGCGATCATCACGCCGGCGCTGATTGCCGGTGCCTTCGCCGATCGCATGAAGTTCTCGGCCATGCTGTGGTTCATCGGCCTGTGGTCGCTGTTCGTGTACTCGCCGGTTGCGCACTGGGTCTGGGGCGGCGGCTGGGCCGGCGGACTCGGTGTGCTCGATTACGCCGGCGGCACGGTCGTTCACATCAATGCCGGTGTCGCCGGTCTGATGTGCGCGCTCGTCCTCGGCAAGCGCAAAGGTCTCGGCAACGAAAGCATGGCGCCGCACAACCTGGTGCTGACCATGATCGGCGCTTCGCTGCTGTGGGTCGGCTGGTTCGGCTTCAACGCCGGGTCGGCCGCCGCCGCCAACGGCAATGCCGGCATGGCGATGGCCGTTACGCAGATCGCCACCGCGACGGCCGCGCTGACCTGGATGTTCGTCGAGTGGATCCTCCGCGGCAAGCCGTCGGTGCTCGGCATCTGCTCGGGCGCGGTCGCCGGTCTCGTCGCCATCACGCCGGCCTCCGGCTTCGTCGATCCGACCGGCGCGCTGGTCATCGGCATCGCTGCCGGCATCGCCTGCTACTGGGGCGCCACCGGCCTCAAGCACATGTTCGGCTACGACGACTCGCTCGACGCCTTCGGCGTGCACGGCGTCGGCGGCATGGTCGGCGCTCTGCTCACCGGCGTGTTCGCGCGCACGGCGATCAACAGCGCCGGCACCGGCCTGATCGACGGCAACGCTCACCAGGTCGTCGTGCAGATCTACGGCATTCTCGGCACGGTGATTTACGACGCGATCGCGACGCTGATTATCCTCTACGTGATCAAGGCGGTGATCGGTCTGCGCGTCTCGGAGGAAACCGAACGCGACGGCCTCGATCTCGCGCTCCATGGCGAGGTGGTGCAGTAGCCAAGCTGACGGTCGGGGCGGACACCCGGCACTGTCCCTTCCGTCGAGGCCCCGGTTCGCAAGGACCGGGGCCTCACTTATTTGGAGGATCTGAATCGGGAAGGAAGCGCGAGGCGGCTCGTAGAAAAACGATCGCTACGAATTCAAGGCCGAGGATCAAGACACGACGAAGATCAGCGCTCCCAGAGCATTTCTTGTATTCGCGGGTCGGGAAGGAAGGCCTTCCGGCCAAAATCTATGGATCCGCTAGGCATCTCGCATAATGCCCGCGCGCCATTGCTCCCCAACAGAATTCGCCAACTTTGACGATCATGCGGCTCTGATCGAGCGAAGGTCGCGCAACTCAATAAAGCTAAGTTCAATTTGTGCTGCGGATCGCGGACAGATGCATAGCGGATCAAGTCAATCCGCGCGTCGCCGCACAAGTCGGCAAGCTCCTGACACTTGTCGTACTGAGTACAATGCGTCCAGAACTCGACCCGGTCTGTAAATGGTGCCAGCGTGATGTCGATAGCCGTATCCGTCGCGTAATCTACGGAAAACGCGGTGAATTCGCCGGCGTCGCCGGGCCATGAAGTCTCAGGCGACTCTGCATAAAACAAGAGCCGCCAAAAGCACGTTTCGGCAATGGCTGTGTCCACGTTCTCGGCGGCATAGAACACCCCTGGTGTCCGACCGGCGCGCCTGAAACGTGACCCGCGCTCGCGAGGCGGATCGTATCTAAAGGGAGTTGAGAGCAAGAAGTGGAGATGTCGGCAATCCTCGGGAACGGCCGGCTTCGTTTCCTCGACCAGGTCTTCAAGAACCTTCTGGTCGTCGATGTTGTCTGTAAGCTTGGCGGTAGAAACCTTATGTTGCGCCTCTACAACTCTCCACGCACGCCCGATGGCGCGACGTCGGCTAAACTGGAGCTCTTCGAGAGTCGAGATACTCGATGGCATTGACGAGACCGGCGACGGTTTGGATTAGCTCTAAAGGCGTGGAGCGCAAGGCCGAGTTCCTGTTTCTAATCCATTCCCCCGCAACCTTGTCGTCCCCGCCGACCACAGCATCCAGCGACCGATAGAACCTGACGAAAAGTACTGCTAGTTCGAACGGCTTGTTTCCACGTTCCAGAAAATAATCGCCCTTGCGCATTCGAGAAACGGTCGGCTCAGAGACACCAACGATCTTCGCCAGCGCAGTGTTTTTGATACTTAGGCGATCTGCCGCTCTGACCGTAGCGCGGGTAATTACGCTGGCTTCCTTAGGGGCAGATATGGTGCGTGTTTCGCTTTCCATTCTCAATCCTTCCCCTATACAACGGTTTAGAAATAACACAAGTTCCTTTCTGTAGAAAGAGATTTCCATATCTACAGAAATTTTCTTTTTGACTGTTTTCTGTCGAAACTTTTCTTTCCATCCCTTGGTTCTGATCTGCCACTCGGCCGGACCGGTTGAACGCGGGCACGCCCGATGGTTAATCGGGTCTTAACCTCGCCCTCCGTAATGTGGCCCGACCGTTTGCCGCGGGGGCCCTCAGCCCCACCGTGTGTATCGACATGCCGACCATGACCGCCCAGCGCGAGCCGTCCCAAAACCCTGCCCCGGCGGTCGATTCCCGCTCTCCTTTCGTGCGCCTGACCGATCTCATCGCCGGCATCGCGCCCGGCAAGCCGCCGATCAACCTGTCGGTCGGCGAGCCGCAGCACGCCGTGCCCGGCTTCGTCGGCCCGGTGCTCGCCGCCAATCTCGCCGATTTTGGCCGCTATCCGCCGAACAAGGGCACCGAGCCGTTTCGCAAGGCGGTCGCCGCCTGGCTCGGCAAGCGCTTCAAGCTGCCGCGCGCGGTCGATCCGGAAACCGAGGTGCTGGTGCTCAACGGCACACGCGAGGGCCTGTTTCTTGCGGCGATCGCGGCCACGCGCTGGGTCTCGCCGCGCGCCGGCAAGCCGGCGGTGCTGATTCCCAATCCGTTCTACGCCGCCTATGCCGCGGGCGCGCTCGCCGCCGGCTGCGAGCCGTTTTATCTGCCGGCCACGCGCGAGCACGGATTCCTGCCCGATCTCGATGCGCTCGATGAGGCGCTGTTGAAGCGCACGGTCGCGATGTACCTCGCCTCGCCCTCGAACCCGCAGGGCGCGGTCGCGAGCCGCGCCTATCTCGAGCGGCTGGCGAAACTCGCGCAGAAACACGGCTTCCTCGTCTTTGCCGACGAGTGCTACGGCGAGATCTACAGCAAGGACGTGCCGGCCGGCATGCTGGAAGTCTCCGGGCCTGACTTCGCCAACGTCGTCGTCTTCCACTCGCTGTCGAAGCGGTCGAACCTGCCGGGCCTGCGCGTCGGCTTTTGCGCCGGCGACCGCCGCTTCCTCGCGCCCTTCCTGGAGCTGCGCAACGTCGCGGCGCCGCAGGTGCCGGTGCCGGCCCAGGCGGTGGCCGTCGCCGCCTATTCCGACGAGGCGCATGTGGAAGAAAACCGCAAGCTTTATCGGGCAAAATTCGATCTCGCCGACCAGATCGTCGGCGATCGCTACGGCTACAGGCGTCCGGCCGGCGGCTTTTTCCTCTGGCTCGACGTGTCGAAGCACGGCGGCAGCGAGACGGTGACCAAGCGCCTGTGGGCGGAGGCCGGCGTGCGCGTCGTGCCCGGCCGTTACCTGGCGCGGGAGCAGGCAGACGGATCCAATCCCGGCGCGGAC
>DATCFB010000279.1:0-2173 GCA_036509755.1 Pseudolabrys sp. | reverse complement strand
CGGTTCTTCGCCGACTCCATGGTGACCACCGCCTGGCGGATCAAGTTGTCGAGCTCGAGCGTCTCGACGAGATCCGAATTCCAGATCAGCGACCGGTCGGACACGCGCAGGTCGGGCATGCCGTTGTAGATTTCGGTGATCAGCTTGGAGCCCTCCTCCAGCACCTCGCCGGTACGGAAGACGGCGCAGTTGTTCTGCATCACGCGCTGCATCTTGGAGCGAAGCTCCGCGGTGGGCGTGCCGCCGGAGGCGTAACGCATCTTGTCGAGCCGCTGGAGCGCTTTCTCGGCCGAATCCGCCGGCAGCGGCGCCTGCTTTTCGCCGGGCGTGAGGATGTCGGCGCAGCGCTGTGCGGCGGCGCGGCCGAACACGACGAGATCGATCAGCGAGTTGGAGCCGAGCCGATTGGCGCCGTGCACCGAGACGCATCCGGCTTCGCCGAGCGCCATCAGGCCGGGAATGACGGAATCGGGATCGCCATTCTTCAGCGTCACCGCCTCGCCGTGATAGTTCGTGGCGATACCGCCCATGTTGTAGTGCACGGTCGGCAGCACCGGAATCGGCTCGCGCGTGACATCGACGCCGGCGAAGATGCGCGCCGTCTCGCTGATGCCGGGCAACCGCTCGTGCAGCACCTTCGGATCGAGATGATCGAGGTGCAGGAAGATGTGGTCCTTCTCCTTGCCGACGCCGCGGCCTTCGCGGATCTCCAGCGTCATCGCGCGCGAGACGACGTCGCGCGAGGCGAGGTCCTTGGCCGACGGCGCGTAGCGCTCCATGAAACGCTCGCCCTCGGAGTTCGTCAGGTAGCCGCCCTCGCCGCGCGAGCCTTCGGTAATAAGGCAGCCAGCAGGATAAATCCCGGTCGGGTGAAACTGCACGAATTCCATATCCTGCATCGGCAGGCCGGCGCGCAGCGCCATGCCGCCCCCGTCGCCGGTGCAGATGTGCGCCGAGGTGCAGGAGAAGTAAGCGCGCCCGTAGCCGCCGGTCGCCAGGATGACCATGTTCGCCGTGAAGCGATGGATCGAGCCGTCGTCGAGGTTGAGCGCGACGACGCCACGGCAGCGGCCTTCGTCCATGATCAGGTCGATGGCGAAGTATTCGACGTAGAATTCGGCCGAATGGCGCAGCGCCTGGCCATACATCGTGTGCAGCATGGCGTGGCCGGTGCGGTCGGCCGCGGCGCAGGTGCGCTGCGCGGTCCCCTTGCCGTAATGCGTGGTCATGCCGCCGAACGGCCGCTGGTAGATCTTGCCGTCTTCTTCGCGGCGCGAGAACGGCAGGCCCCAATGCTCGAGCTCGTAGACCGCCTGCGGCGCGTTGCGACAGAGATATTCGATCGCGTCTTGGTCGCCGAGCCAGTCGGCGCCCTTGACGGTGTCATACATGTGCCAGCGCCAGTCGTCCTCGCCCATATTGCCGAGCGAGGCGGCGATGCCGCCCTGCGCCGCGACGGTATGCGAGCGCGTCGGAAACACCTTGGTGATGCAGGCCGTGCGCAGCCCCGCCTCCGAGCAGCCGACCACGGCGCGCAGTCCCGAGCCGCCGGCGCCGACCACCACGACGTCGTAGGAGTGATCCTCGATCGGATAGGCGCGGCCATTGACCGATGGTCCGCCAGCAGCCTTGCCGTTTCCCTGTCCCGCCATGACCTCAGACTCCGAACGAAAGCTTCAGGATGGCGAAGGCGGAGGCGAAGCCAACCGCGAACACGAAGCACGTGTTGCCGAGAAGCGTCAGGATTTTCAATTTGTCGTCGTGCACGTAGTCGAGCACGATCTCCTGCATGCCAATCCACATGTGGTAGAGCGTGTTGACGATGAACAGCAGCATGATCACCGCGACGAGCGGCGAGCCGAGGATCTGCACCACCGCGGCATGGCTGCGGCCGATGAGCGCGATGACGATGACGATGAAGGCGATGGTCAGCGGAATTCCCGCCGCGGACGTCACGCGCTGATGCCAGAACTGCCTGGTGCCGGAACGGGCCGGGCCGAGACCGCGAACTCGGCGGGCGGCCGAGACGAATTCGTTCGGACGTTCGCCGATCATCGCGGGCCTCCCATCGCCAGATAACCGATGATCCAGACCACGATCGTCAGCGCGACCGAGCCGACGATCGTGGCGAGCGTCAGAAATTCGCGCTCCGCCGGCTCGAAGCCGTAGAGCA
>DATCFB010000278.1:0-6453 GCA_036509755.1 Pseudolabrys sp. | reverse complement strand
GTAGTGTTCCTGCTGCTGAAGGCGGCCGTCTCCGCCCTGCTGCTTTATCTCTCGCTGCGCTCGGTGCATCTGGAATCCGTCGGGGCGCGGCTTGTCAGTGCGAAGGCAACCTGGTTGCTCGCCGCTGCCGCGCTGATGGTGGCGCAGACCGTCCTGCTCGCGGTGCGCTGGCGCGAGATCGCCGACGCCGGAACCGCGCAGCTTGGCTTCCGGGCTGCCCTGCAAATCACGTTCATCGGCTCTTTCTTCAGCCAGGTCCTACCCTCCACGGTCGGCGGCGACGCGGCGCGCATCTGGCTGCTTGCCCGCCGCGGCGGCGGCTGGGCGTCGGCAACGTATTCCGTGATGATCGACCGCGTCGTCGGCGTCACCGTACTGGCGGCGATCGTGATCGCCTGCCTACCTTGGACGCTGAGCCTCGTGCACGATCCGATCGCTCGCGGCGTGCTGCTGCTGATCGGTTTCGGCGCCATAGCTGGCGCTGCCATCTTCCTCGCGCTCGGCCCGTTGCCGGCACGGCTCGCGGCGCGCATCGGGCTCGTCCGGCATCTGGCGTCCGCCTCGCGCATGGCGCTGACGCTCTGCCGCTGTCCACGGTCATTGCTGGTGCTGGTCGCGACATCGCTGCTGATCCAATTTCTTACGGTCGCGCTGGTGTGGTGCTGTGCGCAGAGCGTCGACGCGCCTGTCGGCTTCGCGCCGGTGCTGTTCCTGCTGCTCCCGGTGCTGTTGATCGCGACCGTGCCGATCTCGATCGCCGGTTGGGGCGTGCGCGAGAGCAGCATGGTAATGGCGTTCGGCTATGCCGGCCTGGCGCAGAGCGACGGGCTCGTCCTGTCGATCCTGTTCGGACTGGTGAGCTTCGCGGTCGGAGCCATCGGCGGCGTCGTGTGGATCGCGAGCGGCCTCAGACGGCTGCCCTTCGCCGGCGTGCCGCTCGTTGAAGAGGCGTGCGGATGAGCGCCGCACGCGCCGCCGCCTTTCTCGATCGCGACGGCGTGCTCAATGTCGACCACGGCTACGTCCATCGCCTCGACGCGCTCGAATTCATTCCCGGCGCGTCCGAAGCGGTGCGACTGCTCAACGAGGCGGGCTATCTGGTGGTTGTCGTCACCAACCAGTCGGGCGTCGCGCGCGGACTGTACGGCGAAGCCGACGTCGAATGCTTCAACCAAGAGCTCTCACTCCGGCTTGCGGCACGAGGCGCGCGCATCGACGCTTTCTATTATTGCCCGCATCATCCGCAGGGCGCGGTCGAGCGTTACACAGTCGTCTGCGAATGCCGCAAGCCGAAGCCCGGCCTGCTCGAACAGGCAGCCCGCGATTTTGCCATCGACCGTCAGCGCAGCTTCCTCATCGGCGACAGGGATGGCGACAGCGAAGCGGCCGCGGCCTTCGGCATTAAGGGCATCAGGTTCGATGAGAAAACGCAGTCGCTCGTCGACGTCGTGCGCGCGGCGCTTCGCCCGCGCTAGCCGGTCAAATATCCCGGCCCTCGACTTTCTCTTCGAGCCGCTTCACCACGTCCGGGATGTGCTCCATGCGCGGATAGAGGGCGAGCACGCGGCGATAGACTTCAAGCGCCTGCTTGTCATCGCCGATGTCCTGAAGAATGAGACCGAGCCCCGACAACGCGCCGAAATGGCGCGGTTCGCGCTTCAGGACCTCGCGAATGTCGGCGAGCGCCGAGCCAAAGTCCTTTTGCTCATAATAGAGCGTGGCGCGCCGGTTCCAGGCTTCGACATAGTCCGGCTTGATCTTGATCACCGCCGTCAGAAGCTTGATCGCCAAGTCGCTGTCCTTCTGCTGGATCGCCGAGCCCGCGCGCTGCATCAGGAGATTGGTGGTGTCGCTGCGCGAGACCGCCCACACCGCCCAGATGCGCTCCTCGACCGCCTTGGCGATGGTCGCGTCGGGCGCGGCCTTCAGCGCGCCGAACAGGAAATCGAGGTTCTTGGTGGGATCGCCGCCAACGTGCGGCAGCCTTGCCGGTGGCTTCAGCCATTCGGCCTTGGGGGGGGCGGCCTTGGGCGGCGCCTGCTGCGCGATCGCCGGCACCGCCAGGCCCGTCAGAAGGGCGGCCGCTATCACGGCGGAGTGGAATCGTGCGCGCATGGGACGAAGAATAAGGTCTTCGCCCTTAAAGGCCAATCTGTGACGAGGAAATGCCTGCCCTTAACGGGCGAAACCCGAAACGGCGCTCAACCCTGCCGCGCTTTGAAGCGCCGATTGGTCTTGTTGATTATGTAGACGCGGCCCTTGCGGCGCACTAGGCGGTTGTTGCGGTGGCGCCCGCGCAAGGATTTCAACGAGTTACGAACTTTCATGATGCGCTCTGGATACGTGTTTCGCTGCGTTCTAGAGGCGCTGCCCGGACCTGTCAACGCGGCCACAGGCCGTAGTTACCGCCGCCGGACTGATTTATGGTCCGGCCGGGGAGAAACCAAGCAAATGCATCGCAGCACCGATCGTTTTTTGATCACCCATACCGGCAGCCTGCCGCGGCCTGACGACCTGATCCGGGTCATGTACGCCAAGGAGGAAGGCGTTCCGGTCGAGCCGACGGCGCTCGCCGCCCAGATCAAGACCGCTGTCGCCGAGATCGTCCGCAGACAAACCGCCGCCGGCGTCGATCTCGTCAACGACGGCGAAATGTCGAAGCCCTCTTACGCCACTTACATCAAAGACCGGCTCGACGGCTTCGGCGGCACCGGAAACACCTTCGTCTACCAGGACGTCCACGAGTTCCCGCGCCTGGAGCAGAAGGTGTTCGGCGATCCGGGCCGCTCTCGGCGCAAGACGCCGGCCTGCAACGGACCGATTTCAGTCCGCGACCGGCTCGCGGCGCAGACCGATGCCGACAATCTGAAGGCGGCAATGGCCGGCGCGAAGACGGTCGGCGGTTTCATGAGCGCCGCCTCGCCCGGCGTCGTGTCGCTCTTCTTCCGCGACGATTACTACAAGGACTTCGAGAGCTACATCTACGCCATCGCCGATGCGATGCGCGACGAATACGAGACCATCGCCAAAGCCGGCTTCGTCGTGCAGATCGACTGCCCGGATCTCGGCATGGGCCGGCACATCCAATATGCCGATCTCGATCTCGCCGGCTTCCGCAAGCGCGCGCAGCTACACGTCGAGGCGCTCAATCACGCGGTCAAGAACATACCGGCCGAGCAGCTACGCATGCACCTGTGCTGGGGCAATTACGAGGGCCCGCACCACTACGACGTGCCGCTCGCCGACATCATCGACATCGTATTCAAGGCGAAGGCGACCGCGATCTCGCTTGAAGCGGCCAATCCGCGCCATGCACACGAGTTCACCGTATTCGAGACCGTCAAATTGCCGGACGACAAGGTCCTCATCCCCGGCGTGATCGAATCGAAAGCGAATTTCATCGAGCACCCCGAAGTGATCGCGCAGCGCATCGGCCGTTACGCGCAACTCGTCGGGCGCGAGAACGTCATTGCCGGTTCGGATTGCGGATACGGCACATGGGTCGGCCAGGCGGCGGTCGATCCGGACGTCGTCTTCGCCAAGCTTGCGGCGATGGCGGAAGGCGCAGCGCTTGCCAGCAAGCGGTTCTGGTGAGACGCGCGTGAACGATCGGCTCAAAACATGGCTGACGGGTTTCGTGGTGACGCTAGCCGCCGTCACCATCTGCTATTTCTATGTCGACCGGCCGGTCGCTTTCTACGCGCACGCGCATCTGGTGCCGAACCGCCTCTATTTCGATCTCCTGACGCGCATCGCGGAATACTTGTTCGTGGTCGCTGCGGTCCTGTTCGCCATTTTTGGCATGCGCACGCTCGTGACCAAGCACTGGGAGAAATGGCAGGCGGCGGCGCTACTCTCGGGCATTTCCCTGTCCGTCGCCGAGACGATCAAGGACGAACTCAAATTCGCCTTCGGCCGAACCTGGCCGGAGACCTGGCTCAACAACAACCCATCCCTCATCGGTAACGGCACTTACGGCTTCCACCCATTCCACGGTGGCGGCGGCTACGCCTCCTTTCCATCAGGCCATACGACCGCAGTCTGCGCCGTTGCGGCCGTATTGTGGTTCGCCTATCCGAAATTGCGACCGTTGTGGGCCTTGGGCGTTCTGGCAGTTGTCGTCGGACTGATCGGCGCCGATTATCATTTCGTCAGCGACATCATCGCCGGCGGCTTTCTCGGCGCCTCGACCGGCTGGCTCGCTGTCATCGTGTGGGAAGAAGGAACGTTGCCCAAATTGCGGCCGGCGAGCGATCAGCGAAATGGCTGAACGGTGTCCCGCCAAAAGGCACGCGCAATGAAGCGCCTTTCCATTCTCAGCGCGGTCATCGGAATCGCGGTCATCGCCGCGGCGGTATTCGCGGCCAATCCAGCGACCGTCGCGGCAGCCATTGCCCAGGCCGGTTGGGCTACGCTGATCGTTGTCGTGCTGCGGCTCGCCGCCGTCACGCTCGCTGGGCTGACATGGTGGTTGCTGTTCCCGGCGCATGCACGGCCACATCCTGCCGTCTGCGCGCTGCTGCGCATCGTGCGCGAGGGCGCCAACACGCTGCTGCCGCTGGCGCAGATCGGCGGCGACGTGGTCGCCGTGCGTCTTTTGACCTTCTGGCGCATTCCCGGCCCGGTCGCCGCGGCGACCGTGATCGTCGACGTATTGGCGCAGGCCGGAACACAATTTTTGTTCGCGTTGGTCGGGTTTGCGCTGCTCATCGCGCACGGCATCGGCGTCAGCTTCATCTACGATCTCGCCTGGGCGCTGGCCGTGGCGGCGCTCGCGCTCACCGGCTTTTACGTGGCCCAGCGGCACTTTGGCGAAAAGTTGCTCAACGCGCTGCTGAAGCGTCTTGCGCGCGGCCGCGAATGGCAAATCAACGGCACGTTCGATGCCGTATTCCAGCAGTTGCACGCGGTCTACGGACGGGGGCGCGCCCTTGCCACCGCCGTCACCTTTCATCTCGGCGTCTGGTTTATCGGCGCGCTGGAAGTCTGGGTCGGACTAACGGCAATGGGCTATCACCCGACCTATGCCGATGCAGTCGCGATCGAGAGTCTGGCGCAGGCGGCGCGCGGCGCCGCTTTCGCGGTGCCCGGCGCGGTCGGCGTGCAGGAAGGCGGCTTGGTCGTCCTCTGCGCGCTGTTCGGCGTGCCGGCACACTCGGCGCTCGCTTTGTCGCTGATCAAGCGCGCCGCCGATATCCTCGTCGGCGTGCCAGGTCTCGTCGTTTGGCACGCGCTCGAGACGCGCCATCTAAGCCAAAAAGGCAAGCACGCCGATCTTGGAACGGCCGATTAGCGTCGCGGCGCGGCGCCAACGGCCATGTGCGGGTTGGCAACGCAGTTCAAATTCGTCTGGTGTCCTGATTTCTTGCAGGACGCCATCGTGCGATAAGTGCAGCGTAGCGAATGCGCCGAGGTCTGAGCGCAATAGCGCGACCGGCCGATGATACGCGCAGGCGTCCCGTGGGCGGCTTGCTGACTCTCGGAGCCCGAACGAAGGCCGGGAACGTTTTTTCCAGCATGATTGATGTTGTTCGGCGCCGTCGTGTCGGTTGTCGTCGGCTGATTCTGGGCGAAGGCAGCCGGCATCGATACCAGAAGCAGCGCCGCGCCAAAAATGAATGCCTTCATCACGTATCTCCTTCAGTTGCGAGGGCCAGCCCCTAGTCCGTACGATTTGCGAGATCCTGTCGCTGCTTGCCGACATCCCCAGAGGACACAGCCGGCGCGGCATTGCCCCAGCTATCGCGGATGTAAGTGAGCACGGCGGCGACTTGCGCATCTTTGAGCTGCCAGGCAAATGACGGCATCGCGGGCGCCGTCGGTTCAGTCTTTGTCGCCACGCTGCGGACGCCGCGCAGCACGACTCGGATATTCGAAGTCGGGTCCGGCGCCCGCACTTGCGGCGCCTTGACAAGCGACGGGAAGAGGTTCGGCACGCCTTTGCCGTCGATGCCGTGGCAGGCCGAGCAGGTGTCGCGATAAATCGCCTGCCCTGCGACCATCTGCGGATCGGATTGCGCGACCGGCGCCGGTTGTTTCTCGTCACCACCCGGCACCGATTGCAGGTAGGTAGCAATCGCCTTGAGATCATTTTCTTTGAAATGCGAACTCGCGTCGGCAACCTCTTCACCCATCGGTCCCGAGACCGCTGTGGCGGCGTTGTGACCGGACTTCAGCAGTGCAACGATCTCCTCGATCGACATCGATCCGACGCCGCGCGTCTTGTTGCCGGTGATGTTGGGCGCGAACCAGCCCTGCACCTGGCCGCCCTGGAGTGCCTGCGATGTCTGGTCGGCGCCGAGGAAATTTTTCGGCGTATGACACGCCCCGCAATGGCCGGGTCCGCTCACCAAAAACGCGCCCCTGTTCCACTCCGCCGACTTCGCCGAGTCCGGCTTGAACTCACCGGGCGCGAAGAACAGCCAGTCCCAGATATGCATCGACCAGCGAATG
>DATCFB010000277.1:0-2130 GCA_036509755.1 Pseudolabrys sp. | reverse complement strand
CGAGGCGTTCGAGGATTATTTCGACGCACTGCGCTTCGGCCTGCCGCGGACGCCGTCGCTGGCGCATCGGCTGGATCGCGACACGACCGGCTGCCTCGTTCTCGGCCGCCACCGCAAGGCGCTCGCGTTGCTCGGCAAGCTTTTCAAGCAGGGCAAGGTCGGCAAAACCTATTGGGCCGTGGTCGAGGGAAGCCCGCCGGCGGACGAAGGCACGATCGACATCGCTTTGGCGAAGCGGGACGAGAGCCGCGGCTGGTGGATGAAGGCCGATCCGCACGGCCTGCCGTCGGTGACGAGATGGAAGGTGATGGGGCGGTTCTTCTCCCCTCCCCCTTGTGGGGAGGGAGCGCTCGGTGCATGTGACGAATCATCGCCGAGATTCACCTGGCTCGCGCTCGAGCCGCTGACCGGCCGCACACACCAACTGCGCGTGCACTGCGCCGAGATGGCCTTTCCCATCGTGGGCGACACGATCTACGGCACGGCATCCCGCTCGGGCGGATCGACGCTGCATCTGCTCGCGCGCGAGGTCGTGGTGCCGATCTCGAAGAACAAGCCGCCGGTGACGGTGACCGCGCCGGTGCCGGCGCATATGCGTGAATTGCTGACGGGGTGCGGGTGGAGAGGCGAGCCGCCCTCGCCGTTGTCCTGAGGAGCGAGCGAAGAGAGCCTCCAATTGTCATGGCCGCGCTTGTCCCGGCCATCTCGCTTAGGTGAGCACAACGCCAGCCTAAGCGGGGTCACCGGGACGGGCCCGGTGACGACAAAATTGAGAACAATCCGACGCGTGCGCCTCAGGACGAGGGGAGAGATCAATACAGCATCGCCTTGATGCGTTCGGGCGCATCGCGGTCGTAAGTCGCGCCACCCAATGCGCCGCCGCTCACCTCGGCGATGATGGTGCCGGTCGACGGCAGGCTCTTACGGTCGATCTTGGCCGCCTCGTTCCACAGCTTCGAGCGCACTATTGCCTTCGAGCAGTGGAAGAAAATGCGCTCGACGTGCACGACCAGCACGCTACGCGGCAGCTTGCCGCCCACAGCGAAGCTCTGCATCAGTTCGGGATCGATGGAGATCGACGCGCGGCCAATGACGCGCAATGTCTCGCCGATTCCGGGAATGAGAAAGAGCAAGGAGATGCGCGGATCGCGCAGCAGGTTGCGCATGCCGTCGAGTCGGTTGTTGCCGGGGCGATCGGGAATGGCGAGAGTCTGGTCGTCGATGACGCGCACAAAGCCGGCCGGATCGCCCTTGGGCGAGCAATCGAGCCCTTCCGGCCCGGCGGTGGCGATGACCACAAACGGCGCCGCTTCGATGAGCGCGCGATAGCCCTTGCTGATGCGCTCGACTTCCTTGGCGACGGCGGCGCCGGATGGGCGGCCGTAGAGCGCTTCGAGTTGCTCGAGGCTCGTCACGAGATGGTTGCCGGCGGCCATTCGTTTCCCCCTATTGTTTCAAGCGTCAGGCCGCCAGAAGCCGGCGGCCGTCATGCCCCGTCATTTCAAGATCGAGAATAGCACCGGGGGCAAGCGGCGCGGCAAGCTTCACCGTCAGAAACTGCTCGGTGTGGCCAATGCCGCCGCGCTCGGTGAGCACGCGGCGACGCGCGCCCACTTCCGCCCCCAGATGCGCACGTAACGCCACATCGCCGCGCTCACGCAAGCGCCCGGCGCGCTCCTTGATCAGTGCGCGGTCGAGCTGCGGCATGCGCGCCGCCGGGGTGCCGGGCCGCGGCGAAAACGGAAACACGTGCAGCTGCGTCAGGCCGCATTCGTCAATGAGATCGAGTGAGCGCGCGAAGGCCTCTTCAGTCTCGGTCGGGAAGCCGGCGATGATGTCGGCGCCGAAGGCGACGTCGGGCCGCAGGCGGCGCACGTCGTTGCAGAATCGGATCGCGTCGGCCCGCGTGTGCCGCCGCTTCATGCGCTTGAGGATGAGGTCGTCGCCGTGCTGAAGCGACAGATGCAGATGCGGCATCAGCCGCGGCTCGTTCGCCAGCGCCTCGAAGAGATCGCGATCGGCCTCGACCGAGTCGATTGACGACAGCCGCTGCCGCTCGAGCTCCGGCACGTCGCGCAGCAGACGCTTGACGAGCGCGCCGAGCCGCATCTCGCCGTCGGCATAGCTGGT
>DATCFB010000276.1:0-20799 GCA_036509755.1 Pseudolabrys sp. | reverse complement strand
CCAGCACACGCGACCAGGAACGCCTCGCGCTCGCCTATACGCGCAGCCTCAAGCGCGCCGGCATCGAGGCGCATGTGCGCAACGTCGATCCGACACAGTTCGAGCATCGCCGCATCGGCTTCGACTTCGACATGATGCAGTATCGCTGGGAGCAGTCGCTATCGCCCGGCAACGAGCAATTGTTCTATTTCAGTTCGGAGGCGGCCGGCCAGAACGGCAGCCGCAACTACATGGGCGTCAAATCGAAGGCAATCGACGCCATGATCGCGGCTTTGCTCGCGGCGACGTCCCAGGCCGACTTCGTGGCGGCAACGCGCGCGCTCGACCGCGTGCTGCTGTCGGGCTTCTACGTCATCCCGCTTTACTATCCGCCGGTGCAATGGATCGCGCGCTGGGCGCGCATCGTGCACCCTGAGCGCACTTCCCTCTACGGCTACCTGCCGGAGACTTGGTGGGTGAAGGACGGCAAATCATGAACGAGCCCGCACAACATGCCGTCACGCTCGACGGGCTTTTCCGCCGTGCCGGCGTGCGCAACGCGCACGCGCCCGCCCTTGCCGACCCTCCGAACCGCGCGAACGTCACGGATGGCGCGCCGCGGACGCTCACTTACGCCCAAGCCGACCGCGCCATCGCAGCTTTCGCCGCCAAGCTGCGCGGGCTTGGTTTGCACACCGGCACGGTCGTGGGCGTGCAATTGCCAAACACGGTCGAAAGCGTCATCGCCTTCCTCGGCATCGTGCGCGCCGGCATGGTCGCGGCCCCCCTGCCGCTTCTGTTGCGGCGGCAGGAATTGGTCGAGGCGCTCGGCCGTGCCGGCGCTAGGGCAATCGTCACGGCAGGCCGCATCGGCGCCTGTGCGCATGCGAAGTTGGCGATGGAAGTCGCGGCCGAGTTGTTTCCGATCCGCCAAGTTTGCGCTTTCGGCGACACCTTGCCCGACGGCGTCGTGCCGTTCGACGGCGTCTTCACCGCGACCGGGAGCGAACCGCCGCCGCGACGCACCGGCGATTCCGCCGAGCATGTTATCGCCACCACTTTCGACTGCGCCGCAGACGGCAGTCTCGCCGTTCCGCACGACCACACGCATCTGCTCGCCGCCGGCGCATCGCTTGGGCTGGCGACCGGCTTCGCAGCGGACATGCCGACCCTCTCGACAATCCCGCTCAGTTCCTTCGCCGGACTGACGGTGACGCTGGTTTCTTGGCTGATGACCGGCGGAACCCTGCACCTTCATCACGGTTTCGATGCCGAGGCCTTCGCGGCACAATCGGCTGCTCTCAAAGGCGGCGCTGTGATCCTGCCGGGCCCCGCATTATCGGCGCTCGCCGACTGCGTCGCGCAGTCGAACACCATCGTCGCCCTCTGGCGCGCGCCCTTGGGTGCTGCCGCGCAAACCTCGGTGGCGAACGTCGTCGATTGCGTCTGTCTCGACGAAACGACCATGACGTCCGCGGCGCGGGGCAGCGACGGTCTGCCCGATCCTGCCGTCATCGCGGCCGCGGGAAAGATTGTCGCGCCGGGCCTCATTGGCGTCGGGGCTTATAAATTCCGCCAGCGGATGATCGACGCCGCCGTCGCCGCGGTCGAGCCGGCAGCGATGATCGCCGCGTTGCCGGACGCATTGCTCGGCCAGCGTCTTGCGGGCCATGCCCAGGAAGGCGCCGCCATTGGTGCCGAACTCGCGGCCCGCGGCGCCAATCCGCTTTTGGCTCAGGCCTTCCGGACCCGCGCTCTCCCCGTTTAAGTCAGCGTCGCCGTCAACGCGCTATTAACAGCCGCTCCGTAGAGTGCCGCGGTCTCGATGTAACCCGCGTGCGTGCCATGTCGCTGCAAGGTCCGTTGATCGTGGTCGCCGATCGTCCGGCGACGGAGCTTACCGACGCCCTGAGCGCCGCAGGCGCATTCCCCCTCATCGAGGCGACCTGGGCCGAAGCGCCGACCGCCTTCGTCTCGGTCAAGCCCGCCGCCGTGGTGATCGCCGAACCAGGTCCGCCGCCGAGCGAATCCTCGGCACGCATGCTCTGCCTCCAGATCGCCACCGCGAACGGCCCGATGGTGCCGACCATCGGCCTCGCCGACGGCGATCTCGACGCGGCCCTGCCGATCGCGCTTCCGGCCGACGCCTCCTTGCCGGTCGCCCGTATCGTCGCCCGCCTGCAATCGGCGCTACGCGTGCGCGCGCTGCACGCCACGGTCCTGCGCCGCTATGACGACGCCGCGGCGCAGTCGGGCCAACTGCCGCAGATGCCGACGACTGATGCGCTCGACGACGCCACCGTGCTGATCGTCGGCCGCGGGCCGCTTTATCCTGCGCTCAGTGCCGCCATGGGCGAGCGCCTCAAGATGATCGGCGCGCTCAGCGTCGAGAACGCGGCCAAATATCTCAACGCGCGCGAGATTGACGGCGTGGTCGTCGGCGACGGCTTCTCGCGGGTCGCGACCGATGCCTTTCTCGCGGCGCTAGCGCAGGACGCGCGCTTCCGCGACCTGCCGGTTGCCGTCATCGGCGAGATTTCGGACGATTTCGCCGAGGTATTACCGAACATCGACTATCTCGATCCCGACCCGCATCGCATCGTCTCGCGCATCGTGCCGCTGGTACGGCTGCATGCCTTCGAGGCGCGGCTGAAACGCGTCCTGAACTCGATTGAAGCCGGCGGCATGTTCGATGCGGAGACCGGATTGCTGACGCGCGATGCGTTCTGGCGCGATCTCGGCAAGGCGATCGCCGAGGCAGCCGATCGCAGCCAGCCGCTCTCGCTCGCCCGCTTCTCGTTCGAAGGCCCCCTCGATGCGCGGGCCGCCCTCGACGGCGCCCGGCCCGTAACCCGCCTCACTCGTGCGATCGACTTCGCGGGGCGCGAGGACGGCGGCGCCATTCTCATTGCCTTCACGCAGACCGACCTGCGCGAAGCGCACGTGGTCGCCCGCCGCATCGCCGGGTTGCTCAAGACCACGATGCAGAGCGCACACAGCGGGAAAAGGGACCTCACCGCCAACGTGACCCTGGCGACGCTCAAGGCCGGCGACAGCCTCGACACGCTGATGTTACGGGTCATGGGCAGCCGCATGGTTGCCGCCGAATAGGCCGACGCCTACCTTGAGGCTCCAAGTCGCGCCGGGAGCCGTCTCCATGTCCGATCGCCGTCCCATCCGCATCGACGTCGTCTCCGACATCGTCTGTCCGTGGTGTTTCATCGGAAAACGACGACTGGAAAAGGCATTGACGTTGGTTCCCGAAGTTCCAGTGGAAGTTCACTGGCGGCCCTACTTCCTCAACGACTGGATTCCGCCCGAGGGCATGAGCCGGGCGCAATATCTCACCACCAAGTTCGGCTCGCCCGAGCGCTACCAGGGCATCGCTCAGCGCGTCCGCGCCGCGGCTGCCGAAGAAGGGCTCGATTACGCGGTCGACAGGATCAGCCGTCAGCCCAATACGCGCGACGCGCACCGCCTGATCCGCTGGGCCGAGGGCATCGGCAAGGCCGCCGACATGAAGCAGCGGCTGATGGACCTGTACTTCACCAATGGCGCCGACCTCTCGGACCGCGCCGTGCTGGTGCGCGCCGCCGCCGATGTCGGCCTCGATCCGGAGGACGTGCGCACGGCGCTCGACAGCGACAAGGACATTGCTGAGATCGACCAGGAGGTGGAGGCGGCCAAGGAAGCTGGCATCCAGGGGGTCCCCTGCTTCATCCTCGACGGCAAATACGCCATTTCCGGCGCACAGGAGCCCGAGGCGCTGGCACAGGCGATCATGCAGGCGAGTGCCCAGGCGGCGGAGTGACCGTGTCGACGCGGCGATGACGGCAAAGCGCGTTCAGGCCGCCTTCTTCTCCGCGAGCCCTGCCAATTGCCGCAGCAACGCCGTCGTGCCCTTGAGCCGCAGGCCCGGCGTTTCCCAGTCGCCAAGCAGCACGAGCTTCTGGCCCGACTTCTCGTTGCGAATGCGCGCGTTCGGTCCCTGCGCCTGGATGAATTGCAGGAGACCGACCGGATTCGCGAAATTGTTGTCGCGGAACGAGAGCACCGCGCCTTTCGGGCCGGCATCGATCTTCTCGACATTGGCGCGGCGGCAGAGCGCCTTGATCGCCACCACCTGCAACAGGTGCTCGACCTCCTTCGGCAGCGGCCCGAAGCGGTCGACCAGTTCGGCTGCAAACGCGTCCATCTCGCGCTCGTCTTCGAGATCGGCAAGCCGGCGGTAGAGCGCGAGCCGCACTGAGAGATCGGCAACGTACTCTTCCGGAATGAGCACCGGCGTGCCGATGGTGATTTGCGGCGACCAGCGGTCCTCGACAGGCGCCGTGATGCCCGCCTTCAGGCTGATGACCGCCTCTTCCAGCATCTGCTGGTAAAGCTCGAAGCCGACTTCCTTGATATGGCCGGATTGCTCTTCGCCGAGCAGATTGCCGGCGCCGCGGATGTCGAGGTCGTGGCTCGCCACCTGGAAGCCGGCGCCCAGCGTGTCGAGCGATTGCAGAACTTTAAGCCGACGCTCGGCCTGCGGCGTGATCGGCTTCTCCGCCGGCAGCGTGAACAGCGCATAGGCGCGCAGCTTCGAGCGCCCCACCCGGCCGCGCAGTTGATAGAGCTGCGACAGCCCGAAGCGGTCGGCGCGGTGCACGATCAGTGTGTTGGCGGTCGGGATGTCGAGGCCGGATTCGATGATCGTGGTCGAGAGCAGCACGTCGTATTTGCCGTCGTAGAAGGCCGACATGATGTCGTCGAGCACGGTCGGCGGCATCTGCCCGTGCGCGACGGCGACGCGCACTTCTGGCACGTTCTTGTCGAGGAAGTCCTTGGCGCCGGCGAGATCCTCGATGCGCGGGCAGACATAGAACGACTGCCCGCCGCGATATTTCTCGCGTAGCATCGCCTCGCGGATGGTGATCGGGTCGAACGGCGTGACGAAGGTGCGCACGGCGAGGCGGTCGACCGGTGGCGAGGCGATGATCGAAAGGTCGCGCACGCCGGTGAGCGCCAGTTGCAGCGTGCGCGGGATCGGCGTCGCCGACAGGGTCAGCACGTGCACCTCGGCGCGCAGCGACTTCAGCTTCTCCTTGTGCGCGACGCCGAAGTGCTGCTCCTCGTCGACGACGACCAAGCCGAGATCCTTGAACGTGATGCCCTTGCCGAGCAGCGCATGCGTACCGACGACGATGTCGATCCTGCCATCGGACAGCCCGATCTTGACCTCCTTGAGCTCTGCCGCCGGAACTAGACGTGACGCCTGCGCCACCGTGATCGGGAAGCCGCGGAAGCGCTCGGTGAAGGTCTTGAAGTGCTGTCGCGCCAGCAAGGTGGTCGGCACGACGACCGCGACCTGCTTGCCGTTGATGGCGGTGTCGAAGGCGGCACGCAGCGCGACTTCCGTCTTGCCGAAACCGACGTCGCCGCAGACGAGCCGGTCCATCGGCCGGCCCTTGGCGAGGTCGTCGAGAGCGGCGTCGATCGCGGTGAGCTGATCCTCTGTCTCCTCGTAAGGAAACCCCGCGCAGAATTCGTCATAGGCGCCGGGCGTAACGGTGAGCTTAGGGGCCTCGCGCAACTGCCGCTCGGCGGCGATCTTGATGAGGTCCCCCGCAATGGCGAGGATGCGCGCCTTCATCTTCGCCTTGCGTGTCTGCCAGCCGCCGCTGCCGAGGCGATCGAGCTCGACACCTGACTCTTCGGAGCCGTAGCGCGACAGAAGCTCGACGTTCTCGACCGGCAGATAGAGCTTGGCGCTCTCGGCGTAATGAATCTCCAGGCAGTCGTGCGGCGCCCCCGCCGCCTCGATCGCCTGGAGGCCGACGAAACGGCCGATGCCGTGGTCGACGTGCACGACCAAATCCCCCGGCGCCAGGCTCGTCGCCTCGGCGATGAAATTATCCGCGCGCCGCTGCGCCCGCCGCGGGCGCACCAGCCGATCGCCGAGGATGTCCTGCTCGCTGATGACGGCGGCGTCGGCGGTCTCGAACCCCGCTTCGATGCCGAGCACGGCAAGCGCGATGGCGTGCTTCGGCAGCGCCAGCACCTGCGGCCACGATCCGACCGACGTGAGGTTATGCAATTTATGGTCGGCGAGCACATGGCTCATGCGATCGCGCGCGCCTTCGCTCCAAAGCGCGACGGCGACGCGCTTGCCCGCCGCCTGCCGCGCCATGATGTGCTTGCTGACGGCCTCGAACACATTGGCGCCGGGCTCGTTGCGTTCGGCGGCGAAGTAGTGGCCGGCATGCGCGCCGACATCGATGACGTCGCGCGCCTCCGGCACGACAAAAGGAGAAAGCCTGGCGCGGCCGGCGGCGTCGAGCCGCGCCTGCCACTCGTCCTCGTCGAGATAGAGCCGATCCGGCGGCAGCGGCCTGTAGAGTGGCGTCACGCCCTGTTTCAGCGCCTCGCGCCGAGTATCGTAATAGTCCGCGATCTGAGCGAAGCGTTCATGCGCGGCATCCTCGTCGAGATGCTCGAGCGCGAGCGGCGTGTCGGGCAGATAATCGAACAGGGTTTCCAATTGCGTGTGGAACAGCGGCAGCCAGTGCTCCATGCCGGGATGGCGGCGGCCTTCGCTCACCGCCGCATAGAGCAGATCGTCGGGGCCGGCGACGCCGAACTCGGCGACATAGCCGGTGCGAAAGCGGCGGATGGCCTCGGTAACAAGGCGGAATTCAGCGACCGGCACGAGGTCGAGCCCGCGCATTGCCATCTCGCTGCGCTGGGTCTGCGCGTCGAAGGTCTTGATCGTCTCCAGCGCGTCGCCGAAGAAGTCGAGTCGCACCGGCATGTCCATGCCGGGCGGAAAGAGATCGAGGATACCGCCGCGCACGGCGTATTCGCCCGGCTCGCGCACGGTCGAGGCGCGCATGTAGCCGTTGAGCTCCAGCCATTCGACGATGCTCGCCATTCCGATGACGTTACCGGGCGCGACCGAGAGTGCATGCGTCGCCACGAACTCGCGCGACGGCACGCGCTGCGTCGCGGCGTTGATGGTGGTCAGCAGCACCGACGGCTTGTCGCGGCCTTTGACGCGCGTCAGCCGCGACAGCGCCGTCATGCGCTGCGCGACCACGCCCGCATGCGGCGACACGCGGTCGTACGGAAGGCAATCCCAGGCCGGGAATTCCATGATCTGCAAGTCGGGACCGAAGAATGCGAGCGCGCGCGCGAGCGCCTGCATGCGCTGGCCGTCACGGCAGATCACCGCGAGCGAGATCGCCGGCGCGTCCGCCTTCGCCGCGATCGAACGCGCGAGATCGGCAAGCACCAGACCCTCGGCGCCGTCGGCGACCTGCGCCAGCGTGAGGATTTTTCCGGCTTGAAGTGATTGTGCGGGAGGCATGGCCATCACTGCGTCACTTGCGAGCCTCGCCCGCGCGATGGAAGGCGCACAGGCGACGGAACATCGGCGTATTGATCTCCGCGGGTGTCGGCTCCGAGCCGTTCACCCAGGCGAACATCTGCTGGTCGGGGACGTCGAGCCAAGTCTCGAGCGCGTCCAACTCCGTCTCGTCCAGACGCGGAAGCTCCGAATCGGCGAAACGGCCGAACACGAAATCCATCTCCCGGATGCCGCGATGGCGGCACCGGAACAGGAGGCGCCGCCGGCGTGGGTCCAGGCCTTCGCTCGACAGTTCGGTCACACGCTGCTCCAACGCCAAAAACCCGGACGGGGCCGGGCCGGGGTTATATAGGGGCAGCGATGCGCGATGTCATGCTGCGACCGATCTTGCACAGCCCCTCAGCACGGGAATCCATTAAAGTCCCGCTCGATGCGCCCGCCGGTCCTCAATCCGCTGTTTGCCGCGCTGACCAGCCTGTCCGGCGTCGGGCCGAAGCTGGAGGCGCTCTACGCGCGCCTGCTCGAGCGTGAAACGCCGCGGCTTGTCGATCTGCTCTTCCATCTGCCGTCCGGCGCGATTGACCGGCGTGCGCGGCCGAAGATCATCGAAGTGCAACCGGGCACCGTCGTGACGGTCGCGGTCACGGTGGAGGAGCACCACCCGGCGCCGCGGCACCGGCCGCGCGCGCCCTACCGCATCCTCACCAGCGACGACACCGGCACACTGACGCTGACTTTCTTCAGCGCGCGCCCCGATTACCTGGAGAAGCTGCTGCCGCCCGGCGAGACGCGCTACGTGTCCGGCACCGCCGAATTCTACGACGGCATGTTGCAAATAGTGCATCCCGACCGCGTCGTGGACGAGAAGGGTTTCGCCGCGCTGCCGCTGGTCGAGCCGGTCTATCCGCTGACCGAACACCTGTCCCTCGGTCATGTTCGGCGCGCCGTCGACGCCGCCCTCGCCAAGCTGCCCGACGTGCCGGAATGGCAGGACCCGGCCTGGATCGCGCGCGAGCGCTTTCCGGCGTTTGCCGAAGCGCTCCGCGCAATGCACCGGCCGCACGAGCCGCACGACATCACACCCGAAAACCCCGCCTGGACGCGGCTGGCCTATGACGAATTGCTGGCCGGCCAGCTCGCCCTGGCGCTGATGCGCGCGCGCATGCGGCGCCAGGCAGGCCATGCGCATGCCGGCGACGGGCACTTGCGCGCGAAAGTGCTCAAGGCACTGCCCTACACGCTGACGCATTCGCAGCAGAAGGCGGTCGACGACATCGTCACCGACCTCGGCAGGCCGGAGCGCATGCTGCGTCTGCTGCAAGGCGACGTCGGATCCGGCAAGACCGTCGTCGCGCTCACCGCGGCGGCGGCCGTGATCGAAGCCGGACGGCAGGCGGCCTTCATGGCACCGACCGAAATCCTCGCGCGCCAGCATATGAAGACCATCGCGCCGCTGGCGGAGGCTGCCGGCATCGAAGTGGCCATCCTGACCGGCCGTGAGCGCGGCCGCGAGCGGCAGGAAATCATCGACCGCCTCGCGCTCGGCGGCATCCATCTCCTGGTCGGCACGCACGCATTGTTCCAGGACGACGTCGCGTTTCGCGATCTGGCGCTCGCCATCGTCGACGAGCAGCATCGCTTTGGTGTGCACCAGCGCCTCGCGCTGACGCAGAAGGGTGACGCGGTCGACGTGCTGGTGCTGACCGCGACGCCGATCCCGCGCACCTTGGTGCTCACCTACTTCGGCGACCTGGACATCTCGGAGCTGCGCGAGAAACCCGCCGGCCGCCAGCCGATCGACACGCGCACCATTCCGCTTGACCGGCTCGACGAAGTGGAAGACGCGATGGGCCGCGCCCTCGGCGAGGGCAAGCGCGGCTATTGGGTCTGCCCGCTGGTCGAGGAATCCGAGAAAAGCGATCTCGCCGCCGCCGAAGACCGCCATGAAGACCTGCGCCGCAAGTTCGGCGACGTCGTCGATCTCGTGCATGGCAAGATGAAGGGCGCCGAGAAGGACGCGGCGATGGCGCGCTTCGCCCGTGGCGAGAGCAGGCTGCTGGTCGCCACCACGGTGATCGAGGTCGGGGTCGACGTGCCTGAGGCCACGATCATGGTCATCGAGCACGCCGAACGCTTCGGGCTGGCGCAGATCCATCAGTTGCGCGGACGCGTCGGCCGCGGTTCGGGGAAATCGACTTGTCTCCTCCTGTACAAGGCGCCGCTCGGCGAGACGGCGAAGGCCCGGCTCGCCATTTTGCGTGACAGCGAGGACGGCTTCCGTATCGCCGAGGAAGACCTTCGTCTGCGCGGCGAAGGCGACGTGCTCGGCACGCGGCAGAGCGGGACGCCCGGCTTCCGCATCGCTCGCCCCGAATTTCACGGTAAATATCTCGGCGCCGCGCGCGACGACGCGCAACTCGTCCTCTCGCGCGACCCGTCACTGACGGGGGAGCGCGGACAGGCGTTGCGGCAGTTGCTTTATCTGTTCGGGAAAGACGAGGCGATCACGCTTATAAGGGCGGGGTGATCCCTCCCCGTCTTCGGGGAGGGTGGACGCGAGCGCAGCGAGCGGATGGGTGGGGTCTTTCTTTGGTGCCGCCTCCACCCGACGGCCTACGGCCGCCACCCTCCCCCGCAAGCGGGGGAGGGATAACAAGAATTACTCCGCCGCCTCCGGCTTCGCCACCTGCGCCGCGCGCGCGGTGGCGGCCATCGCCGCAAGCTTCTTCTGCGAGTCCTTATCGGAGTCAGGCTGCACCATGCCGGCAGAAATCAAGAGCGTCATCGCATTCTCGACGCTGATGTCGATCTCGATCAGGTCCTTGCGCTGCACGAAGAAAAAGAACCCCGTGGTCGGGTTGGGTGTGCAGGCGAGGAACACCGAGACGTAATCGCCGTCCTTGACCGGCAGCTTCGTCGCCACGTCGCCACTCGGCGGCAGCGAAATGAAGACCAGCGACCACATGCCGGGCGCGGGAAATTCGACCAGCGCCACCTTGCGGAAGCTCGAACCGGATTTCGAGAACAGCGTCTCGAAGATCTGTTTCATGGTTTTGTAGATCGGCCGCACGATCGGCATGTGGTTGAGCAGGCGCTCGCCCAATTCGACGAGGGTGCGGCCGACGAGATTGGCCGTCAGGAACCCGAGCAGCGTCAGGCCGACCAGCGCGATGACCAGCCCGGTGCCCGGAATTGGCCACGGCAGATAGGTTTCCGGACGATAGGCCGGCGGGATCAACGGCGTGATGAAGCTGTCGACCCAGGTCACGAACGACCAGATCAGCCATGCCGTGATCGCCAGCGGGCCGGCAACGACGAGACCGGTCAGGAAATAATTGCGAATGCGGCCCATCAGGCCCGTCTGCGGGGCCGTCACCTTCGCGACGTCGGCTGCCAGTTCCACGCCCGGCTTCTGGTCAAGATCGGCCATGCGGCAGTCTATTCTACCGTGACCGATTTCGCGAGATTGCGCGGCTGGTCGACGTCGGTGCCGATCGCGGCGGCCGTGTGATAGGCGATGAGCTGCACCGGGATCGCATAGACCAGCGGCGTGACGGTCGCCGCCATGTCAGGCAGCACCAGCGTATGCTGTGAATCGACCGTCGCCTCCGCCGATCCCTTGGCGTCCGTCACCAGGACGATCCTGCCGGCGCGCGCGGCGACCTCCTGCATGTTGGAGACGGTCTTTTCAAACACCCGGTCGTAGGGGGCGATGACGATGACCGGCATCGTCTCGTCGATCAGCGCGATCGGCCCGTGCTTAAGCTCGCCGGCGGCATAACCTTCGGCGTGGATGTACGAGATTTCCTTGAGCTTGAGCGCGCCCTCGAGCGCGATGGGAAAGCTGGTTCCGCGGCCGAGATAGAGGACGTCGCGCGCCTTGGCGAGCTCGTGCGCGAGCGCCTCGATCTGCGGTTCGATCTTGAGCGCCTGCGCCATCAGGCGCGGCACTTCGATCAGCGCGTGCACAAGCTTTTGCTCGTCCTCGCGCTTGAGCTCGCCGCGGGCGCAGCCGGCCGCAACGGCGAGGCAGGCGAGCACGGCAAGCTGGCAGGTAAAAGCCTTGGTCGAGGCGACGCCGATCTCCGGACCGGCGAGCGTCGGCATCACAACGTCGCTTTCGCGCGCGATGGTCGAGGTCGGCACGTTGACCACCGACAGGACGTGCTGTTTGTGCTCCTTGGCGTATCGTAGCGTCGCCAGAGTGTCGGCGGTCTCGCCCGACTGAGAGATGACGATCATCAGATCGCCTTTTTCCAGCGGCGCCTCGCGGTATCGGAATTCCGAAGCGATATCGATTTCGACCGGCAATTTGGCGAAGCGTTCGAACCAGTATTTGGCGACCAGGCCGGCGTAGAAGGCGGTGCCGCAGGCCGAGATCGACAGGCGCTTGAGCTTCGTCCAATCGAACGGCAGTTCGGCCGGCAGCGTCACCTGTTCGTGCACCATGTCGATGTAGTGCGCGAGGGTATGGCCGACGACCTCCGGCTGCTCGTGGATTTCCTTGGCCATGAAGTGCTTGTGGTTGCCCTTGTCCACCAGCATGGCCGACGCGGTCGATTTGATGATCGGCCGCTCGACCGCTTTGTCGTTCGCGTCGTAGACCTGTGCGCTCTTGCGCGTGAGCACGACCCAGTCGCCGTCATCGAGGTAGCTGACCGTGTCGGTAAAGGGTGCGAGCGCGATGGCGTCCGAGCCGAGAAACATCTCGCCGTCACCGTAGCCGACCGCGAGCGGCGAGCCCTTGCGCGCGCCGATCATCAGGTCGTCCTCGCCCGTGAACAAAAAGGCGAGCGCGAAAGCGCCGCGCAATTGCTTGAGCGCCGCGGCCACCGCCTGAACCGGCGTCTTGCCGCCGTCGATCTCGCGGGTGACGAGATGAGCGACGACTTCGGTGTCGGTTTCGCTGGTGAACTTGGCCCCGTGCTTGATGAGACTCTCCCGCAGCTCGCGGAAGTTTTCGATGATGCCGTTATGGACGACGGCCAGCCTGTCGGTCGCGTGCGGGTGCGCGTTGCTCTCGGTCGGACGCCCATGCGTGGCCCAGCGGGTATGGCCGATGCCGATCAACCCTCCGAGCGGCTCCTTGTCGAGCCGGTTCTCCAGCGATTTTAGCTTGCCTTCCGCACGGCGGCGTCCGAGCGCGCCGCGGTCGAGGGTGGCGATGCCGGCGGAGTCGTAGCCGCGATATTCGAGGCGCTTGAGCGCATCGACCAGGTGTCCGGCGACCGGTTCGGTCCCGAGAATTCCAACGATCCCGCACATCCGAGAGGATGCCCCCGTTCAAGTTCCGCTTTAGCTGTAGCCGGACGAACGCAGATTCTTGAAATCACATCACATTTCGCCGTGTGTCGGCGGCCGGTCCGAATTGAAGGACCGAACTTTCAAGGCTTTTTGGCGTCCCCTGCGTCCTTCTTGCGCAGAAGCCACGCCTCCCGCAAGCGTTTAGCCCAACCTTCCTTGACGGTCTGTTGCGACCGTTCGATGGCCAGCGCGTCGGCCGGCACGTCCCTGGTGATCACCGAGCCAGAGCCGATATAGGCGCCGTCGCCGATCTTCACCGGCGCAACCAGTGACGAATTGGTACCGATGAAGGCGCCGGCGCCAATGTCGGTCCGGTGCTTGGAAGAGCCATCATAATTGCAGGTGATCGTCCCCGCCCCGATATTCGCTCCGGCGCCGACCCGCGCATCCCCGATATAAGCGAGATGGTTGGCCTTGGCGCCGGTCTCAAGCGTGGCGGCCTTCACCTCGACGAAATTACCGATATGGACATCGTCACCAAGCATCGCGCCGGGCCGCAGCCGCGCGAAGGGGCCAACACGCGCGCCCTTGCCGACATGCGCGCCTTCCAGATGCGAGAATGCGCGGATTAGCGCGCCATCCTCGACAGTCACGCCGGGGCCGAACACGACGTTCGGTTCGATGATCACGTCTTTGCCAAATTTGGTGTCGGCCGACAGAAACACCGTCTCCGGCGCGACCATCGTCACGCCGGCCTCCATGGCCGCCGCGCGCAGGCGCCCCTGCAACACGGTTTCGGCTTCGGCGAGCTGCGCCTTGGTATTGATGCCGCGCACGTCGTCCTCCGAGGTTTCGATCGCCACCGCCTTCAGGCCCATGTCGCGAGCGATGGCGACGGCGTCGGTCAGATAAAATTCGCGATTGGCGTTCCGATTGCCAATGCGTTCCAAAATGGCGAGCGCGTGCGGGCCCGAAAGCGCCATCAGCCCGCCATTGCACAAGGCAATTGCCCGTTCGGCCTCGCTCGCGTCCTTGTGTTCGCGGATGGCGAGAAGCCCGCTTTTGTCGGTCACCAGCCGGCCATAGCCGGTCGGATCGGCCGGCGTGAAGCCCAGGACCGCCACGGCCGCGCCTTGCGCAACCGCATCGCGCAACTTGTAAAGCGTTTCGATCCGGATCAGCGGCGTGTCCCCGAACATCACCAGGATGTCGTCCGTCGCATTCGCCAGCATCTCGCGCGCCGATAAGACGGCATGCGCCGTGCCGAGCCGCTCGCGTTGGATGTAGATCGCCGCCTGCGGCGCGATGCGCTTTGCCTCCGCCGCCACGGCGTCGTGATCCGGGCCGAGCACCACGGCCAGGGCCGCGCCGCCCGCGGCCTTCGCCGTGCTGAGCACGTGATCGAGCAGCGTGCGGTGACCAACGGTGTGCAGCACCTTCGGCTTGCTCGAACGCATGCGTGTGCCTTCGCCGGCGGCGAGCACGATGGCAAGGCAGGAGCGATCCTTCATCCGTTCCGGTACTCATGCTGGGTAAAGCGATGCCATCGGCATAGCCGAGACCCGCAGCGTTAAAAAGTCGCTGCCCCGCCATTTGCAGAAAGAAGCGCGAGACAAGCGAGGCTTGCAGGATTCTGCTAGCCTTTTCAACGATCTGATTCGTGGATTCGGATTTTCAAGAATGGATATCAGGCCGCCGGACCGCACCGCGACCTCCTCTGCCCGCCCTAAACCTCGCGATGGAGCGCTTCGGCGTCTCTCAGCCTGGGGCGCGTGCGCGACTTTCGCCGCCGTGATTTCGGTGTGCGTGGCCCAAACTCCCGCCGGCGGCAAGCGCATCAAGACAGCCATGACCGGGCTCGAAGAGCCCATCCGTTCTGCGGCCATTCAGGCCGCGCCCGACCCTTTGGTCAGGTCGCTGGAAGCGCGCATCGCCTCACTCACCGGCGACCGGGACCACCTGACCCGTCGGGTTGCGGCGCTCGAAAGCGGCTTCGACGACTTGACCGGTTCGGTTCGCAAACAGGCCACCGCTGCGCCGGCAGCGATCGCACCGGCCGTTGCAACTGCCGCCCGCAGCGAACCAGGCTTGATGGTGGTCGCCATCGCGCCGCCGATGATTAACCCGTTGGCCACCCCACCTGTCGGCATCGCATCGATCCTCCCGGAAACGATAGCACTCAAGCCCCCGCAGCCGGCGGCAGCGGCAAGCACTGCGGCCGAAGCCTCCACAGCAGAAGCCGCACCCGCTCCCCCGGTGCCTCTGCCTCCCGAACGGGTCGCCGAACTCACGCCGGTTGAGTCTGCCAAGCCGGCAAGGCCAGCGCGGCCCCGCATTGAATTCGGGGTCGAACTCGCGACCGAGGCCAATATGGAAGGATTGCGCAAACGATGGGCCGGAGTGAAGGCTAATTACGGCCCCCTGCTCCTCGGCTTGAGCCCGATCGCGGTGCGCGATGAGCATCCCGGCAGCACCGCCGTGCGGCTGGTCGCCGGGCCACTGCCGAGCCTAACGGCCGCGCGGCAGCTCTGCGCGCGCTTCGCGTCGATGAACGGCAATTGCTGGGCCGCGCGAATCGACCCCGCTGACGTCATCCAGCATTGACCGAAGGCATTGTCCCGCCGAAGTGAGCGCGGCATAGTCGCGCGCATGCGACTGTTTTTGCCGAGCGCGCGCGCGACCAATTGGCTGCTGATCGTCGGCTTCGCCGCGCTCGGCTATGCGTTCTACATGCGCTATCTCGGAATCGAGAACACGCAGGTGGGGCTCGCCTGCGCCGCAGGACTCGACACCTGGCTCTGCTGGTCGCGCCGGATCGTCGTCGCGCTTTATCAAAACTCGGTCTTCGGCGGCGGCGCACTGATCGTCGCGGCGGTGAATGTCCTGCGGCCGACATTGCTCGTCTTCGCCGTCGCGCTGGCGCTCACGTGTCTCGGCGTCGTGCTTTACAATGTGGGATTGGCGTCGGTCGCAGCCGCGTTGCTGGTGCTCAGCCTGGCGCGCCGCGCACCCGAAACAGTGTGAAAGCCAGCGCAGCCAAGGCGGCGCACAGCCATAGCGACTGCCAATTCGCCAAACTCTCGTTCGGCACGATGTAGACGACGGCCAGCGACAACAAGACTGCGCCGGCGATCTCGGCTGCGCCCCGCTTGCCGTCGCGCCCCGCGACCATGAGGCCGTGCACGAACAGCGGAACGACCGCCGCGGTGATCGGCGCGAACGGGAAGTCCTTGTAGCGCGGATCGAACACAAGCCCGAGCGCGATTTGCAAGGACAGGATCAGCGTCGCAGCCATGAGCAGACCGAGCGCGACGGCAAGCCGGTCGCTCTTGCGCACCGACTCCATCGACAGGACCGACGACAATGTCGGCAGCGGCGTGCGCGCGATCGTCGCAACACTGGCGATCAGGGGACTGGCGAATGCCACTGCGACGAGCGCGAGCGAGCGGATCCACATGCCGACGCCGAGGCTCTCGAGCCCGACATTTTCAATTGCCCAACCGATCAGGATCCCGCCGGCGATGGCGTTGACCGTGACCGCGGGCCAGAGGATGGAGGAGAACTTCCGTCGGCGAGCGGTTGCGAAGGCGGCGGCGAAGATCAGCACGGCGAAGGCAACGCCGCCGGCCGCCTGCCAGCGCCAGTGCGGATGGTTGGATACGGGCTCGCCCCAAATGAATTTAGGTTGGCGCGACGCGCCGCCGAGCAGCCCCCAATGGCCGCCGACCGTGCCTTCCTGCGCCCGCTTCCATGGAGCATCGAAGGACTCGATGACGTTGACCTTGAACTTCTCACGCTTGGCCAGCGCCAGCACGTCCTGGATCACCCGCGCCTGGTTGGCCTTGGATGGCTGCGCGCCCTCGCGCATCCGCCCGGCGCTCGGCCAGCCGACCTCGCCGATGACGATCTCCTTCCCCGGCAGGGCGGCCGCCACCTTCCGGCGGATCGCCTCGACATGTGACGCGGCCTGCGCGGCCGGAACGGGTAAGTCCTCCCAATACGGCAGGATATGGATCGTGATGAAGTCGACCGCGGCGGCCACCTCCGGATTGCGCAGCCAGAACTCCCAGACGTCCGCATAGGTGACTGGCACAGTGACCCGGGCCTTGACGGCGCGAATGGTGTTGGCGAGGTCGGGGCCGCTCATCTCGCCGCGCAGCAGCACCTCGTTGCCCACGATCAGCGCGCGGATCGTGTCGGGATAGGCCTTGGCGAGCGCGACGCCGGTGCGGATCTGGACCTCGTCCTTGGCCTTATTGCCGGACAGCCAGACGCCTTGCAGCACTTTCAATCCGTGTTTCGCGGCGAGCGCGGGCACCTGCTCGACGCCCTGATCATCAGAATAGGTGCGGACGCAGTCTGTGATCTGGGACAGATGCGCGAGGTCCTCGTCGATCTGCGCCGCGGAGACCTTGGTATTAGGGTCGTAGGGGGTCTGACTGCCGCGATAGGGCGCGTAGGAGATGCACCACAGCTTCTCCCCGGCGGCGAGAGGCGCGTTCGGCATTGCGACCGGCGCGCCAAGCCAGGCCCAGATGCCGACGATCATCACCGCCGCAAAGCCAAGGCCAGCCAAACCGATCCGCATGTATCGTCCAATGGTGGGCGACGGGGGAGCCCCGGCTTATCGCGCAGGCCCGCGCCTGCCAAGCGCGGCGATATCCAAAAGCGGCCCGCCTTTAAGGACGTGACGTTGAAGTGCTGGACAAAGATGCTCCCCTAAGGCCAAGGTTCGCCGCCGCTCGTCCGGAGGGCGATGTGGGGCTTGGCCATTTAGAACGGCCGTAACAGGGGCAAAGATACGCCGGACCCGGCCGGCGCAAGCGCCGCATTGGCGTCCCAATCGACATGCATCGATTGCCGCGGGCGGGCTGCTTTCAGATCAACACCAGTCGGCGGAACAATGCCGTTGCATACCAAGACGCGTATCCTCTTTGCCGTGCTGTCGACGGCCGCTTTCGTGGCGACTTCCGCAGCAGCCTATGCCCAGAGCGGCGGCAAGGCGGCCGAACTCCAGAAGCCGACGGCGGATAGCGCGCAGAAAGACAATCAGAAGAAGATCGACGAGATCGCTGAGGCGTCGCGCGTCCTGACTGGCGCCGCCGGCAATCCGGAATGCGTCTGGCTCGGCCGGCGGGTGGTCACGCTGCTCTGGCGCGACGACCTCGATACCGCCTTCCGCCACCTCGACCTCTACGACCGCTTTGGCTGCCCAGGCGCCCATATCCAGGCCACCTTCCGCTGCCTGATCCGCCAGGGAAATATCGATCCCAAGGCCCAGGAGACCCTCAACGGCCGGGTGCATTCCTGCTGGCTCAATCCCGCGCTCGAACCGGAGCCGGCCGCGGCCGCGGCACCGACCTCACCACAGGCCCCCGCCGCCGCTCCCCAGCCGGCGCGCTGAGCCCCACTTCCAATCTTTCATCTGGGCTGACATGCGCGCGCCTCGGAATTGCCATGCCTGAACATTACTTGCTCGGGAACCCGATGCCGAGCTAGTTTGTTGCAACGCAGACGAAGCTTCGGCTTTGAGCCCAGGGGACGGGTTCATAGGGTCTGCCAACCAGCCCCACACGGTATTGAGTAAATGCGCACCGTTGCTGCCGTGATCGCCCTTGTGGCGTGCGCGCAAGCGGGCTTGTGGGCGGTTACGCGCGATCACGCGAACGCTCCCAACTTCGATGGCCAACTGAATAGCGTCTCTTACGCTCCGTATGACGCGTCGACCGATCCGAACGCCGGCGGTCGTCCCAAGCCGGAGCAGATCCGCGCCGACATGAAGCTTCTGGCGCCGCTCACCCGGGCCATCCGCCTCTATTCCTCGACCGGCGGCCAGGAGATGGTCCCCGGCATCGCCGCCGAATACGGCCTGAAGGTCACGGTCGGCGCCTGGATCGATAAGCATCAGGACCGCAACGAGCGCGAAATCACTTCCGCGATCGACCTCGCCAAGCGCCATAGCAACGTCAACGGCATCTTCGTCGGCAACGAGACCATCTACCGCGGTGAGATGCCGGTCGCCGACCTGATCAAGCTCATCCAGCGCGTCAAGCGCCACACCACCGTCCCGGTGAGCACAGGCGAAATCTGGAACGTGTGGCTAGACCACCCCGAACTCGTCTCCTCGGTCGACTTCATCGCCGCGCATATCCTGCCCTATTGGGAAGGCACTCCGGCCAAGCAGACGGTCGACCGGGCAATCCGGATTTATGATCAGCTCCGCCAAGCCTATCCCGGCAAGCGCATCGTGATCGCCGAATTTGGCTGGCCGTCGGCCGGTTATAATTACAGAGCGTCCGAGCCTAGCCAGATCGATCAGGCCGTGCTGTTGCGCGATTTCGTGACCCGCGCCGACGCCTACGGCATCGACTACAACATCGTCGAAGCCATCGATCAGCCTTGGAAGACCTTCGAAGGCGGCGTCGGCCCGTATTGGGGCATCTTCAATGCCTACCGGCAGCCGAAATTCGACTGGACCGGCCCGATCAGCGATCCCAATCACTGGCGACTCGCGGTCATCGCCATCCTGGTCAGCCTGTTGCTGTCGCTGCCGATCCTCGCAATGCCGACGGTTGCCTTCGGCCAGGCGGCGCTGCTCGCAGGCGCCGCCAACGTCGTCGGCGCCTGGTCCGCCGCGGTCTTCGCCTATTGGAATGGCCATTACTTCGTCCCCGGCGCGGCCTTCGCGCTCGGCCTCGGCACCTTGCTTCTGATGCCGCTCATCGTCATCGCGCTGGCGCGCATCGAGGAGCTCGCGGCCATCGCGTTCGGCCGCAAGCCGCTCCGTCTGGTCACGGCGCCGCCGCTATCGCCGGTCGATGCCGCGCCGAAAGTGTCGATTCATATTCCGGCCTATCGCGAGCCGCCTGCGATGCTGAAGCAGACCCTCGATGCGCTCGCGCGGCTCGACTACCCGAATTACGAATGCGTGGTGGTCGTCAACAACACGCCCGACCCGGCGATGTGGCAGCCGATCGCGGAGCATTGCGCCCTGCTCGGCGAACGCTTCAAGTTCGTGCACGCCGACAACCTGCAAGGCTTCAAGGCCGGGGCGTTGCGGCTTGCCATCGTGCACACCGCCGCCGACGCCGAGATCATCGGCGTCATCGATGCCGACTATGTCGTGCAACCGGATTGGCTGAAGGACCTGGTGCCGGTGTTCGGCGATGCGTCGGTCGGTCTCATCCAGGCACCGCAGGATCACCGCGACGAGCACCGCAGCGTATTGCACTACGCGATGAACGCCGAATATGCCGGCTTCTTCGACATCGGCATGGTGCAGCGGAACGAGGTGAACGCCATCATCGTGCACGGCACGATGTGCCTGATCCGGCGCACCGCCCTTGAGGCTGCCGGCGGATGGTCGAGCGACACAATCTGCGAAGACACCGATCTCGGTCTCACCATTCTCGAACTGGGCTGGCACGCGCACTACACGAATAAGCGCTACGGCCACGGCCTCCTGCCCGACACCTTCGAAGCCTACAAGAAACAGCGCGACCGTTGGGCTTATGGCGGCTTCCAGATTGTCAAGAAGCACTGGCGCCGCTTCCTGCCGGGCGCCAGCAGGCTCACGCGCGAGCAGAAGCGAGAATTCTCGCTCGGCTGGCTCAACTGGCTCGGCGCCGAGACGGTCGGCGTCGTTGTCGCCGTGCTCAACATCCTGTGGGTGCCGGTCGTCGCGTTCCTCGACATTGCGGTGCCCGACCGCATTCTCACCGTGCCGATCGTGGCGAGTTTCCTCGTCTCGATCCTGCACGGAGTGACACTCTATCGGCTGCGCGTCCGCATCGGACGGCGTCAGCTCTTCGCCTCGATGATCGCCGCGATGTCGGTCCAGTTGACGGTGGCGCGCGCGGTCGGCACCGGCCTCGTCAAGGAGCACCTGCCCTTCATCCGCACCGACAAGGGCGGCTGCAAGCGCAAAACAGAATTCCCGGCCTTCTGGGAAGCCGTGATCGCGACCCTGTTGCTGGCCGGCTCAATGACCTTGATCGAGACGAACTACAATGTCGTGCGCGAGATCAACATCTTCGCCGCCATCCTGGTGATCCAGAGCGTGCCATTCCTCGCCGCCGTCGTGCTGGCGCTGCTGGAGCGCTCGCCGCTCAACGATCTCGCCGCCTGGCGGGCGATCGAGGCGCGCATGCTGGCGCTGCTGCCGTACCGCGCGACGCTCGCCAAGGTGACGAGCGTCGCCTCCGACAAGCGCGAGGCGGTGCAGTAAG
>DATCFB010000275.1:0-8012 GCA_036509755.1 Pseudolabrys sp. | reverse complement strand
GCTGTGCACCGATTTGACCGTGGCGTTGATCTCGCCGCCTTTGCCGTCCTTGCCGCCGGTGAGATTTTCCAGGCCCTCGGCGATGTGGTCGAATCGCTCGGCATTGTTCGCGAGCACGCCGCTGAACTTGTCGACATTGCTGAGCGTGGAATCGATCTTGTCGGTCGAGTTGGCGAGCGCCGCCGAGAACTTGTCGATATTGGCGATCGCCGAACGCAGCGCCGCCTGGTTCTCGGCGATGAGCTGGTCGAGACGGCGCATGACGTCGCGCGCGCTCTGCGTCACGTCGGTGGAGGCTTTGGCAGGCGCCTCCAAAAGCAGCGGATGCTCCTTGTTGCCGGGAGCGACCGGCGCGCCGGAGCCGCCTTTGAGCGACAGCGAGGCGATGCCGGTCAGGCCCTGGAATTCGAGGCCGATGTCGGTGTCGGGACGGATGGCGACCGACTTGTCGACCGCGACCGTCACCATCACCTGCTGCGCCTGCTTGGGATTGAGCGCGAGGCCGGTGACTTCGCCGACGCGAATGCCGTTGAACATCACCGCGCTGCCGGTGCGCAGGCCGTTGACCGAGCCGTCGAAGGCGATCTTGTAATAGCCGCGGTCGATACTTCCGCCGCCGCCCTGGAACCAGAACACGAAGCCGAACGCGCCGGCGATCACCGCCAGCGTGAACAGTCCGATCAGAACGTAGTTTGCGCGGGTCTCCATCGACCGCTCCTTGTTTCTGTCGTTACGGCGCGACCGACGCCTGCGTCGCCTCGGCCACGTGGCCGGCGCGCGAGCGTTTGCCGCGGAAATAGGCCTTCAGCCAGGGATGCTCGGACGCGAGCATGGCATCCATGTTTCCGGCAGCGATGATCTTGCCCTCGGCCAGCACGGCGATGCGGTCGCACACCGTATGCAGGCTGTCGAGGTCGTGCGTGACCATGAACACCGTCAGACCCAACGTGCGTTGCAGCGTCGCGATCAGGGTATCGAAGTCGCCGGCGCCGATCGGATCGAGGCCCGAGGTCGGCTCGTCGAGGAAGACGATGTCGGGATCGAGCGCCAGCGCGCGGGCGAGCGCGACACGCTTGGTCATGCCGCCGGACAATTCCGACGGGATCTTGTCGAGCACGCTGGCATCGAGGCCGACCATTTCGAGCTTGGCGAGCGCGAGCTCGTCCATCAGACGCTGCGACAGGTTCAAGTATTCGCGCAACGGGAATTGCAGGTTCTCTTTGACCGTGAGCGAGGAGAACAGCGCGCCCTGCTGGAACAGCACGCCCCAGCGCCGCTCGACCGCCTGACGCTCGGCGTCGCTCGCCGCGTCCATGTCCTGGCCGAACACGTTGATGGTGCCGGCGTGTTTCGGCAGCAGGCCGATAATGGTGCGCATCAGCACCGATTTTCCGGCGCCGGAGCCACCGACGAAGCCCAGCACCTCGCCACGGTAGACATCGAGATCGACGCCTTTGAGAACCATGCGCTCATCGAAACCGACCTCGACGCCGCGCACGCCGATCACCGTTTCCTTTGCCCTGCCGTTGCCCGCGACCATGAATCACATTCCGATCGAGGCGAAGAAGATCGCGAACAGGCCGTCGAGCACGATAACCAGGAAGATCGACTTGACCACCGAGGCGGTCGTTTGCAGGCCGAGCGACTCCGATGAGCCCTTCACCTTCAGGCCCTCGACGCAGGCGACGATGCCGATGACCAGCGCCATGAACGGCGCCTTGATCATGCCGACCTGGAAGGTCTGGATATCGATCGCCTCCTTCAGCCGCTGGAGGAAGATGTCGGGACTGATGCCGCCGTACAACCAGGCAACGAGGCCGCCGCCATAGAGCGCCGCGATCGAGCCGAGAAAGGTCAGGATCGGCACGCCGATGATCAGGGCGAGGACGCGCGGCAGCACGAGCACCTCGATCGGGTCGAAGCCCATCGTGCGCAGCGCGTCGACCTCCTCCCGCATCTTCATCGAGCCGAGCTCGGCGGTGTAGGCACTGCCCGAACGTCCGGCGACCATGATGCAGACGATCAGCACGCCGAGTTCGCGCAGGACGAGGATGCCGATCATGTCGACGACGTAGATGTCGGCGCCGAACTTGCGAAAGTGGAAAATGCCTTGCTGCGAAATGATGGCGCCGACCAAAAAGGTGATCAGCATGATGATCGGAACGCCGCGCCAGGCGACATTGTCGAGCTGATGAACCAGCGAGGTGAACCGGAAGCGGCGTGGCCGGGCGATGACGCGGCCGAGCGCGGCGAACAGCGCGCCGAGCATGTTCAAAATGGCGACGAAGCTGTCGCCGGCGCCGGCGATGTTCTTGCCGACCGCGGTCAATCCCCCGACGATCTGGTTGCGGCGGCGCGGCGGCGCTTCGAGCTTGACCTGACGCAGCTCGTCCATGAGGGCGCGGTAGTCTTGTTTCAGGCCGACGATCTCGGTTGTTGCGCCGCGGCTCGCGAAGGCCCGCACCAGCCGCTCGAGCAGCCAGGCGCCGAATGTGTCGAGGCGCTCGACCTTGCCCATATCGATCGCCACCTGCTTCACGGTTGTGTGGCGGTCGGTCGTGGCGGCGATTTCCTGCTCCAGCGGCCGCGCATTGGTCGAGGTCCAGGCGCCGGCTGCGGCCAGACGGAGGACATCGCCCTCCGTCGTATCGATCAGCAGTGCGTCCGCCATCGCGCGCGGCCTCTTGGGATGACCCGGGAATCGACGTAAGGACCGGTGTAAGGTCATACACGTTTCGCCCTCCCCGAGGCGGCGAAAGTGGTCGACCTGACCTTGCCGGCAGAAGCTGTCGAGGGTCTGGCACGCCGGACACCGCATGGATATCCCGAGCCGTCTCTCCCTCAATCTCGCCGTCGAACGCTGGCCGATCGCTGGTTCTTTCGCGATCAGCCGCGGGTCGAAGACCGAGGCCGTGGTCGTGGTCGCCGAATTAGGCGCTGGCAAGGCACGCGGCCGCGGCGAGTGCGTGCCTTACGCCCGTTATGGCGAAACCGTGACGAACGTCGCCGCCGCCCTCGAAACGCTGCGGCCTCGGATCGAGGCGGGCCTGACCCGCGCCGATTTGCAGACGGCGATGGCACCGGGCGCGGCGCGCAACGCGCTCGACTGCGCCTTGTGGGACCTCGAGGCCAAGCTCGCCGGCCGAAGCGCCGCCGAAATGGCCGGCCTTCCGCCGCTTCATCCCGTGACCACCGCCTATACGATCTCCATCGGCGAGCCGGATGAGATGGCACGGGCCGCGGACAAAGCGGCGGAGCGCCCTTTGCTGAAGGTCAAGCTCGGCCGCGACGGCGATCCGGCGCGCATCGCCGCTGTCCGCCGCGCCGCGCCGCGGGCGACGTTGATCGTCGATGCCAATGAGGGCTGGGACGAGAGCAACCTTGAAGCCAATCTTGCAGCTTGCGCCGCGGCCGGAGTCACCCTCGTCGAGCAGCCTCTGCCGGACGGGGGCGATGCCCTGCTTGGCCGCATCGCGCGGCCGATCCCGGTCTGTGCCGACGAATCCGCGCATGCTCGTGACTCGCTCGCCGGGCTCGCAGGCAAATACGACGCGGTGAACGTGAAGCTCGATAAGTCGGGCGGCCTCACCGAGGCTCTCGCCATGGCTGCGGAGGCCGAGCGGCTCGGCCTGAAACTGATGGTCGGCTGCATGGTCGCGACCTCGCTGTCGATGGCGCCGGCGCTCCTCGTGGCGCAGACGGCGGCTGTCGTCGATCTCGACGGCCCGCTGCTGCTCGCCGGCGACAGGCCGGATGGTCTCCGCTACGCCGGCAGCCTTGTGTACCCGCCCTCGCCGGCGCTGTGGGGTTGAGGCGCGCGTTCCGGCGCGAGTTCCGCGACGGGTCGCAGACGCAAATTGAAATCGGCAACACGGTCACACCGCATCGCGTTCCGGGAACTCGCCGCGATCGATAAAATTTAATGTAAAAGCCAGGCTTTGTTCACTAAACGTGCGCGGTTTTCTGGTTAACCAAACCTTTCCACTGTCCGCCGATCAGCCTACACTTCTGATCAAATAACAGCCGCCTTGATGGCGGTCCTGAGGGGACGGGGGTCATGCGTTTCGCGAGCTTGTTGCTGCTCTGCGCCGCGATGTTCGGGTCCGCCATCGCGCCCGCATCCGCCACGATGCGCATCTCGGAAGATCGCGGCGGCCAGATCGGACATTACCTGCAGACCTTCGCGATGGTCCGCTCCTCCGGCGAACGCGTCGTCGTCGACGGCAATTGCCTCTCGGCTTGCACCATGCTGCTCGGCCTCATCCCACGCAGCCGAATTTGCGCCACCTCGCGCGCCCGTTTCGGATTCCACGCTGCCTGGATGCCCGACGACGACGGGCGCCCCGTCACGAGCCCGCTCGGAACGCAGGCGCTCTGGAACATTTATCCGAACGACGTGCGCCACTGGATCAACCGGCACGGCGGCCTGACGCGGCACATGATCTACATGCAGGGCGGCGACCTGCAAGGCGTGGTCTCGAGCTGCGGCGGCGAGCGCGTCTATCACGTCCGCGCCGAGCGCAGCATGCACGTGCGCTCAGCCGCGCGGCACGCCCGCTACCGGACCCGCACGGCTCGCTATTCTGGCGGCTATTCCGCCAGCGACCGCCATTAAAGCCATCGCCGCGTAGCTCGCCACTCCGTAATGCGCGTAGAGCGGTCCTGAGACCGCGCTCGCTGCGGCCATCACCGCGCTGAGCGCAATGGCGAGATGGCCTTGCGCCGTGGCCGCCTGCCCATCCGGCGCATGCCGCGAGACGTAAGTGAGCGCGCCGAGATGCGTCGCACCGAACGACAGCGCGTGCAGGATTTGCAGGAACGGCAGCAGCACGGCGGGCGGATCGAGCATCATCGCGCCCCAGCGCACGAGACCTCCCAGCGCGCCGAGCGTCAGCAGCGCCGTCGGCGACATCGTCAATCGTCCGGAAACCGCGAACAGCACGATCTCGGCGAGCACGCCGATTGCCCATAAGGCCGCGATGCTGCCGCCGTCGAGGCCGTCGCTTTGCCATTGCAGCGAGGAGAAGCCGTAATAGACGGCGTGGCTTGCCTGGATCAGGCTCGCCGCAGCGAGCACAGCAAGGAAGCCGCGGTCGTGCAGCAGACCGCGTCGCGCCGGCGCCGGCGCCTCGGCTTTGCGCAGGCCGGTGGAAATCGGCAGCAGAACGAGGCTGGCAATTGCGACCAGCGCGCTCGCCGCCACCAGCATCCAGATGAGGTGGCGCGCGGGCATCACCTCGATGGCGAGGCCGGTGGCGAAGCTCGCGGCAATGAAGGCGACGGAGCCCCATAGCCGCACCGGACCGTAGGCCCTGCCCCGCGCGCTCAAGCCCTTGAGCGCGTAGGTCTCGGTCAGCGGCATCACCGGTGCATAGAACAGCGAGGCGAGCGCGTAAGTGAAGAAGATGGCGAGGCCGCCGGCCGAGACGCCGACCAGCACAAAGGCCGCGACGCTGGCGCAGGCGCAGATCACGATGGCCAGCCGCAGCGCGTCGCGCCGGTCGGCCTCGCGAGCGGCGAATGGAATGCCGAACACGCGCACGAGCGAGGGCACCGCGATCACAAGGCCGATCAGCGCGGGATCGATGCCCTTGGCCTTCAGCCAGACCGGAAAGAACGGAAGCTGGATGCCGGAAAATATGAAAAGGGCGATGTAAAGCGCCGCCAGCCGGGGTGCGAAGCTTATGCGGGGGGCCGACAGAGGCCGCATGGAGGGCGGTCCGGGGTGGAAGGCCGTCTGGCCGAATCAGCAGGCATGATTGATAAACTGCCCGGACGGGGATTGCACATGTCGAACGAGGCGCAGGCCCTCGCCGGTGAGCCCCAGAGCGCCGGCGACAGCGAATACGAAGCCTTCCTGGCCGTGCTTTCGTCGAGCGCGCGCGGCCGCGCGTTCCTCGACAAGCATGCGCGGCGGAGCCGGCAGGCCGACACCGAAATGCTGCTCGACGCGCTGACGCGCATCGAGGCGACGTTGGCCGAGCAGAGCGCACAGGCCGCGCTGCCCGCGCCGCAACCCATGTCTCCGCCGCCGGTGGGCACGGCGCTCGCGGCCATCGCCGCGCAGGCGGTCGCCGCCGTCGAGAGCGACATGCCGCAGATGAAGGTGATCAAGGCGGGCAGCATGCCGCCTCCGGCGCATTTCGCCGGCGAAGATTTCACCCGCGGCGCCGAGGCTGCTCCGAGCCCGGAGGTCGTGAGTGCGGGCGCCGACCCGGCCGCGCAGTCGAACGTCATCGCCGATACGGTGCCGGCCGAGCACGCCGCACCGCCGGGCACGCCGGTCGCCGACGCACTCGCCCAGATCCTCGCGCTCAGCGACGAAGAGCGGCTGGCGCTGTTTTCTTGATTCGAATTTTACGCTTGAACGAACGCGCAGAATTGAAAGAGACCTACGCCGCGATCAGTTTCGCAAACACCTCCGCATCGACATTGCCGCCGGAGAGCACGCCGCAGACCACGCGGCCCTTGAGGTCGAGCTTGCCCGCGAGCATGGCCGCGAGCCCGACGGCGCCGCCGGGTTCGGCCACCAATTTCAATTCCTCGAAGGCATAACGCACCGCCCGGCCGACCTCCTCGTCGGTGACGGCGAAGCCCTGCCCGATCAGCTTGCTGTTGATCGGGAACGTCACCTCGCCGGGCGTCGCGCTCATCAAAGCGTCGCAGATCGAGCCGCTCATGCGCGCATTGGTCTCGTGCCTGCCGCTCCTGAACGAGCGCAACGTGTCGTCGAAGCCGTCAGGCTCGACGCCGTAGATCGCCGCCTCGGGCACACGTCCCTTGATGCCGAGAGCGACGCCAGCGGCCAGCCCGCCGCCCGACATGCCGATGAAGACGATCTCGGGCTTGAGCCCCTGTGCCGCGAGGTCCTCGACGATCTCGCTTCCGATCGTGCCCTGGCCGGCAACGATCAGCGGATCGTCGTAGGGCGGGACAAGGGTCGCGCCGCGTTCGGCGACGAGGCGGTGGGCAATTGCGGCGCGATCCTCCGTGTTGCGATCATAAGCGATCACTTCGGCGCCGAGCGCCTCGGTCCGCATGCGCTTCGCCTTCGGCGCGTCCGCGGGCATGACGATGGTCGCGCGCATGTCGAGAAGCTTGGCCGCGGCGGCGACGCCCTGCGCGTGATTGCCGGATGAATAGGCAACGACGCCGGCCGCACGCTTCTCCGGCGGGATCGAGCTGCATTTGTTGTAGGCGCCGCGGAATTTGAACGAGCCGGTCCGCTGCAACGTCTCGGCCTTGAGGAAGACGCGGGCGCCGAGACGATCGTCCAGCACCGGACTGTTGATCAGCGGCGTCCGTACCGCGACGCCGGCGATGCGCGCCGCGGCGGCGGCGACATCGGCGAAAGTGGGGAGCGTTTTGCTTTGCACCGTCATGGCGAAAGGCTAGCGCAAACGTGCCCTGCTGTCGTGGCCCGCAGGCGCTGGCGGCCTCGTGTCGACGAGTGCTGCGAAGGCGGGTTGCGACGACAGCAGCCTTGACGCGCGGAGTTCGCCCCGTAACCTGCGCCGCGAACACGGTATTTGGAGGATCTCATGGATCTCGGCATTGCCGGCCGCAAGGCCATCGTCTGCGCTTCGAGCCGGGGCCTCGGCCGTGCCTGCGCCGAAAACCTGGCCGAAGCCGGCTGCGAGGTGGTGATCAATGGCCGCGACGTGGCGCGCCTCGCCGCGACGGCAGACGCGATGGCGAAGCAATACCGCGTCAAGGTGACGCCGGTCGCCGCCGACCTCGGCACGGCCGAGGGCCAGAAGGCGCTGCTCGCCGCCTGTCCCGATCCCGACATCCTGGTCAACAACAATGGCGGCCCGCCATTTCGCGATTTCCGCGAGCTCTCGCGTCAGCAGATCATCGAGGGCGTGGTCGGCAACATGGTGGTCGCGATCGAGCTCATCCAGAAGATCATCGGCCCGATGATCGAGCGCCGCTTCGGCCGTATCGTCAACATCACTTCCAGCTCGGTGAAGATGCCGCTCGCCGGCCTCGACCTCTCCTCCGGTGCGCGC
>DATCFB010000274.1:0-2492 GCA_036509755.1 Pseudolabrys sp. | reverse complement strand
GCGATCGTTAAACAAGGTGGCAAACGGTTTTCTTGGGGAAGCGCAGACTTACAGGCCGAAGGCGAGGACCGAGAAAATATATCGACGCACTTCGCGCTGCCGACAATCACGACTGCACACCGCTGCTGAAATTCGCCCGCTCGTAAGCTGACCTCTAATCAGAAATTCGGTGTCAAACGGCAGCGCTATCCAAATCACCCCTGCCCGCTCGCCTTGAGCGCGTCGGGATGCGGCATGGCGACGATGTTGTAACCGGAATCGACGAAATGGATTTCGCCGGTGACGCCGCTCGACAGGTCCGACAACAGATAGAGCCCGGCGCCGCCCATTTCCTCGAGCGTAATGCCGCGGCCGAGCGGCGAATATTGCTGCTGGAAAGCAAACATTGCCCGCGCATCGGTGATGCCGGCGCCGGCGAGCGTGCGGACGGGCCCGGCGGAGATGGCGTTGACGCGGATATTCCGGCTGCCGAAGTCGACGGCGAGATAGCGCACCGAGGATTCGAGCGCTGCCTTGGCGACCCCCATCACGTTGTAGTTCGGCATGGCGCGATCGCCGCCATTATAGGTGAGCGTCAGCATGGCGCCGCCGTCGGGCATCAAGGCCGCCGCGCGCTTCGCCGCCTCGGTGAAGGCGTAGCAGGAGATCACCATGGTACGGATGAAGTTCTCGCGCGTCGAATCGGCGTAGCGGCCCTTCAACTCGTTCTTGTCGGAAAAGGCGACGGCGTGGACGAGAAAGTCCATCTTGCCCCAGGCCGACTTCACTTTGTCGAACACGGCGTCGACGGTGGCGATGTCCTCGACGTCGCACGGCATGACGATCGTCGCGCCGACCGACTCGGCCAAGGGCTTCACGCGCTTGCCGAGCGCCTCGCCCTGATAGGTGAAGGCCATCTCCGCGCCGTGCTCGTGCAGCATCTTCGCGATGCCCCAGGCGATCGAATGGTCATTGGCGACCCCCATCACCAATCCACGTTTGCCCTGCATCAGCCCCGGCATGTCTTGCAACCCCGTTATGTGCAGTCGTGCGAAGCGAGCCATCGCAAGTCGGCTATAGCCGGCTTGCGCATTTAAGGATCCGACCTCGGGCAAACCCGAGATCGGTGATAACGGCCGTCCCCCTTCGAGGCTCGGCAGCTCCGCTGCCTCGCGCCTCAGGGCGACGGTTCGAGGTGGTCACTTTTGACTATTTTTACGCATCCAGCCGCTTGAACACCACCGACGCGTTGGTGCCGCCGAAGCCGAAGGAGTTCGACAGCACCGCGCCGATTTTCACGTCGTCGCGGCGTTCGCGCACGATCGGCATGCCCTCGAAAGCGGGGTCGAGGTTTTCGATGTTCGCGCTCTCGCAGATGAAGCCGTTGTTCATCATCAGCAGCGAGTAGATCGCCTCCTGGACGCCGGCAGCACCGAGCGAATGGCCGCTGAGCGATTTGGTCGCCGCGATCGGCGGGCACTTGTCGGCGAACACGGCGCGGATCGCCTCGATCTCTTTGGCGTCGCCGACCGGCGTCGCGGTCGCATGCGGGTTGATGTAGTCGATCGGCGTCTTGCACGTTTCGAGCGCCATATTCATGCAGCGCTGCGCGCCCTCGCCCGACGGCGCCACCATGTCGTAGCCGTCGGAGGTCGCGCCGTAACCGGCGACCTCGGCGTAAATCTTCGCGCCGCGTGCTTTGGCATGCTCGAGCTCTTCCAACACCAGCACGCCGGCGCCGCCGGCGATGACGAAGCCGTCACGGTCGCGATCATAAGCGCGCGAGGCCTTGGCCGGCGTGTCGTTATATTTCGACGACATCGCGCCCATGGCGTCGAACATGTTCGACAAAGTCCAATGCAGCTCTTCCGAGCCGCCGGCGAACACCATGTCCTGCTTGCCCCACTGAATGAGCTCGGCGCCGTTGCCGATGCAGTGGTTCGAGGTCGCGCAAGCCGACGAGATCGAATAGTTCACGCCCTTGATCTTGAACCAGGTGGCGAGCGTCGCCGAGGCGGTCGACGACATCGCCTTCGGCACCGCGAACGGGCCGATGCGCTTGGGCGAGCCTTTCTCGCGCGTGATATCGGCAGCTTCGACCAGGACGCTGGTCGAGGGGCCGCCCGAGCCCATGACGATGCCGGTGCGCGGGTTCGAAATGTCCTTGTCCTCGACGCCGCTATCGCGGATCGCCTGCTCCATGGCAACGTGGTTCCAGGCCGCGCCCGGCCCAAGGAAGCGCATGGCGCGCCGGTCGACCGAGCCGGCCGGGTCGAGCGTCGGCATGCCCTGCACCTGGCAGCGGAAGCCGTGGCTGGCGAACTGCTCCGACCGCGTGATGCCCGATTTCGCCTCGCGCAGGCTCGCCAGAACTTCCTGCGTATTGTTGCCGATCGATGAGACGATGCCCATGCCGGTGACGACGACGCGCCGCATACCAAAGACCCTTGTTACTGCCTGAGTTGCCAGGGGCTACTTGGGAACAGATTGACCCGCCGCGCCACTTTCGCAAG
>DATCFB010000273.1:0-3223 GCA_036509755.1 Pseudolabrys sp. | reverse complement strand
GGGGGTCTGTGCGCTGCGGAAGGCTTAAAGGCCTCGCGCGCAAATGCGCCGACAAGCAAAGCTTGCGGCGGTCACAGAAAGGGGAAAGATGTTCCGTTCCCTCACGGCCGTTGCCGCGCTCAGTTGCGCGGCGGCAATACTTGTTTTTCCGGCGGCCAGCGGCGCGTCGGGCGGCAACGAACCAATGCATTTCGCCCTGCGGCAGCAAGGGCCGGCGCAGGTTTGCGGCGCGACGTGCGTAACCTACATCGCCGCCTCCGGACCCATAACGGCAGATACGCCGATTGAGTTCCGGAATTTTGCAAAAAATTTGGATCTGAAGGGTGCGCTGGTCGTGCTCGACTCCGAAGGCGGTTCCGTGCACGGCGCCATGGCGCTCGGCCGTGAGATCCGCAGCCTCGGCCTCGACACGACGGTGGGACACGTCACCGACATGAAGGCGATCGCCGGCGAAGCGCCGCGCGGCATCTATGATCCGCACGCCGATTGCGAGTCGATGTGCTCCTTCGTGCTGCTTGCCGGCGTGCACCGCACGGTTCCGGTCGATGCGCGCGTGATGGTGCACCAAATCTGGCTCGGCGACCGCCGCGAAGACCCGACCGCGGCGACATATTCGGCCGAGGACCTCGTGCTGGTGCAGCGCGACATCGGCAAGCTCGCGATCTACACCGCCGAGATGGGCGGCTCGATGGAAATGCTCGACCTCGCTTTGCGCATTCCGCCATGGGAGCCGATGCACACCATGACGCGGGCCGAAATCGATCGCATGGGCGTCGAGACCGTTACGTCGGCGGCGAAGGCGACGGTCGCTACGTCGCAAGCGGCGGCGGATGCCGCGCAGGCACAAGTGCAGCCTGTGAAGTTGTTGAACGGTCCCACCGGTTTTGCCGAGATCAGCGAGCGGACCTGGGCGGTCGTCGATCAGGCTGGAACGGCGTCCATTGCGCGCCGTCATCCGCTGACCGTCCAGGGCGAGGACATCGGCAGCTTCGATCTGCACGTCTCATGCAGCGCCGACGGCGGCTACAATGCCGTGTACGTCGAACATCGCCACGAGGGCGACGACACGCCGCTGCCGCGCTCGCTGCGCAGTGTCACCCTCCGCTCAGCAGGCGGCGAGGCCAAGCTCAAAATCGCGGCCTCGAACCGGCACGACGCCGACGATCTCGTCACCTATGCCACCGGCACGATGCCGGCCGGCATGATCGACGGCTTCGGCGCGCAGGGCGACCATTCACTGTACGTCGAAACGAAAGCCAACAAGCTGTTCACCAGCATCCGCCTCGGCAACACCGGTGTCTCTGCCGCGCTGCCCCGGCTTGCAGCCGCCTGCGCCGTGCCTTCGGCGCAGCCTAAGCGCGCCGACCTCGGTCTGCCGAAGACCGGCGCCATCGCGTCTGCGAAATAGCGAGATCGATCGGGCGTCGCGTGTCGGGGGCAGCGACTTATTCCGCCGCGTGCTTCTCGCGCGCCTCGATCTGATCGAGCGCCGAAACCACTGCGTCGAACGTGAGCATGGTCGAGGCATGGCGTGCCTTGTAATCGCGCACCGGCTCGAGCACGGCGATGTCCGCCCAGCGGCCGGCCGGCGGCCGCCCGTTCTCCTTGAGCATCTTGCGCACCGTGTCACGCAATTCGCGCAGTTCGGCCGGTTTCGCGCCGATGACATGGCGCGCCATGATCGAGGAGGAGGCCTGGCCGAGGGCGCAGGCCTTCACGTCGTGGGCGAAATCGGTGACGGCGCCTTCGTCGACTTTGAGGTCGACGGTGACTGTCGAACCGCACAGCTTGGAATGGGCTGTGGCTGTGGCGTCAGGCGCCTGAAGGCGTCCCAAGCGCGGGATATTGCCCGCCAGTTCGAGAATTCGGGCATTGTAGACGTCATTTAGCATCGCAATTCCGTGACCGCCCCGCGGATTGCCTCGGCTCGGCAAAGCTATATATAGGGATCGACCCGACGGTGCGAGAAGGGGTTCCTCGCACCCGGCACCAGCTAGCCGTTCGGGAAAGCGCGTCCGGGCGCACCGCAGTGGACTTTCCGTCCACCGGTTCGCTGACGCGGCCACCCCGGTGACACATCCGGCCTAGCCTTCGGGCAGGGGCCGGTCGAACGGAGAGACCGTCATATGGACGCGAAGAATTCGATCGTGAAGCCATGGCCGAAGCAGGGCTTGTCGGACCACGTCCGCGCTGCGCCGCAACCCGCTACTCCGCGTCCCTCGCGCGAGGAGGCAGAGGCCGCCGTGCGCACGCTGATCTCCTATGCTGGCGACGATCCGGCTCGTGAGGGCGTGCTCGACACGCCGAAGCGCGTCGTCGATGCCTATGGCGAGATATTCCAGGGATACCGCGAGTGCCCCGCCGAGGTGCTTGACCGCACCTTCAGCGAGACCGGCGGTTACGACGATTTCGTCCTGGTGAAGGACATCGGCTTCAATTCGCATTGCGAGCACCACATGATGCCGTTCTTCGGCAAGGCGCATGTGGCTTACATCCCGACCGACCGCGTCGTCGGCCTGTCGAAGCTCGCTCGCCTCGTCGACGTCTACGCGATGCGCCTGCAAACGCAGGAGCATCTCACGTCGCAGATCGCGACCGCGATCGAGGAAGTGCTCAAGCCGCGCGGCGTCGCCGTGATGATGGAAGCGGAGCACATGTGCATGTCGATCCGCGGCGTGACCAAGCCAGGTTCTTTGACGGTGACCACGCATTTCACCGGCGCCTTCAAGCAGGCCTCCGAGCAGGTCCGTTTCATGACCCTGCTGCGCGGCCACCGCTAAGCCGCTCAGTCCCTGACCCTAAAGAGCGCATCGGCAGGTGCGCGCCTGGAAGGTGAGACCCCGTCCTTCGCGACGCCGACCTTCGGTCGGCTCCTCAGGACGAGGGCCGTGGTATATGATGTGGGCGTCATGAGTTCATCGAACGAGATCGAAGAAGGCACGGCATTGACGCCGAAGTTCGACGCCAACGGCCTCGTCACCGCCGTGGTGAGCGACGCCGCGAGCGGCGAAGTGCTGATGGTCGCGCACATGGATGCCGAGGCCCTGGCGAAGACCGTGGCGAGCGGCGAAGCCTGGTACTTCAGCCGGTCGCGGGCAAAGCTCTGGAAGAAGGGCGAGACCTCGGGCCACGTTCAGCGCGTCGTCGAAATCCGTATCGATTGCGATCAGGACGCCGTGTGGCTGCGCGTCGAACAGCACGGGCCGGGCGCTTGTCACACCGG
>DATCFB010000272.1:0-6493 GCA_036509755.1 Pseudolabrys sp. | reverse complement strand
AGCTTCGGCTGCCTTTCGCCGACCTGCTTCTTGAACTCCATCAGCGCCGCCTTGTGCGTCGCCGTCTCGGTCGCCTTGTCCTTCACTGCATCGGCGCCGTAGGCGATCTTCGCCGCGCCGCAGTCGCGGTGGTTCATGGCGATGACCTTCGGGATGTTGTGCAGTTGGATCGACGCCGCGAGATTGTCCCAGAACGCCACTGACCAGGTCTTGAACGCGGGCGCAACCACGCCGATCGATGCACCGGCGAAGATAAACTGGCTGTATTTGCCGGCCATGTGCCGGCCTTCCATGTACTTGATGGTCGGCTCGGGGAGGCGTGGGTCGATGCAAGTCAAGAGCATCGCCTCGTAATTGCCTTCGGCCGCGAAGGCGAACGACGGCAGCGCTGCCATCATTCCGGCCCCGGCGGCGACGTGCAGGAAGCGCCGCCGATCGTAACGCCTGGCGAGCAGGTCGCCGCAGCACGCGCAGCCCTGCGAATGCAGAAGAGTGTCGGTCATCGTCGCCCCCATGAGGAATGTTGAATCCGCCGCCGTCCCGTCAGACGGCGGCAGAAAACCATCAGCGGTTCACTGGCTCGCCCACAGGATGCGCGCCATCCAGTCGATCTCGTTGACCGGGAAGGTGCGGTCGCGATGCTCGGCGTTGAGCGACTTAAGCTCGATCGTCTTCGTGGTGCGCCGGCGCAATTCCTTGACCATCACCTCGCCGTCGCGGGTTTTCACGACGATGCGGTCGCCTTTGCGGATCGCGCTTGACGGCGAGACGATCACGATGTCGCCGGGCCGGTAGGTCGGCTTCATCGATTCGCCCTGGATCTTCAGCGCATAGGCCTGCTCGTCGGTCACGTGCGGCAGCGACACCTCGTCCCAGCCCTTGCCGACCGGGTAACCGGAATCGTCGAAATGGCCTCCTTCCCCCGCCTGGGCGAAACCGATCAACGGCACCGTGCTGATCGCCGGCTTCACGCCATCGGTGATCAGGGTCACGAACGTGTCGACCTTGGTGCTGGTCGCGGCGAGCGCCTTGGCGACCGATTCGGTCGACGGCCAGCGCTGTCGGCCTTCCGGCGTGATCCGCTTCGACTTGTTGAACGTGGTCGGATCGAGCCCTGCCTTCTTGGCAAGTCCCGATGCGGTCAGCTTGTTGCGCGCCGCCAGTCGGTCGAGCGCGTTCCAGATCTGGGCATGTGTCAGCATCATGGGGCGCCGCGCATGGGACGCGGCCCTCTCTTGGCAAGGCGGAATATCAGCGTAGGAAATATAACCTTGGAACTGGGCGATGCAAGCGGATTATGCGCGCGGCGCCTTGAATTAGTCCCGTCTCGCCCGATAGGGTCCGGACCTCATTCCCGCCGGAGCGTTCTCACGTGATCGGTCTGATCGATCGCCTGTCCCGACCTCTGCTGCGCGCGCTCGATCCCGAGGACGCGCACGCGCTGACGCTCAAGGCGCTGCGCCTGATGCCGGTGGCGCGCGCCGCCGCGGACCCGCCGGAGATCGCGGTGCGTGCCTTCGGGCTGAATTTCCCGAGCCCGGTCGGCGTGGCGCCCGGTTTCGACAAGAACGCCGCCGCCCCCGACGCACTGCTGCGGCTTGGCTTCGGTTTCGTCGAGGTCGGTACCGTGACGCCCCGGGCGCAGGCCGGCAATCCGCGGCCGCGCATCTTCCGACTCGATGCCGACCGAGGCGTGATCAACCGCCTCGGTTTCAACAACGAGGGCGCGCCGGCTGCGCTGGCGCGGCTGTCGGCGCGCATGCACTCCGGTGGCATCGTCGGAGTCAACATCGGCGCCAACAAGGACTCGGCCGACCGCGCCGACGATTACGTGCGACTGATCGATACCTTCGCCGCGGTGGCGAGCTACTTCACCGTGAATGTTTCCTCGCCAAATACGCCCGGTCTGCGTGATTTGCAGCAGGCGGACGCGCTCGACGATCTGCTCGGCCGCGTCGTCGAGGCGCGGGAGAAGGTGCGCTCGCGCGTGGGACCGACGCCGGTGCTCCTGAAGATCGCGCCGGACCTGAGCCTGGCCGATCTCGACGACGTCGTCGGCGTCGCGCGCAAGAACCGCGTCGACGGCATGATCGTCGGCAACACGACGATCTCGCGGCCGGCCTCATTGCGCGATCGCGCGACTGCGAAAGAGTCGGGCGGATTGTCGGGCAAGCCTTTGTTCAAGTTGTCCACGCGCATGCTGGCGGAGACTTTCGTGCGGGCCGAAGGGGCGTTCCCGCTGATCGGCGTCGGCGGCATCGATTCGGGCCCAGCGGCGATTGCCAAGATCAAGGCGGGCGCGAACTTGATTCAGGTCTATTCGGGGCTGGTCTATCGCGGCATCGGCTTGCTCACCGAAATCAAGGCAGATCTGGCCGCCGCATTGCGGCGTGGCCACCGGAATTCGCTGGCGGAGATGGTTGGCGTCGACGCCGCCGAGATGACGGCCGAGAGCTGGCCGGCCTAGCGGCCGCGCGAACCGTTGATCAGCCGCATGATCAGCCAGATCGGGACCACGATCACGGCACCGAGCAGGAAATAGCGCCACAGCCAGCGGAATGCGTCGAAGCCCATGTTCCAGACCCAGCGCATCAGGCGTTCCGCGCTGCGCACGATATCGAAGGGGTCGAGCCCGAGCGCCGCCAGGATGACGCCGACGAGGATCGAGGCGAGAATCAACCGTCCCAGCACCGCCAGCGGCGTTCCGCCGAGCACCCTCGCGAACTGATTGTCGGCCATGGCCGTATCCCTCCGATCCGACGACAGGTGACGCGAGTCTGTAGTGCGGTCAAGGCGCATTGGTCCGTCCCCGCTCGATGCGTGTAAGCATATTTTCCAAGGTGTCCAGCCGGTCGGCCTCGCCCGGCGGCTTGTCCCAGCGCAACCGGTTGATGCGCGGGAAGCGCATGGCGACGCCCGATTTGTGCCGCGTCGAGCGCTGCAGGCCTTCGAAGGCGACCTCCAGCACCAGCCCTTGAGTCTTCTCGTGCGTGACCTCGCGCACCGGCCCGAAACGATCGACCGTATTGCGGCGGACGAAGCGATCAATCTCGATCAATTCCTCGTCGGTGAAACCAAAATAGGCTTTACCGACCGGCACCAACTCGTCCTCGCCGTTCCAGACACCGAATGTGTAGTCGGAGTAGTAGGACGAGCGCTTGCCATGGCCGCGTTGCGCATACATCAGCACGGCGTCGACGATCATCGGATCGCGCTTCCATTTCCACCACGGCCCCTTCGGCCGTCCGGGCACGTAAGGCGCGTCGCGGCGCTTGAGCATGACGCCCTCGACTGCCTCAGCATCGGCAACCGCGCCGGCGGAGGCCGGATCGGCGCGCGCGGCCGTTAGTTCAGCCCAGGTCTCGAACGGCACCAAAGGCGAGATATCGATGCGCGAGTCGGCCAGGTTCGCGATGAAACGTTCGAGCCGTTGCCGCCGCTCTGCGAAGGGCAAATCGCGCAGGTCGGCGTCGCCGTCGGCCAGAAGGTCGTAGGCGCGCAGATGCGCGGGGAATTCGGCGAGGAGCTTCGGCGACACCGCCTTACGGTTCAGGCGTTGTTGAAGGACGTTGAACGATTGCACGCGCTTATCGCGCATGATCAGCAACTCGCCGTCGATCGCCGCAGGCAGCGTGAGCGACTCGATCAGATCGGGGAAGCTTTTGGAGATGTCTTCGCCGGTGCGCGAATAAAGCCGCGCGACGTTTGAGCCGTGCTCGTCGTTGCCGGCGACCGCCTGCACGCGGATGCCGTCCCATTTCCATTCGGCACTGAAGTCGGCAGCGCTGAGCCCGGTGAAGTCCGTGTCCTCGCCCGCATGAGCCAGCATTGGCGGCCGGAATGGCGCGGGGTCGCGGGTCGCCGGCTTCTCGGCGCGCCCTTCGAGCCAGGCGAATAATTCGCTGTAGGGCGGCGCGAGGCCGGGCCAAAGCAATTCGACTTCGTCCGGCTCCTTGTCGCCGAGCGAGCCGGCTGCCGTCTTGGCCAGCCGCGCCGAAACGCCGACGCGTAAGCCTCCAGTGACGAGCTTCAACAAAGCCCAGCGCCCGGTCTCGTCGAGTGCGTCGAGCCAGCGTGCCATCTGCGCCGGCATTTGCGCTTTACCGAGGGTCGAGAGCGTTTCGACGACATCGGTCAAGGTCGGCATTGAGTTCGGGCGATGGTGCGGGTCGGTGGGCCACATCAGCGCCACCGTCTCCGACAAATCGCCGACGTAATCGTAAGAGAGCGCGAACAGCGCCGGATCGCTGCGCTCGGTGTTGAGCGCCCGGACCATACCGGCCTTGGCGTGCCTGAAGCTGAGCGCGCCGGTCAGCGCCGCGAGCGCCCAGCCGCGCTCGGGATCGGGCGTCGTGCGCAGGTAGTCGGCGATCAGCCGCAATTTGGCATTGCGGCCGGGCTCGTAGGCGAGACGGTCGAGCAACTCGGCGAACTTGTTCATGCGCCGCTCTCGGCTCCCGGCGCTTCGTCATGCTCCTCCTCGTCGCCATAACCGACGATATCGAGCGGTCTGGCCTTCAATCCGCGCGCGGTGCACCAGTGCACCAGCGCATCTTCCTGGCCGTGCGTCACCCACACTTCCGAAGCGCCGGTGGCGGCGACGGTCGACGTGAGCCCGTCCCAATCGGCGTGGTCGGAAATGACAAGAGGCAAGGTCACGCCGCGCTGGCGCGCACGAGCCCGCACGCGCATCCAGCCGGATGCGAAGGCGAAGACCGGATCGGGGAAACGCCGCGACCACAGGTCGGCCATCGCGCTCGGCGGGCAGAGCACGATGTGGCCGGCCAGCTCGCTCTTTTTGGCCCCGCGGACAAGTTCGAGGGAGCCGAGCTCAATGCCGCGGCTCTCGTAATACCGGGTGATCTTCTCCATCGCGCCATGCAGATAGATGGTCTGGTCGTGCCCGGCGGCGCGCAACAGGGCGATGACGCGCTGCGCCTTGCCGAGCGAATAGGCGCCGACGAGATGTGCGCGGTCGGGAAACAGCGCGACCGAATGCAGGAGCTTGCCGATCTCGCCGTCGGCGTCGTGATGGCGGAACACCGGCAGGCCGAACGTCGCCTCGGTGATGAACACGTCGCAGGGCACGAGCTCGAACGGAGCGCAGGTGGGGTCAGGGACATCCTTGTAGTCGCCGGAGGCGACGATGCTCATGCCGCCGCAGGCAACGCGGATTTGCGCTGAGCCGAGCACGTGGCCGGCGGGGTGAAAGCTGACTTCGGCGCCGCCGAGCGAGAGCTTTTCGCCGTATCGGATCGGCTGCGCCGATCCGGCGAAACCCTCGCCATAGCGCAGACGCATGATGTCGAGCGTCTCTTGGGTGGCCAGCACGGCACCATGCCCCGCGCGCGCATGGTCGGAATGGCCGTGGGTGATCAGGGCCTTTTCGACCGGGCGGGTCGGATCGATATGGAATCCCCCAGGCTTGCAGCAGACCCCGGACGGGGTGGGGACAAGGATGTCTTCGGGACGCATGGCCTATAAATAGGCATGATGCCGGCCGATGGGGATGGCCGGAACTTCTGCAACAGGAATTGCCGTGGCCGATGTTCGCCTGCCCACGCTACTGTCTTCGAGCGACCTCGTTCTCGACCGCCGCTTTGAATGGGCGCGCGAGAGCTTTGCAATGGGCGACGCGACCGCCGTGTCCGATCTCCTGGCGGACGTCGTGCAGTCGGTGCCGCGTTTCGCGCCGGCTTGGTTCCTGCTGGCCGAGGCGCGCGAGGCGCTCGGCGATCGTGCCGGTGCGATCGATGGGTTCCGCGAGGCCCTCGCCGCCGACGATCAGGACCGGCAGGGTGCGGCGGTCAGGCTGACGCGGCTCGGTGCGCTGCCGCCCGTCGCGATGCCGAACGCCTATATCCGCTCGCTATTCGATGGCTACGCCGCGAGCTTCGAGGATGCGTTGGTCTGCGGGCTTGGTTATCGCGGGCCGGAATTGTTGCTAAGCGCGCTCAAGCGCACCGGTATGCCGAAGAGTCTCGGCAGCGTGCTCGATCTCGGCTGCGGCACGGGGCTCGCCGGCGCTGCCATCAAGCCGCACAGTTGCCGCCTGACCGGTGTCGATCTGTCGCCGCGCATGCTCGCCGCGGCACGGGTGAAGGGCGTCTACGACCGGCTGGCCGAAGCCGAATGCATGACGTTCCTGCGGGAGGAATCACTTGCCGGAGCGCGGCACGACCTTGTCCTTGCCGCGGATGTCCTCATCTACTTCCACGAATTGACGCAGGTGCCGCGGCTGGCGCTGCCGGTCATGGCGCCCGGCGCGCTCATCGCCTTCAGCGTCGAAACCCATGACGGCGACGGCATCGTGCTGCGCGACACGCTGCGCTACGCGCATAGCGAGGCGCATGTACGCCATGCGCTCGTGCAGGGCGGGCTGGAGCCGCTCGGTCTCGATCGCGTCTCGATCCGCACCGAGAAGGGCGCGCCGGTACCCTGCCTCGTAGTCGTTGCGCGCGCACCGTCCTGACATGCCACTGCTCGACCGCAT
>DATCFB010000271.1:0-6057 GCA_036509755.1 Pseudolabrys sp. | reverse complement strand
GTTGGTGTCCTCCAGCACCGGAATGGTGCCGGCGCCGTCAAAGGCGACGTTGAACTTGCGCGGCAGGCCGGTGAGCGAGCGGTCGTTGAGGATATGGAAGTGCCACTCGCGCGCGTAAGGCCGCGTGTCGATCAACTCCTGTGGATCGATGCCGGCGGTCGGCGTGCCGGTGACGTTGCGGATGTTGTCGGCGCCGGAGCCGCGTGAGCACAGGCCGAGGTCTTGAATCGCTTCGACCAGCGCCACGGCGTTCCGCGCCTCGATTTCGCGAATCTGGAGATTGGCGCGCGTCGTCACATGCGCGTAGCCGCCGCCGTAACGCTGGGCCAGATCGGCGAGGCCGGCGAATTGATGCCAATTAATAATGCCGTTCGGGATGCGCAGCCGGCACATATACGAATTCTGGTTCGGCGCGACGTAGAACAGGCCGTAATAGCGCCAGCGGAAATTGTCCGCGGGCTTCGGATATTCGTTGGCCGCCGCCTCCGCCTTGAGCTTCGCGTAGACGTCGAACGGATGCTGCTCGCGCTTGAACGTCTCCGGATCGGACAGCTTGCCGCCGGATGCGACGACGCGGTCCTGCGCCTTGAGCGCCGCCGCATCGGGACCCATCGGCTCCGGCGCGGCAGCGCCGCCGGGCACGGTGCCGACGACGCTGTTGGCGGCCTTGGCAATCTGGATGCCGGCGACGAAGCCCTCGAGATAACGCTTCTGCTCGGGCTCGAAGTCGCCGGCGGTCAGATCGGCCGCAGGCACGAGATCGGTCTCGCTCATTCCGCCGGCACCTGGCTCGGCGCCGCGAGCGGGGCCGGCGCGGAGACGCGCGGCCTGTGCGTGATGTAAAGCGCGAGCCCGGTGAAGATGAAGCCGCCGACCAGATTGCCGAGCGTCACCGGGATCTGATTCCACAGCCACCACTGCGCCACGGTGACCTTCGCGCCCATCAGGATGCCGGTCGGAATCAAGAACATGTTCACGACCGAGTGCTCGAAGCCTTGCCCGAAGAAGATCAGCATCGGCATCCAGAGGGCCGCGATCTTGCCGACCGTGGAGGCGCTGGTCATGGCCATGACGATGGCGAGGCAGACCATCCAGTTGCACAGCATCGCCTTGACGAAGACGGTTATCATGCCGGCCATGCCGAACGCCGCGTAGCCCGTCGTCTTTGCCTGCGCCACCGCGATGATCTGCGCCGCCACGCCCGACGGCGCCACCGAGCCGAACATGGTGAGCGCGATCGCGAGCAGCGCGCCATAGGCCATGCTGCCGATCAGGTTGCCGGTGAAGACGTAGACCCAATTCATCAGCATTGTGCGCGGATCGCCGGTCTTCTCGATGCAGGGCAGCGGCAGGAGTCCGAAACTGCCGGTCACGAGATCCAGGCCGAGCAGCACGATGATCGCAAGGCCGACCGGGAAGATCAGCGCCCCCACCATCGGCACGCCCGTCTGCAACGCAGCGGTGAAGGCAAGACTCGTCGCCGCCGCGAGAATGCTGCCGGCGAGCGCGCCGCGGACGATGAGGTCGGCCGGCGCCAGGCCGAGCTTGGTCCGGCCCGTATTGACCATGGCCGCGGCCACGTCGGCCGGCTTCACATAATCCATCTCTCGACTCCCTGTTCTGGGGGCCGCCGGCGAGCGTCGATCGATGCTGCCGGGCGGCCAGGACTAGCTTCATGCTGCAAAGCAGCAAGGAGCGTGCCAGCCGCTATGATATTGTTTTAACTTATGTTTTCTTATGGGGCCGATTCGGCCGCGAATGCCGTGGCGGCGAAATAAGCGGCGGCGGTCGAAACTTTGGGCACCGCGCGGCGTGCCGCGATGTCAGGCAGACGCGGCGGCCGGCAGGCGCACATTGGCGTGGAAGTCGAGACCGTTGGTCGTCTTCGCCACATAGCCGCCGCGGATGCAGAAGTCGCCGAAGTGCTCGCCCTTTTCCCGGTTGGCGGCGTAGGCGGCGAAGATCGGATCGAGCGCGGTGAGGATGCCGCCCTCGTCGAGGTCCTCGGCGTAAAGCTTGGACAGGCGCGAGCCGTCGAAGGCGGCGCCGAGATAGAGGTTGTAGCGGCCCGGCCCTTTGCCGACCAAGCCGATCTCGGCGATGTAGGGCCGCGCGCAGCCGTTCGGGCAGCCGGTCATGCGCAACGTGATGTCCTTCTCGGCAAGCTTGTGCGCGGTGAGCCTCGCCTCGAGCTTGGTGATGAGGCTCGGCAGGTAGCGCTCGCTCTCGGCCAGCGCGAGGGCGCAGGTCGGCAGCGCGACGCAGGCCATCGCATTGCGGCGCAGCGCGCCGGCCTGCTCGCCCATGCGATGCTCGGCGACCAGCGCCTCGATCTCGGCGCGCTTGTCGTCGGCGATGTTGGCGATGATGAGATTCTGGTTCGGCGTGATGCGGATTTCGCCCGCGTGCACCTGCGCGATGCGCCGCATGCCGGTGAAGAGCCTGCGCCCGTCGGCGAAGTCGCGCAGGCGGCCGTTCTCGATGAACAGCGTCAAATGATGCTTGCCGTCGTCGCCCTGCGTCCAGCCGTAACGATCGCCGTTCGACGTGAACGCATAAGGCCGCGCCTTTTCGAGCGGCTTGCCGGCGCGCTTGGCGATCTCGGCGCGGAAGGCGTCGAGGCCGTGGTCGTCGACCGTGTATTTGAGCCGCGCGTGCTTGCGGTTGGTGCGATCGCCCCAGTCGCGCTGGATGGTGAGCACCGCCTCGGCGACCGCCATCAGGTCATCCGGGCGGCAGAAGCCAATCACGTCGCCGGTGCGCGGATAGGTCTCCGGCTCGCCATGCGTCATGCCCATGCCGCCGCCGATCGAGACGTTCCAGCCCTCGATCGTGTCCTTCTTGCCGAGGATGGCGATGAAGCCCAAATCCTGCGCAAAGACGTCGATGTCGTTCGACGGCGGCACGGCGAAGCCGATCTTGAATTTCCGCGGCAGATAGGTCTTGCCGTAGATCGGCTCGACGTCGTCGCGCTCGCCCTCGCCGGCGACCTTCTCGCCGTCGAGGAAGATTTCGTAATAAGCGTGCGTCTGCGGCTTGAAATGCGCCGAGGCCTGGCAAGCGAGATCGTAGGCCAGAGCGTGGATCTTCGACTGATGCGGGTTGGCGACCGACATGACGCCGCGGTTGTCGTCGCCGCAGGCGGCGATGGTGTCGAGCGCGACGGCGTTGATCTCCTTCAGCGCCGTCTTGACGTTGAACTTGAGCACGCCGTGCATCTGGAAGGTCTGGCGCGTGGTCAGGCGCAAGGTCTCACCCGCGTATGTCCGCGCGACGTCGTCGAGCGCGAGCCATTGCTTCGGCGCGATGACGCCGCCCGGCAGGCGGATGCGGATCATGAAGCCGAAGGCCTTCTCCAGCATCTTCTTGGCGCGCTCGGGCCGGAGGTCGCGGTCGTCCTGGAGATACATGCCGTGGAACTTGAGGAGCTGCGTGCTGTCCTCGCTGACGCCGCCGGTCATCGGATCGGCCATGTCCTCGGCGAGCTCACCGCGCAGATAGCGGCTGCGCGCCTTGAGGTGCTCCATCGACGACAATTCTTTTTTGTCGGCCATTCTCGATTCTCCAGCGCCGTCCGGTATCGCGAACCGCGCCCAAAGCGCTCACGCGCGCCGCAGGCTTCGGTCAGAGGGCGATCATAGCGGAGGCGGTCAGTACGTGTCCTGCAAGTAGCGCTTGTCGCGCTCGAGCGCTGCGACCGCCTGCTCCGCGCCCTCGGGCGAGAGCACCTTCACGTCGGCATAGGCGTTGGTCAGCATCGTCCGCACGTCCTTGGCCATCGCCTTGGCGTCGCCGCAGACATAGAAGTGCGCGCCGTTTTCCAGCCAGTCGACCAGCTCGCGCCGCTGCTCCCAGATCTTGTGCTGGACATAGACCTTGTCGAGCCGGTCACGCGAAAAGGCGACGTCCATGCGGGTCAGCGCGCCGTCCTTGAGCGCATCCTGCCAGTCGACCTGGTAGAGGAAGTCGTGCGTGAATGAGCGGTCGCCGAAGAACAGCCAGCTTTTGCCGGTGGCGCCGACCGCGCGGCGCTCCTGCACGAAGGCGCGGAACGGCGCGACGCCGGTGCCCGGGCCGACCATGATGATGTCCTTGTCGGGCAGCGGCAGGCCGAAATGCTTGTTGGGTTTCAGCTTCACGCGCACGCGGCTGCCGCGCTTGAGCCGGTCAATGACGAAGTTCGAGGCGACGCCCTTGCGGTCGCGGCCGTGGCTCGCATAGCGCACCGCCGAGACGAGAAGATGCGCCTCTTCGCCGACGTCCTTGCGCGAGGATGCGATCGAATAGGCGCGCGGCGCCAAAGGCCGGGTCAAGGCGCGCAGCCGCTCGGCGTCGATCGAAATCGGGAACGTGCCGATCAGGTCGATGAGCTGACGGCCGCTGGTCCAGTCGCGCGCCTCGCCGTCGGCGATGAGCCGCTTGACATATTGGTGGCCGGTCGAGGCGGCGTAGTTCTCGATTGCCTTGACCGACAAGGTCGTCACGTCGCGCGTGGTCAGGAATTCATGGCGCAGCGCATCGTCGTGCGACAGACCGGCGAGCTTGAGGAGATCGTCGACATAGGCCGGATCGTTCTCGGGATAGAGGTCGAGCGAGGCACCCGGCTCATAGGCCGGCGCCGTGCCCTCGAAGCCGAGCGCGAGATGGATCGTCTCCTTGGCCGAACGCGACGAATTGAGATTGACGTGCTCGAGCACCTCGACCTCGACGACGTCGGTGTTGGGCGAAGCAGCCGGCTTGCCGCTGAAATCGACCGAGATCACCTTGGCCTGGCTAAGCCCGGCCGGCGCCAGCGCCTTGAGCGCGCCGCTAATCCAGTTCGAGGCAGGCTCGGCGAAATCGAGATCGCAGTCGACGCGGTCGGTGAGGCGTTTTGCCCCGAGCGCGGCGAGGCGATCGTCGATCTTCTTGCCGACCGCGCAGAACTCCGCATAGGCGGTGTCGCCGAGGGCCAGCACGCCGAACTCGACGCCATCGAGGCGCGGCGCGCCCTCGCCCATCAATTCGTTGTAGACGCGCATCGCGCGGCCGGGAGGGTCACCCTCGCCCCAGGTGGCGGCGATGACGACGAGACGCTTGGCCTTCGCGAGACTTGCGACCTCGAGCTCGGCCATGTCGACGACCGACGGCTTGAAGCCGAGCTTGCGCGCCGACTTCGCCATGTCGCTGGCCAGCTTTTCGGAATTACCCGACTCGCTCGCATAAACGATGGTCAGAGGCTCCGCCGCGCGCGGCGGCGGCGCCGGCTGCACGGCCTCGCCGCCGTTCGCCGCCTCGACACCGGCGAGGAAGCCGGCGAGCCAGGCGCGCTGCACCTGCGTCGCCGGGCCGACGACGCGGTTCAGCAGATCGACGTCCTCTTCGGAGAACGGCGCCGTCTTCGGGATGCCCGAGAAAATACCCATGCTTAGCCCCAAAGCCGCGGCAGCACGCCGATCGCGATCAGCGCCACCAGCGCGCTGGCGATGGCGATCAGCCAGCTTTCGAGCGACTGCTCCGGCCAGAGGCCATGCGGCTCATGGGGGAAATCGGTCATCGGAGGACGCTCCAACGGAAAACAGAAGCTTTAGATAGAAGGGCACTCTCCCGAGCGGCAATAAGTGTGAGAAAATAAGAAGATAACTGTCCTCCGGGGTGCCGGCGGGAAACGGCAGTCCTGCGGAACCGGCTCTGTGGAGAACGCCGCTCTCGCGTGTTTCGCGGTCCGGACCGTGGCAAACAGGCACTCGGCCCTTTGGGCCCGCAGGAGAGTCGGCCTTCGATGAGTCCGCCGCGCGCCATAACCGACCTGCTGACCTCCGCCGAGCGCCGGTTGTTCGCGCGCCTCGATACGCCGCAGAAGATCCAGGACTATCTCGACCGCCTGCCGGTGAACTTCGAGCCGGACGGCGACACCGTGATGTCGCCGCGCCGCATGCTGGAAGCGAAGGTGGCGCATTGCGCCGAGGGCGCGCTGTTCGCCGCCGCCGTGCTGATGTTTCATCGCAAACCGGTGTGGCTCGTCGATCTGCGTGCGCGGCCGAGCGACCAGGACCATGTCATCGCGCTGTTCAAGGA
>DATCFB010000270.1:0-9708 GCA_036509755.1 Pseudolabrys sp. | reverse complement strand
TTTCTAACCTAGCTGCTCTTTCATCCAGTCGGCCGATTGCGACCGCCAGCGGTAGGCGCGATTGTTGGCGATGTGGTTGCCGTCCTCGATCATCATCAAGGTGACCGGGCCCTTGACCTCGCGCGCCAGACGCTCGGCGTCGGCCGCAGGAATGACGCGGTCCTGCCGGCCGTTCACGATGAAGATCGGGCAGGTGATCCTCTCGGCGATGCCCTCAAGCGAGAGCGTATCGGCGTTCCTGTGCGCCTCGTCGCGCGTCTTTGCATGGCTGCGGATGCGGAACGTCTCGCGCGTGAGGCCCGGCAGACTGTCGAAGGCGTCGCCCATGTTGAACGGCCCGCCGAGCGCGATGCAGGCCTTGATCCGCTTGTCGTGAGCCGTGGCGCGTGGCGCGTAATAGCCGCCCAAGCTGACGCCCCACATGCCGATGCGGCCGGTGTCGAGGTCCTTGCGCGTTTCGACATAGTCGAGCACGGCCCTGACCGGCACTTCGTAATCGCCTCGGATCGGGAAATCGTATTGCGCCTCGCCTTGCCCCGGCCCTTCGAACACCAAGGTCGCCATGCCGCGCGCGAGAAACGGCATCTCGTAGGCGTCGGTCTCCTCCTTGGTCGAGTCGAGGCCGACCGCCATGACCACGACGGGAGGCTTCGCGACGCCGGTCGGCTTGCGCAGGATGCCGCCGAGCCTTTTGCCTTCATAGGGGATTTCGACGCGTTCGCCCGGCGGGGTCAGATGCGGCAAAGCGAGCTGGCGGCATTCGATCTGCTTCTTGTGCGCCGCCTTCACCTGCTCCGGGTCATGCGCGAACAGGAAAGAGCCGAAATGATAATAGACGCCGGCCCGTTGCAGGCATTCGCCGGCGGTCAGATTGTGCCCTTGGGCCAGCGCTTCGCGGCCAAGCTGTTCGTGCTGCGCGGCCTTGACCGACCAGGCGCGGCACCAGTCGTCGTAGCTTGTGAGGGACTTGGTGACGTCCTCGAAGTCGGTGAGCACGACGCCATTGGCGACGAAGCGCGCGCCCCAATGCGATATGGCGGCCTTAAGCTGCGGATCGGATGACATGAGACAAGGTCCTGAAGGTGGGATTACTTCTCGCCGCGGCGGTACCACGGCATGAAGCGGCGCGTGGCCCATTGCACGAGGACTTCGAAACCGACACCGAAGCCGGCGAGCAGCAGCACGCCGACGAAGGCTTCGTTGTGGTGGTAGGAGCGCGAATTGTAGAGAATGTAAAAGCCGAGCCCGCCGATCGACAGGAAGAATTCGGCGACTACCGCGCCGATGAGCGAGCGCCCGGCCGCGAGGCGAAATCCGGCGAGCAGATAGGGCAGCGAGGCCGGCAGCACGATATCGATCAGCGTGCGAAACTTGCCGGAGCGGAACGAGCGCGACACTTCGATATATTCGCGCGGCACTGCGCGTGCGCCGTCCGCGACGTTCATGGTGATGGCGAAGATCGCCGCGAAGATGATGGTGGCGATGCGCGCATGGCTGGAATAGCCGAACCACAACGAGAACAGCGGCAGCACGATGATCATCGGCAGCGCGTTGAAGCCGTTGATGTAGACGCGGATGGTGCGGTCGATCGCCGGGCTGCGGCCCATCATCAGACCCATCACCGTGCCAAGCACGAGGGTGATGGCGAGGCCCTCGGCCACGGCGCCGAGCGTCTGCCCCAGAGCCGAGAGGAACTTCGGATCGGTGATAACGCGCGGAATGGCCAGCACGATGGCGCTCGGCTTCGCCACATATTGCGGCGCCGTAGCGCGAACGACGATTTCCCACGCGCCCAGGATGACGGCGCCGGTCACGAGCCTCGGCAGCAAGGTGGCTTTCGTGCGCAGGCGGGGCCGCCGCTTGGGCACCGCGCGGGACGGCGTGGACAAGGCTTGCTCGGCCATCGTCACTGCCTCCAGCGCGCGAAATGCTGTTCGATCATCAGCCCTATCCGGGTCAGGCCGACGCCGATGACGCCGATCACGAAGATGGCGGCGAACACGCCGGCAGTGTCGAACTCCTGCGTCGATTCCATGATGAGACGGCCGACGCCGGTCGCCGACAGGAAGAACTCGGCGGCAATCATGCCGACCAGCGCGCGGCCGATTGCCTGGCGCACGCCCGTCATCATGTAAGGCAGAGTGTAGGGCAGCATCACCTCGCGCCAGAGCGCCCATTCGCTCGAGCGGTACGACTTCGCCACCTCGATGAGCTCCGGCTTGATGCTGCGCGCGCCCTCGACCGTGTTGTAGAGCACCGGGAACACGGTGAAGAGGAACACGACCAGGACCTTCGGCGCGAAGCCGAAACCCATCAATGACAGAATGAACGGGATCAGTGCCACCATCGGCGTGGCGTAGAGAATCATGATGTAGGGCTCGACGCCGACGCGCAGCACGCGCACGCGCGCGAACAGCAGGCCGAGCGGCGCACCGACGATCAGCGCCAGCGAGAAGCCCGTCGCGAACAGTTCCGCCGAGTCGAGAAGCTCCGGCAAGAATTCGCCCTGGACGGTGAGTTGCCACAGCCGCAGCAGCGTCTCCGAGAACGGCACCATGAACGCGGCGCTGGTCGAGCGGCCGGCGATCTCCCAGATGACGAATCCGGCGAGGACGCTGAGCCAGACGGGTAAATGGCGGCGGATGGTGGTGTGGAGCACCTGATCTTACGTCCCTGCAACGAATTCCCGCCTCTCGACCGTCATCCTGAGATGCCGCGCACCGCGAGCCCCGAAGGATGGCGGCCGCCGCCCCTCAAGGGCCGCGCATTGCGCGGCCCTGCTTAGGGTGACGGCCAAAGGTCAGCGATGACCCCGCTGTTGCCTCACTTCACCATCGCATTGGCGTCTTTCCACACGGTGGGATCGACGAACTTGTCGTAGGTGACCGGCTGCTTGTCGGGCTTGATCGAACCGATCTTTTTCATCAGCGCAGCGACCGCCTCGATCTTGTTCTTCGCCAAGCCATCGTCCTTGGCGGCCCAGAAGTCGATCTTGAGGAATTCGGCGAGCGCGAGCTTGTTGACGTCCTTGTTATGCCCGGTGACGGCGGCGGCTTCCGCCACCGCGTCAGCGTTCTTGGGGTCTTGCATGAAGTGGGCGGCCTCGATCATGCCGGCAAGCGCGCGCACATAAGCGTCGCGGTTGGCAGCGAGCTTGTCCTTGCGTGCGATCAGAATGAGGTAGTGGCTGGTCGGGTTGGTGTTTTTCATCGCCAGCAGGATGTTGAGCTTCTTGCCCTGATGCTGGACTTCGGCGAGGTCGTCGAGATGCAGCACGGCGTATTTCAGACGGCCGGCAAGCATCGCCGGCCCCGGGCTCGAGCCGAGCGCGATCTGCTTGACGTCCCCGATCTTGATCTCTTTGCAGCCGCCCGCGACCATCGAGCGCAGCGCGATCGAGCGCGCGCCGTTGATCGAGTCGACGCCGACCTCCTGCCCCGCCATGTCCTTGCAGGTCTTGCCGGTCTCGGTGGTGCCGACCACCCAATCCGGGTTCGGCATGCCGTAGACGGCGACCAGCGGCACGCCGGCGTTCGAGACCTGATTGATCACCGGCGGCGTCGGCGACCACGACATGTCGATGTCGCCGGCGACCACAGCGCGGGCGGCGGCCGTACCGTTGTCCATCGGCCGGATGTCGACCTCAACGCCGTGCTTCTTGAAGAAGCCCTGCTTCTCCGCGACGTACACGATGGTGACGGAGAAGATCGGCGGAATGCCGGGCAGGCCGATGGTGAGCTTCTTGCCTTGCGCCAACGCCGGCGAGCCGGCGGCGAGTGCCGCTGCGAGCAGCGCGGCACCGGCCGTGAAAGTGAAAGTCCTGCGAAGCATTGAAATCCTCCCGTTTTTTTCGTTTCTATGATTGTTACGTCTGTAGTTCGAACTCCGCTGCGCGAGCCTCACGCATCAAGGTCGACCACACCCGCTCGCGCAATTCGGCGAAGCGGGGCTCGCGCAGCGTGTCGCGCGTCCGTGGATTCGGTAGATCGATCGTGATCGTCTCGTGGATACTGGACGGACGGCCCTTGAGCACGATCACGCGATGACCGAGCAACACCGCCTCCTCGATCGAATGGGTGACGAAAACCATCGCGGTCGGGCGCTCCTCCCAGATTCGCAGGAGCTCGAACTGTAAAATCTCGCGCGTCTGCGCGTCGACGGCGGCGAACGGCTCGTCCATCAACAGCACGTTGGGCTCAATCGCCAAAGCACGCGCCAGACCGCAGCGCTGCTGCATACCGCCGGACATCTGGTAGGGAAAGGCGTGCTCGAATCCGGCAAGGCCGACGAGCTTGACGAATTCCGGCACCTTGCGCTCGATGTCGGCTTTCGACGCGCCGGCCATGCGAAGCCCATACGCGACGTTGTCGTAGACGGTCTTCCACGGGAACAGGCCGAAATGCTGGAATACCATCGCGACGCCGGCGATCGGCTCGGTTACCAACTCGTTGCCGACACGCACTTCGCCGGTATCGAACGGAATCAGCCCGTCGATGCAGCGCAGCATCGTGGTCTTGCCGCAGCCGGACGGACCGACAATGGCCACGATCTCGCGCGCTCCGACGTCGAACTCGATATTGCGAAAGACTTCGAGCGCGCCGTAGTGCTTGCCGAGACCCCTGACGCGGATGCGGGGCTCGGCGGCGCTGCCGAGTGCCGCCGCCGGCGAACCGGCGGCGCCTACGTGCTGCATGGTCACTCTGCTGCCTGCGCGCTTGCCGGTTTCGGGGCGACTTTTGCCCAATAGTCACCGGCTTGTTTCGAATTCTGGAGCGCATCCATGGTCTCGAAGCCCGGCGCCATCGAGCCGTCCTGGCCGGCGAGCACCTGATGGTGTTCGATGTTCAAGGTGCGCAGCCACCGCTGCTGGCCCATCGTGATGGCGACGAAATAGCCGATCTCGACCAGCTCGGGCTCGCTGAAGTGCTTGCGCAGCCTGGCCCATAATTCGTCGGTCGAAGGAAGGTCCCAAGTGATGCACTCGGCATAGGCGAGCGCCGCCTTCTGCCGATCGTCGTAACGCGACGAGGATTCGAAATTGATCAGGTCGGAGTAGTCGTCTTCTTTCAGGCCGGCCTTCGCCGCCTTCATCGAACGCTGGTTGCCGCAGAACTCGCACAGAACCGAGCGCGACACGTAGATGCGGCACAGCTCCTTGATGCTGTGCTCGGCAACGCCGTTTCGGAACACGTCATTCCAGGTATTGGCGAACGACCAGAAGGTTGCGGGCACGTGCGCTCGAACCGCCTGGCTTTCCGGGCGCGGCGTACCTTCGCGCGCGCAACGTTCGAATTCCGCGCGCATGGCGGAATCCACCGTATTGGGATCGATGTAGCTGATCCGGGGTCCGGGCATCGGCGTTTGCTCCTATGGTTGTCCTGCCCACCTCGTTTGCTTGGGTGGGCAAATGCGCCGTCGCAGGGCGCGGCCCCATGTTGCCGCAACACGAGCGCGCGAGCAATGGCGGCAGGATTTCATTAGGCTAAACCGATCCTTACCGCCGCGGCGCTGGCGGCCTGATATCGGGAGGCGTCGCCGCAGCCGCATGCACGCAATTGTCGATAATCAGAACACCTTTCGTTGAGGTGCTCTTCAGCATAGGACGAATTGCGAACATCGGTTTTAGCAATTGCACACTTCCCCCTCTCTATCGTCCGCACGGGTAGGCAACAAACACCAAGCGGAACAAAGCCGTGCGCGCCAGCACTTTCGTCATGATCGGGTTCGCCGTCGTTTTCGGCCTGCTCGCAGTGTTCATCGCCAAGGTGTGGCTCAATAATCAAGCCGACCAGCGCGCAAAGACGGCCGAATCGAGCGTAAAGCCCATCACGACGAAGACCATCGTCGTCGCCAAGCAGCCGCTGCGCTTCGGTACGGAACTCAGCGCCGCAATGCTCCAAGAGGTGCCGTGGCCGGCCAATGCCGTGCCGAGCGGCGCATTCTCCAAGGTCACCGACATTCTGTCGCCTGGCCGCCGCGTCGTACTCGCCGCCATCGAAACGAACGAGCCGGTGCTGGCGCTCAAGATCACCGGTCCGGGCCAGCGCGCAACGCTATCGTCGCTGGTCAAGCCTGGCATGAAGGCGGTGACCATCCGCGTCAACGATGTCGAGGGTGTCGGCGGCTTCGTCCTACCGGGCGACCGCGTCGACGTCGTGCTCACGCGCCAGATCGACAAGGGCCAGGCGAGCACAGAGGTTGTGCTTCAGAACACGCGCGTGCTGGCGGTCGACCAGAGCGCCGACGAGCGCGCCGCCAAGGCTGCGGTCGCGAAGTCGGTGACGCTCGAGGTCACGACGATCGAGGCGCAGAAGGTTTGGCTCGCGTCCTCGGTCGGCAGCCTGTCGCTGCTGCTGCGCAAGGCCGGCGAAACGGCGGAGACGCGGACGCGCAAGATCACATTGAACGATCTGAGCTCGAACGACGAGCCGACGGAAAAGGGCGGAACGACCACAATCGTGGTGACCCGCTCGACGGCGAAGCAGAATTACACCGTCCCGGTCGAAGGGAAAAAGGACCTCGCCGGAACGCTACGAGAGCGCGCTGGACGGTGATGTCCGCGCGAACACGCCAAGACGGGGAACGCGTCGTGAATAACAAGAACGAAAGCGCCGCCGGCTTCCGCTGGCGCCGCAAGGACAGGCCAATGGCTGGCGGCTGGCTGCGCGATCTCGCGATCACGCTTGCCGTCACGCTCGCGTTGGCGCTCGCCGGAATGATCGGCAGCGCCTATGCGCAGGAGCGCATCGTGCAGATTTCGGGCGCGCACCGCACCGCGATGGTGACGGTGGCGCTCGGCAAGTCGCAGGACGTGCACACCGACCGTAGCTTCGTCGATGTCACGGTCGGCGATCCGGGAATCGCCGACGTCAACCCGCTGACCGACCATTCGCTGTCGATCCTCGCCAAAAAGGTCGGCACGACGCGCGTCTCGGTCTATGCCGAGAACAAGAAGCTGGTCGGAATCTTCGACGTCGAGGTCAACCTTGACCTCACACAACTGACCAACGAACTCGTCCGCAATTTCCCCGGTTCGGCGCTGCGTGCCACGAGCGTCAATGGCCGCATTATGCTGTCGGGGCGCGTCGCCGACGCCGCCACGCTCGACAAGGCGGTGACGATCGCGAGCCAGTTCGGGCCTTCGATCATCAATTCGGTCTCGGTGATGTCGCCGCAGCAAGTGCTGCTCGAGGTGCGTTTCATCGAGCTGTCGCGCACCGCCGGCCGCGAGCTCGGCGTCCAGTGGAACCGCGTCGGCGGTAGCACGGTCACCAATATCGGCAACGAGCAGCGGGCCTCCGGGCTGCCGATCACGGCATCGAACAACCCACTTGCTTCCGGGACTGAGGTCGCGGCGGGCGTGCTCTCTGGCGGCAACCCGTTCGGCTTCATGATCGGACGCATGGTTGCAGGCGGCGTCTCCACCGACGTGCTCATCAACGCACTCGAGCAGAAGGGAGTCGCGCGCAGCCTCGCCGAGCCGAACCTCGTGGCTCTGTCGGGCCAGACTGCGAGCTTCCTCGCCGGTGGCGAATATCCGATCCCCGTATCGGGCTCGCTCGGCCAGATCACCGTCGATTATAAGAAATACGGCGTCGGCCTCGCCTTCACGCCGACCGTGCTCAGCCGCGGCCTGATCAATCTGAAGATCGAGCCCGAAGTCAGCCAGATCGACACCACGCACACGGTCTCGGTCCCCGGCGGCATCTCGGTGCCGGCGCTGATCGTGCGCCGCGCCTCGACCACGGTCGAGTTGCGCGACGGCCAGAGCTTTATGATCGGAGGCCTGCTGCAAACCGACAACAAGAATCAGGTCGATCAGTTGCCATGGCTCGGCAGCGTGCCGGTGCTTGGCACCCTGTTCTCGTCGAAGTCCTATCAGAAGAACCAGACCGACCTCGCCATCATCATCACGCCGCACCTCGTGCGCCCGGCGCGGCCCGGCGACGACATCCGCACGCCGGCCGACGATACGGTGCCGCCGAGCGATGCCGACTTCTTCCTGCTCGGCAAGACCGAGGTGCCGCGCGCCGGCCCCGGCACGCCGACCGCGGCCGAGCAGCGTATCGCCGCCGCCGGCGGCAATCCGTTCACCGGCCACATGCTCGATATGCCGCGGGGAGGCGTCTATGCGGTTCACTGATCTCGTCCGCGCCGGCGCACTAATGCTCGCGCTCGCCTCGCTCGGCGGTTGTTCGGAATACCTGGCGCGTCGTGACGCCATTTCGCCGTTCGGCGGCAATGCGGTCGAAGGCGACAAGGTCGTTGAGATGGTCGATCCATGGCCGGCCGCGGCAGCCGACCGCAACATCGCCTACAACGGCACGGTGATGCAGAGCGCGGTCGAGCGCTATCGCACCGGGCGCGTGATCCAGCCGGTCGGCACCGGAACGTCGACGACCTACCAGCCGAACAATGCGTCGAACAATGCGGGGCCGGCGGGCCCATCGATCAACCAGCCGGCGGGCACGAAATAGGCGGCAGCAGGGCGGGTAATGACGAACGCGAACAGCACACGGGTCTTGGTGGTCACGGCGGATGCCGCTTTTGCGGCGGCGGTGCGGGCGACTTTCGGCGCCTCGAACGCCATCGAACTCACGCTCATCCTGGGCGCGCTGTCCGAGTATGCCGACACGCTCGACGTCCAGGGCAAGACGGTCGTGGTCGTCGATTTCGACGCCACTGCACCGGCCGAGATGTCCGCCTTGGCGCGGCTGATGGCCCGTATCGGCACGCGTCCGCCGGTCATCGCGGTGACGCAGTCCTTCGACGCAAACGCAGCGCGCACCTTGGTGCAGATGCGCGTCTGCGACTTCCTGGTGAAGCCGGTGCCGCCCGTCGATCTCGTGCGCGCCTGCGCGCAGGCGGCGCACAATCCCGCTGCCGCTGGCGCGGCGGCCGAGGCGCAGATCTATACATTTCTGCCAGCCGTCGGCGGCGCCGGCGTCACCACGCTGGCGGTGCAGACGGCGATGCTGCTGCTCAACAGCGGCTCACGGTCGAAGCCCTCGACCTGCCTGGTGGACCTCGACTTCCAACATGGCGCCGTCAGCGACTATCTCGACCTCGAGCCGCGGCTCAATCTCGCCGAGATCGAGCCTCGTCCCGACCGTCTCGACCGGCAGCTCCTGGAAGTAATGCTCTCCTATCATCCGTCCGGGCTTGCGGTGATCGCGGCGCCGAACCGGCCGGCCGAGATGCGCTCGTTCGATCCCGATATGGTCACGCGCCTGCTCGACCTCGTCTCCAGCAATTTCGATTACGTCGTCGTTGACATGCCGCGCACATGGTTCTCGTGGACCGACAGCGTGCTGCTTGGCTCCAACAAACTGTTCATCGTCAGCGAAGCGACGGTGCCGGGCCTGCGCCACGCCAAACACCTGGTCGCCGCGATCCGCGAACGGCTCGGCGAGGCCACCAAACCGCAGGTCGTGGTCAACCGCTTCCATCAGCGCATGTTCTCGTCCGGCCTGTCGCTGAAGGACGTGCAGCAAGCGCTGGGCGATGCCTTCTGTAGCGTCATCCCTAACGATTATGGCCTCGTGCGCGAGGCGATCGACCGCGGCGTGCCGCTGGACGACGTCAAGCCCGGCAACAAGATCACAGCCCAACTCAAGCGGTTGGTGCTGGCGCAGGACGCGAGAGCGGAAAGCGGGTCGCTGCCGCTTTTGCAGAAACTCAAACTCGCAGCGGCGCGGTAATGGCCGG
>DATCFB010000269.1:0-10539 GCA_036509755.1 Pseudolabrys sp. | reverse complement strand
GGCCAGAACAGGATGATCACCGAGGCGACGAAGGCGTAGCAGACGAGCGCGAGCACGAAACGAGGCGACGCATTGAGACTGCCGCCGAGACGCCGCACGAAGGGCAGCATCAACAGCGCGATCGTTGCCGGCAGAATTTCGGCGGCCAGGTGGGCGACCGAATGTATCGGCCCGTTCAGACGCACACCGGGCGCAAACCGCATGAAGGCGGCCCATTGCCCCTCGTCGCCGGGCGTGTAGACCATGCGATACCATGCGGCGATCGGAGCGAAGCAGACAAGGCCCGCCAGAACCATCCCCGGAAACTGGCGCCACGAACGCGTCAGCAGCAAATAGACGCCGACGCCGAGTGCGAAGTAAGCGACGGGCTGCGGTCCCTTCATCAATCCGGCAAGCGCCAGCGCGAGACCAATCGCAATCCACGAGACGAGCGGATGGCGTCCCGCAGCCTCGCCGCGCCACCAGATCGCAAAGGCGAGGAAGAGCAGAACAGACAGCGGCATGTCGGCGGTGATCATGACGGCGCTCCGCAGCACCATCGGACAGGCAAGAAACAGCGCGACCGCGGCTAGCGCTGCCGCACGGCGGGCGCCGGCACCGCGCAAGAGGCCATAAATCAGCAGGCAGCCGCCGAGCAGGAACAGCGCCACCGTCAGGCGGCTCGTGAGTTGCGTGACCTCACCGAACGGCGCGCTCACGAGCGCGATCAGCCAGGACAGGAGAGTGGGGCGCTCCACCCAGCGCACGTTGAAGACGTAAGGCTCGAGCCAATGGCCGCCCTCGACCGCCGAGCGCGCGATGGTGACGGCGAGGCCTTCATCCGAATTGTAGCCGCGCAGAAGGACGAGCGGCAGGCACAGCAGCGCCCATGCGCCGACGATCAGAAGGAGCGGATTGAATCGTTTCGCCAGTCCGTCCCAGCACTCGGCCAGGCGAACGCCAATGCCAGCGAGGGCGCTGTCTTTGCCGAACCAGGGGCGCGCGCGATCGCTTTGGGACATAGGCGACGGCTTACGTGGTTGCGAGCGCCGCTGCCAGCTTCTTGGCCTGCTCGGCGAGAACCTCCGGCTTTTCCTTTTCGGACGCCGGCGGCTTCATCATCACGCCGGTCTTGCGCGGTATCACGTGCACATGCAGGTGGAACACCACCTGGCCGCCGGCGCCCTCGTTGAACTGCTGAACGGTGATGCCGTCGGCGCCGAAGGCGGTCATCGCCGCTTTGGCAATGCGCTGGGCGACCTTGCTCACATGGGCGAGATCGTCCGGAGCGATATCGAGGATGTTGCGGGCCGCCGCCTTCGGCAAAATGAGCGTGTGCCCGGGCGTTCGCGGCATGATGTCGAGAAAAGCGAGCGTCCTATCGTTCTCGTAGACCTTGAAGCAGGGCAACTCGCCGCGCAGGATCTTGGCGAAGATATTGTTCGGATCGTAGCTTGGCATCGCTGGCGCTCCGGTTTGACGTCATGCCCTGGCTTCGATCCGGGCATCCACGTCGGTCCACGTTTTTAAACGCATGGATGGCTGGGACAAGGCCGGCCGTGGACGCAGGCGCTTATTCCTGTTCGACCAAATCCTTGCGGAACGGGCCGGCCGCCGCAAGCTCCTCGCCCGCGGCTTCGACATAGCGGCGTTCACGGGCGAGATATTCGGCGATCGCGCGCTTGAGCCCGGCATGGGCGATGTAATGCGCCGAATAGGTCGGGTAGGGCAGGTAGCCGCGCGCGAGCTTGTGCTCGCCTTGGGCGCCCGCCTCAACGCGCGCGAGTTTGTGTTGGATCGCGTATTCGATCGCCTGATAGTAGCAGACCTCGAAATGCAGGAAGGGATGGTGCTCGACGGCGCCCCAGTTGCGGCCGTAGAGCGTGTCGGCGCCGATGAAATTGATGGCGCCGGCGATGAAGCGGCCGGCGCGCTTGGCCATCACCAGAAGGATGCGGTCGGCCATCGTCGCGCCGACGATGGAGAAGAAGTCGCGCGTCAGATAGGGCCGGCCCCATTTACGCGAGCCGGTGTCCATGTAGAAGGCAAAAAACGCGTCCCAGACCTCTTCCGTCAGGTCGGAGCCGGTCAGCCAGTGCAGCGTGATGCCGGGTGCGGCGGCGTCCTTGCGCTCGCGGCGGATGGTCTTGCGCTTGCGCGAATTGAGCGCGGTGAGGAACTCCTCGAAGCTTGCGTAGCCCTCGTTGTCCCAATGGAATTGCTGATCGGTCCGCTGCAGATAGCCGCGCGCGCCGAGCAACTCCCATTCCGTCTTGGTCAAGAAACTCACATGCGCGGAGGAGAGGCCATTCGCTCGGGTGATCTCCGCGAGCGCATCGCCGAGCGCGCTGCGCACGCTTTCGGCGAGGGAGCCGGGACGGGCAAGCAGACGCGGGCCGGTCACCGGCGTGAACGGCACCGCGACCTGGAGCTTCGGGTAGTAGTCGCCACCGGCGCGCTCGAAGGCCTCGGCCCAGCCCTGATCGAAGACGTATTCGCCCTTGGAATGACCCTTCGCGTAGCAGGGCGCGACGCCGACGATCTCGCCTTGCGCGGTATCGGCAATGAGATGCTGCGGCTGCCAGCCGGTGCGCGCGCCTACCGATTTCGACTGTTCAAGAGAGGACAGGAATGCGTGCGATACGAAAGGGTTGGGTGGCTGTCCTCGTGTTGATAATTCGGTGGAGAACGGGCCTGCGGCGCAGGCGTCCCAGGTAGCCGGGGCGATCTCGACCAGCGAAGACACAATGCGAATGCGGAGCTCTTGCGCCATCGGGTCAATCTAACCCGACTTTATGCCGGATTCGTGCCGACTGGCCTCAGCGGCAATGGACCGCGTCGATGCCGGTGGGATTGCCATGCCAGTCGAGCACCGAGCCCTCGGTACGACAGTTCGGCGGGATGCGGTGGCAGCCGCCCGGGCCGCAGGCGATCTCGCCCTGCGGTTGGGCCGTCAGCCGACGCCGGTGGTGAACGACGTGCTTCTTTTTGGCCGCGGCGAGTGTGACCGTGTCCGAAGGAGCGGACGCGGCAACCGCCGGAACGCTCCCGAAGATTACGAGGAGCGCAAAAACGGAAATCGATGAGCGAATGGTCACGGGGCTGATCCCTGGTCGAAAGGTGTCCCGGAATAACGGCCTCAACGCCAATCGCGTTCCGCGAGGTCACGGCCGCCAGCCTTCGAAGATCGCCTGGTCGGCCCAGCGCGCGGCGCGCGCGCGGTCCTCGGACGTCCGCACAGTCCAGGTGAGCAGTGACAGGCCGAACACATGGCTCGCGACAAGCGGCGTGACAGCCGGGAGATCTCTGACGGCCCAGGCGACGAAGTGCGGCCGCGTGCGCGGCGCATGCAGCAGGAAAGCGAGGCTGCGCTTCTGCGCGGCGCTCATCCCCGACCAATCGGAGCCGGCGTAATGGCGCTCGGCGACGATGCCGCGCGTCACCTGCGGCGCGATCTTGCGCAGCACGGCGATCGGCCCGGGATCGAAGGACATCGCCGCCGCCGGCCCGGCATAGGCGGCGAGCACCTCGGCCACACGGCGGGTCAGCGTGAGTTCGCCATCGAAACGGCTTTTGATCTCGACCAGCAGCGGCACCCGGCCGGCGATTAGCGCGCACAAATCGCCGAGCGTCAGCATTCGGTCGGAAGTCTGCCGGAACGGCACCGTTTTGAGTTCGGCGGCCGCCATCTCGGCGAGCCGCGCATTGCCCTCGGTCAGTCGGCCGAGGCGGCCGTCGTGATGCACCATGGCCTCGCCGTCGCGGCTCGCCTGCACGTCGCATTCGATGCCGTAGTCGCCGGCGATCGCCGCCTCGAAGGCCGAGGGGCAGTTCTCGATCACACCGCGCGAGGCATCGTGCAGCCCGCGATGGGCGATCGGACGCGCCGTGAGCCAATCGAGCCGCGACATCGGCGACATGGGGCGATCAGCCGACCTCGAACATTCCCTCGACCTCGACGGCCGCGTCGGCCGGCAAGGCAGCGACGCCGACCGTGGACCGGGCATGGCGGCCTTTGTCGCCGAACACCTCGACCATCAGGTCGGAGGCACCGTTCATCACTTTCGGCCCGTCGCCGTAGCCGACCGCCGAGTTGACGAAGCCGCCGAGCCGGATGACGCGCACCACCTTGTCGAGATCGCCGACCGCCGCCTTCACCTGGGCGAGGAGGTTGACGGCGCAGGCGCGCGCCGCCTTCGCGCCATCCTCCATCGACACGGCGCCGCCGAGCTGGCCCTTGGCGACGAGCTTGCCGTCCGAGCCGAAGCAGAGCTGGCCGGAAACCGTCAGCAAATTGCCGCTCTTCACGAAGGCGACGTAGTTGGCCACCGGCGCCGCCGGAATCGGCAGGACGATGCCAAGCGATGCCAGCTTCTGTTCGACCGATCCGGCCATTGCTTTACCTCTTCTGAATGCCTCTCGTGCGATCTTGATCGCGATCCTCATCGTGATCCTTGGCCGATCGTTGCGGAGGGCGCAAGCCAAGGCCGTTGCCGGGCGAGGGGGCGGCCTCTATCCTGCCGCGATCGTCGCATCTTTGTGTCGTGGGCCTATGCCTCGGAGACACCCGCCTCGATGACTTCCCCGATCTTTTCGCGCCTGATGCTCGCGGCGGCGCTTGCCGCGGCGGCTGCTATGCCTGCCGCCGCAGCGGCGCCGGCTGACGGCGTGACCCTAGCGCCGCACCGCGCCGTCTACGACCTCACGCTGCTGAAGTCGCGCGGCAGCCGTGGCGTCTCCTCGGTGCGTGGCCGCATCCTGTACGATTTCTCCGGCAATGCCTGCGACGGCTACGACCTGAAATTCCGTCAGGTGTCGGAGCTCGATTCCGGCGAAGGCAAGAGCGTGCTGAGCGACCTCAATTCGACGACCTGGGAGGCCGCCAATGCCAAGGGCTTCCGCTTCTCCTCGCAGAACCGGATGAACGAAAAGACCGGTGAGGCCGTGAACGGCGAAGCCGAGCGCCGCACCAAGGCGGTGGCGATCAGCCTCAGCAAGCCCAAGCACAAGGCGCTGAGGATGCCCGGCGATGTCGTATTTCCGACCGAGCACATGCGCCGCATCATCGCCGCCGCGCGCGCCGGACAGACCATGCTCGAATTGCCGGTCTATGACGGCTCTGAAACGGGCGAGAAGCTCTACAATACGTTCACGCTGATCGGGAAACCGATCCTGCCCGGCGAGAAGCCGCCGACCGACGCGACCGCCAAGGTGCCGGGTCTCGACAAGCTCACGCGCTGGCCGGTGACGATCAGCTACTTCGATCAGTTGGCCGAGTCCGAGCGTCGCAAAGGCGAGCAGACTCCCGTTTACGTCATCGAATTCGAGCTCTACGAGAACGGCATTTCGCGCCAGCTCGTGCTCTACTATGCAGACTTCGCAATCGCCGGCGAGATGACGTCGCTGGAGATGAAGAAGGAAAAGCCCTGCAAGTGAGCTGGCGGCCTTCTGCTGTCATGGCCGGGCTCGTCCCGGCCATCTCACTTAGGGCGCCCGACTGCCCGGCAATGACAACCGGAGACGAATTACTCCCCGTCGATCGCCAGCCCCTTGACCACCGCGTCGCGGCCGAACTTGGTGCGCAGCGCGTCGACCGCATGCTCGGCCTTGGCCGTGCGCAGGTCGATCATGTCGGCGAGATCGTCGCCGACGCCTTCATCGAGGTGGCTGACGCCGATGCCGATCAGCCGGTAGCGCGTCGCACCGACCTCGTTCTTCAAAAGATCGCGACCGGCGCCGAAGATGCGCGCGGCGAGCTGCGTCGCGCTGCCCAGCGAGCGCGCCCGCGTCCTGATTTTGAAGTCGGCGCTCTTGAGCTTGAGCGTCACCGTCGATCCGGCCAGCCCCTGCGCCTTCAGCCGCGACGACACCTTCTCGCACAGGTGCCAGAGATGCTGCTCGAGGGGGCGGAAGTCGCCGATGTCGCGATCGAAGGTCGTCTCCGCGGACACACTCTTGGTCTCGCGCTCGGGGTCCACGCGGCGCTCGTCTATACCGCGCGACAGGCGCGCAAGGCGCAATCCCTCCTCGCCATAACGGCGCATCAGGTCACGCTCGTCGGCACGCTGTAAATCGGCGATCAAGCGGTAGCCGTCGTTCGCCAGCTTTGCCGCGCTCACGGCGCCGACGCCGTAGATGAAGCCAACCGGCTTTGGCGCCAGGAAGGCCGCCGCTTCGGCCGGCGCCAGCACCGCGAAGCCGCGCGGCTTGTCCAGGTCGGAGGCGATCTTGGCCAGGAATTTATTGGCCGAGAGCCCGATCGACACGGTGATGCCGAGCTCGCGCTCCACCTGGACGGCGAAGCGCGCGAGGACGCGCGCCGCGCTCATGCCGTGCAGACGCTCGGTACCGGTCAGATCGAGGAAGGCCTCGTCGATCGACAGCGGTTCGACCAAAGGCGTCAGGTCGCGCATGCGCCTGCGCACCTCGCGGCCAACCTCGACATATTTGGCCATGTTCGGCTTGACCACCGCCGCATGCGGGCAGCGGCCGAGAGCCTGGAACATCGGCATGGCCGAGCGCACGCCATAGGTACGGGCGATGTAACAGGCAGTCGCCACCACGCCGCGCTTTCCGCCACCGACGATCAGCGGCTTGTCGGCGAGGGAAGGATCGTCGCGCTTCTCGATCGTGGCGTAGAAGGCGTCGCAGTCGATATGCGCGATGGTGAGCGTGTCGAGCCCGGCATGGCGCGCGAGCCGCGGCGAACCGCAGGCGCGGCAGCGCGGCGCCGTGTCGGCGACGTCCTTGAGGCAATCCCGGCAGAAGCCGCTCACGGGATTTCGCGCTCCCAGGAGGAGCCGCCGAACGCGAGCCGGGCGGCGCCGACCGTTGCCGGATCGTGGCCCGTATCTTTGGCGAACTCCGTTAACAGGCGCTCGTCGCCGGCGAGGTAGTCCAGCACGCCCGCCAGGAACCCGGGCTCGTGTGCTGCCGAGCGAATCTCGCCTGGCCCGATGCCGGTCAGGCTCAGAAACCGGCCGAGCCGCTCGCCATCCTGGGCGATATAGCTAAGCGCCTGAACGGCAATCGCTTCTGCCGCCTCACGCGCATGGGCCGAGCGTGCTTTCATCGGTCCGATTTGCCTTTCTGTAAGAAATCGGCACTAGGGTCACATCCGATCATGCCCGAGCGCGCGCGCCAAAGCGACGTTGCGCGCGTCGGGAAGGTGCCTTGGGGACAGATTAGGGCGGGGAACATGTCGAAAACCGTCCTGATCGTGGAAGACAACGAGCTCAACATGAAGCTCTTCCACGATCTCCTCGAAGCGCATGGCTATGGAACGGTCGGCACCCGCAACGGCATCGAGGCTCTCGACCTCGCCCGCAAGCACCGGCCCGACCTCATTCTGATGGATATCCAGCTTCCGGAAGTCTCCGGCCTGGAAGTGACGAAATGGCTGAAGGACGATCCCGAGCTGAAGGCGATCCCCGTGGTGGCGGTGACGGCTTTTGCGATGAAGGGGGACGAGGAGCGCATCCGCGAAGGCGGCTGCGAGGCCTATCTGTCCAAGCCGATCTCGGTGGGCAAGTTCATCGAGACCGTGCGCCATTTCCTCGGCACTGCGTGAGGGGACGAGTCCGATGAGTGCGCGTATCCTGGTCGTCGACGATGTGCCCGCCAACGTCAAGCTGCTCGAGGCGCGGCTATCGGCCGAATATTTCGACGTCTGCACGGCGTATAACGGCGCCGAGGCGCTGGCGATGTGCGAGCGCTCGGAATGCGACATCGTCCTGCTCGACGTGATGATGCCGGACATGGACGGTTTCGAAGTCTGCCGCCGGCTCAAGTCGAATACGGCGACGCACCACATCCCGGTGGTCATCGTGACCGCGCTCGACCAGCCGTCCGACCGCGTGCGCGGTCTGGAAGCCGGCGCCGACGATTTCCTGACCAAGCCGGTGAGCGACGTCGCGCTCGTCTCGCGCGTGCGCTCGCTGTCGCGCCTGAAGATGGTAACCGACGAGCTGCGGATGCGCGCTCAGACCTCGCTCGAGATTGGGATCGAAAGCCCGGAGCGGGACGCCGTCGCCGAAACCGGACGGAACGGCCGCATCCTGCTCGTCGACGACCGCAAGAGCTCGTATGAGCGCCTCGCCTCCATGCTGGCGACCGAGCACACGGTGGACATCGAGACCGAGCCCGCCGAGGCGCTGTTCCACGCTGCCGAGGGCGACTACGAGCTCGTCATCGTGTCGCTGGGGCTGGCCAATTTCGACGGCCTGCGCCTGTGCAGCCAGGTCCGCTCGCTCGATCGCACCCGTAACGTGTCGATCTTGGCCATCGCCGAGCCGGACAACAATGCGCGGCTACTGCGCGGCCTGGAAATTGGCGTCAACGACTACCTGATGCGCCCGGTCGATAGGAACGAGATGCTGGCGCGCGTCCGCACGCAGATCAAAAAGAAGCGATATACCGAGCGCTTGCGTGACAATGTTCAAGCGTCGATCGAGATGGCGATCACCGACGCGCTGACCGGCCTCTATAACCGGCGCTACATGGAGACCCATCTGTCATCTCTGGTCGAGCAGAACGCCGCGCGCGGCAAGCCGATTGCTGTGCTGGTGCTCGACATCGACTTCTTCAAGGCGGTCAATGACGGGCACGGCCACGACGCGGGCGACGACGTGCTGCGCGAATTCGCCCTGCGCATCCGCAAGTCGATCCGCAACATCGATCTTGCGTGCCGCTATGGCGGCGAGGAATTCGTCATCGTCATGCCGGAGACCGACATGGGCGTGGCGACGATGGTGGCCGAGCGGCTGCGCCGCTGCATCGCCGGCGAGCCGTTCCCGATCCAGGAGGGCACGCGACTGCTCGACGTCACCTTGTCGATCGGCATCGCCGCGCTTGCCGGCGACGGAGACAACGCCGCGGCGATGCTCAAGCGCGCCGATCAGGCGCTCTACCGCGCCAAACGTGACGGCCGCAATCGCGTCGTCGCCGACGCCGCCTGAGGCTTCCGCGTGCGGCGGATTCGCTGAACAGGCGTGGGGACGCGAGAAGCTGAAAACACAAAGGGCGCCTCGCGGCGCCCTTCATCGTCGGCAAGCACGAAAGCGCGGCTTACTTGATCTTACCCTCGCGGTATTCGACGTGCTTCTTGACGACGGGATCGTACTTCTTCTTCACCAGCTTGTCGGTCTGGGTGCGCGAGTTCTTCTTGGTCACGTAGTAGTGGCCAGTGCCGGCGCTCGACACGAGCTTGATCTTGAGACTGATGGCTTTGGCCATGGCTTAAAGTCCTCGAAAACGTCTGGCGGCGATGTCAGGGGTGCCTTTGCGGGCGGAAACTAGCGTCCGATGCCCGAATGTCAAGGAAGCCGGGCTTTCGGGCCTACAGCAGGTCGCGGTGAAACACCCCGTCCTGCATGTAATAGAACGGAACCGGTAGCTTGTGGTCCATGCCGGCCTCGACCCGGGCGAGCAGCTCCTCGAGGATCACGCCGGTGATGGTCGGCATGTCGAGTTGGGCCGCCTCGCCGATCGGCGTCCAGGCAAGTTCCACCAACTCGGAGTCCGGCCCCACGACGCCGTCGATTTTGTGCGCGACCGACGTTGCGTCCGCCGTGAAAAAGCGCGTGTCGAAACGCTTCGGCCGCCGCGGCGGAGTGACGGCGCGCGCGATGAAATGGATTTGCCGGAGGTCCGGATGCACCTTGGCCTTGCCGAATTCGTTCCAGATTTCGCCCGGCGTCGCCGGCGGTTGATCACCGGTGACGCCGAGCAGGAGGCCGGTTTCTTCCGCCGTCTCGCGGATCGCGGTCAGCGCCAGCGCGCGCGCGAATTCGGTGCTCGGCGCGGCCACACGGGTGTTCAGTTTCACCGCGATGTCCGGGTGCAGGTCGCTGATCGTGCTCATCGCCGCGTCGTGCGGCTCCAGCCGTCCGCCCGGAAAGACGAACTTGCCCGGCATGAACTTGTGCCCATGGTGGCGGCGGCCGAGCAGTACCTTCGGCGTCGGCCCCGCGCGATCGATCAGCATCAGGGTCGCGGCGTCGCGCGGCTCGCTGTCGGGAGACGACGGATCGCGTTCCGACTTCGTCATCCGCTCGGTCAATCTGCGTCCGATATCCTCGTTCATCGCCGTTTCCGTGCTGTCTTGCGATGGCCTTTGTGGCCACTGTCTTTATGGCCGCGCGGCTCGGGCCGTCGTTCCTGGTGGCGAAAGCGCGGGGCACTTCCCTTACGCCCCTCCGACACAAGCTCAAAGCGCAGCGCGCCGGCAACCGGGGCAGCCTCCACCAGCTTGACGGTGACATTGTCGCCGAGCCTATAGGTCTCGCCGGAATGTTTGCCGACCATGGCGTGGCGCGCCTCGTCGTAGCGGAAATACTCGTCGCCGATGGTGCGCGCCGGCACGAAGCCGTCGGCGCCGGTCTGGTGCAGCTTGACGAACACGCCGGCCCGGGTGACGCCGGAAATGCGTCCATCGAAAGTCGCGCCGATACGGTCGGCGAGAAAATGCGCGATCAACCGATCATTGGTTTCGCGCTCGGCCAGCATCGCGCGGCGCTCGGTGGCGGAAATGGCGGCGGCGATCTCGCCGAGCACCTTCGG
>DATCFB010000268.1:0-14250 GCA_036509755.1 Pseudolabrys sp. | reverse complement strand
CAGGGTCAGGTGCGCGGCGGCGAGCGAGGAGACGCCGAGAACGTGCACGTCGTTTTCGACGGCCTGGCGCGCGGCTTCCGCAGGCGTCGCAAATAGCGGTCCGATGTCGACGTCGAAGCCGAGATCGGCAAAGGCGGACGCGATCACCTTCTGGCCACGGTCGTGACCGTCCTGGCCGATCTTGGCGACCAGCAGGCGCGGGCGGCGTCCTTCGGCAGCCTCGAAGCCCTCGACCAGAGTTTTCACCCGTTCGACCGCGCCGGTCATTTTGCCTCCTTTGCCGACCTCCCGCTTATAGACGCCGGTGATCGCCTTGATCTCCGCGCGATGGCGCCCGAACACTTTCTCCACCGCCATCGAAATCTCGCCGACGGTCGCCTTCGCCCGCGCCGCGTCGATGGCGAGCTCCAGAAGATTGCCGTTGCCGCCGTCGGCGGCGCGCGTCAGCGCGTCGAGCGCCTGCTTGAGGGCCGACGGATCGCGCTCGGCACGCAGGCGCGCGAGCTTGTCGAGCTGCATCTGGCGCACGGCCGAGTTATCGACCTTCAGGACGTCGATGTGCTCTTCGCCCTCCGGCCGGTACTTGTTGACGCCGATGACCGACTGATGGCCGCTATCGATGCGCGCCTGCGTCTTGGCGGCGGCTTCCTCGATGCGCAGCTTCGGGATGCCGGCCTCGATCGCCTTAGCCATGCCGCCGAGACTTTCGACCTCCTCGATATGGCCCCAGGCCTTCTTCGCCAATTCGTAGGTGAGGCGCTCGACATAGTAAGACCCGCCCCAGGGGTCGACGATGCGGGTCGTGCCGCTCTCCTGCTGCAATAGGATCTGCGTATTGCGAGCAATGCGCGCGGAGAAGTCGGTCGGCAGCGCCAGAGCCTCGTCGAGCGAGTTGGTGTGCAGCGACTGCGTGTGTCCCTGCGTCGCCGCCATCGCTTCGATCATGGTGCGGGCGACGTTGTTGAACACGTCCTGCGCGGCGAGCGACCAGCCGGAGGTCTGCGAATGCGTTCGCAGCGACAGCGAAGGCGCGTCCTCCGGCTTGAACGGCTTGATCAGCTTCGCCCACAGCATGCGCGCGGCGCGCAGCTTGGCGATCTCCATGAAATAGTTCATGCCGATCGCCCAGAAGAACGAGATGCGCGGCGCAAATTGGTCGACGGTCAGGCCGGCCTTGAGGCCCGCGCGCACATATTCGACGCCGTCCGCCAGCGTGTAAGCGAGCTCGAGATCCTGCGTCGCGCCGGCCTCCTGCATGTGATAGCCGGACACCGAGATCGAATTGAACTTCGGCATCTCGGCGGACGTGTAGGCGAAGATGTCGGAGATGATGCGAAGCGATGGCGCCGCCGGATAGATGTAGGTATTCCGCACCATGAATTCTTTGAGAATGTCGTTCTGGATCGTGCCCGAAAGCTTTTCATGCGGCACACCCTGTTCTTCCGCTGCGACGATATAGAGCGCGAGCACCGGCAGCACAGCGCCGTTCATGGTCATCGACACGCTCATCCGGTCGAGCGGGATGCCGGAGAACAAGGTGCGCATGTCGTAGATCGAATCGATCGCGACGCCGGCCATGCCGACGTCGCCGGCGACGCGAGGATGATCGGAATCGTAGCCGCGGTGCGTGGCGAGATCGAAGGCGATCGATAGGCCCTTCTGCCCGGCGGCGAGGTTGCGGCGATAGAAGGCGTTGGAATCCTCTGCGGTTGAAAAGCCGGCATATTGCCGGATGGTCCAGGGCTGCGCCGCATACATTGCGGGGTAGGGGCCGCGCAGATACGGCGCCCGCCCAGGCCACGTGTCGAGGAAGTCGAGGCCGGCGAGGTCATCTTCGCCATAGGCCGGCTTGACGGGGATGCCTTCCGGCGTGAGCCAGGGCTCTGCGGGCTCAGCAGCGATCGGTCGTGATACGTCCTGCCAATCGATGTTGCTGAAATCCGGTACGCTCACGAGTCCACTCCCAATTTCGTCAACCGGCGCTCGCGTTCCGCGATTTGGCCCTCGATCGTCGACGCGTCGCTCGCGCGCCACGAGAACAGCGAAGCGGTCGCTAAATAGCCGAACCGCGGCAACGGAGACGCCAGATTGATCCGACCGCGGGGGTTGGTGATCAAGTAAACGGCCGCGCAGACCACAACCAGGAGAGCAGCGCCAAAGCCGGCCATGACCGGGTCCGCTCCGCCGAAGGGCACGACGGTGACGGCCAGGACGATGGTCGTCACAGGCGCCACGATGCCGAAAAATGCCTTCAATACACGCCCGCATTTCGCATAGAGCGAGTGCCGGGCTCGCAGGAGGTCCAGTTCGCGCCTGGTCTCGGCGATTTCCGCGTCACGGTCCATGATGCGTGCCGCACATCAAGTCTTGGCCTCTAATGTATCATAGGCGTCCTGGAGCGTCGCCAGCACGTCGCACCCAACGTAGATATAGGCCGTCACCCCGGCATCGTTCCAGGCGGCCTCATGCTCCCCAGGCCGGCCGGCGAGATGGACGATGGCGCCAGCGGCGCTCAATGCGATGGCCGCGTCGGCGGCCTCCGCGGCATAGACCGTGTCCGCCGAGCACAGGCAGGCGATTCGCGCACCGGACGCCTTGAACGCGGTGATCATCCCGGCGATGTCGGTCTTCACCTCTGCAATAGGGAGAGCTGAAGAAGGAGCCGGCCCGTCGTTGCCGACGGTCTCCAGGCCACCGGCCTCGTAGAAATTCTTGGCGAAGATCGCACGCGCGGTGAAATCCGAGACCTCGCCCAGATTGGCGAGGAACACCTTCGGCCGCGCGCCGGTTTTCTTGAGCACGGCATCGGACTTGTCGCGCAGCGCCTCGAATGGCTCGGCGAGACGAATGCTCGGCAAGGTCTCGAATTGCGCCGCCTGCGGTGCCGGCGCGACCGCGCGCGGGACCTCGAGCACCGCGAGCAGCGCTTCGCCCAGGTTCGGATAGTCGCTGACGCCGGTCAGCGCGTCCTTTCGCTTGGCGACAGCAGCGAGCCGCGCGGCGCGCGTCTGCGCGATCATGTTTTGGATAATGCCCTGTTCGAGTGCCGCGGCGGCGCCGCCACCGGTCTCGATGTTCTGGAACAAGGCCCAGGCGTTCTTCGCGAGCTCGGAGGTCAGTGCCTCGATGCCACCAGAGCCGGCGGCGGGATCGGCGACGCGATAAAGATTGGATTCTTCCAGCAGGATGAGTTGCAGGTTGCGTGCGACGCGGCGGGCCAAGCGGTCGGGCAGGCCGAGCGCGGCGGTGAAGGGCAGCACGGTAACTTGCTCGGCGCCGCCGATGCCTGCCGCGGTGGCGGCGATGGTGGTACGCAGCATGTTCACATAAGGGTCGCGCCGCGTCATCATGCGCCACGCCGTCTCGGCGGCGGCATGGGCCGGTTGCGGTGGCAGGCCGCATGATTCCTCAACGCGCGCCCACAATTTTTGTAAAGCGCGGAATTTGGCGATCGTGAGAAACTCGTCGGCGTCGGCCGCAAGCTGGAACGTGATGCGACGGCGCGCTTCGTCGAGCGCAAAGCCTGCCGCTTCCAGCAGGCGCAAATATGCGACACCGGCGGCGACGACGAAGGCGAGTTCCTGCGCCTCCGAGCCGCCTGCCTCGTGGACGGCGCGGCCGTCGGCACGCAGGAAGCGCGCTTTCGCGTAGTTCTTGTCGGCCAGGCTCTTGGCGGTCTCGCCGGCGCGTTTTGACAGGTCCGGCCACGGCAGCATCGCGCGGCCCGTGCGCGCCATGTCGCCGACCGGGTCGAGGCCGAAATCGATTGCAAGCTTCGCAGGATCGAGCTTGCGTGCGGCGACGAGGCTGGTGACGAACTCGGACACCGGCCGCCCGGCGAAGGGAGCGGTTTCGATCCGCAGTGCAATCAGTTCGAGCATGACGCCGTCGAGCGTGCGCGCCAGCGCCTCGGCGGTGTCGGCCCTGATCCCGTAGCCGCGCGCGTCCGGGGCGCCGGCGAGAACGAGGACTAATCCGTCCGCGCCGTTTCGAAGTTCGTGTAACGCCTCCTCGTTGGCCGACTTTGGATCGGGATGATCGATGCGCTGCATCACGGTCCAGGGGCGCCCCGACGCACGGCCTGTGACGGACGTGGTGGCGGCGCGCTCATAGAGCGGCTCGATGGCAATCCCGTCGTAGGTCCGTGAAACCAATCTGTCGAAGGGACGCTCCTTGAGCGCCTTTTCAACCAGACGAACCCAGTCCGCCCGATCGGTTGCAGGGAATTCGGCGGCGAGGACGAGGTCTTGATGCACGGTGGTGTCGGCCATGCTGGCAAAATGCCACGGGATGACCGGCAGCGCCAATGCGGTCGTTTGCGGACCCCGGCGGGGCCCGCCGGAGCCTGTAACCAAGCCTGGGTATCGCGTGGACTGCTGCCGCGGGTTTCGCGCCTTGCACGAAGCCCAATCAGCGCGGCGGCAGCTTGTCGATTGTTTCCTGCGTGAACCGCGCGGCGGCGTCGGCGACGTGCGTTCCAGAGATCACGAGGTCCGGCGCGATCTCGGCGAGCGGAATGAGCACGAAGGCGCGCTCGAACAATCGTGGATGCGGCAAGGTCAAGATTTCGTCGTCGAGGACCACATCATCATAGGCGATGAGGTCGATGTCGGCAGTGCGCGGGCCCCAGCGTTGTTCGCGGGCGCGATCGCGGCCAAGCGTGCGCTCGACGTCGTGCGCGCGCGCCAGCAATTGCGGCGGCGTCAGCGAGGTCTCGACGGCGATGCAGAGATTGATGAAGGGCGCCTGTTCCGTCACGCCCCAGGGCGGCGTGCGGTAGTCGGCAGAGCGGGCGAGGAGGCGGACACCCTTGCCGTCACACAATTGGACCACCGCGCGGTCGAGAATGGCGCGCGTGTCGCCGACATTGCCGCCGAGCGCGAGGAACGCCCGGCTCATCGCCGCGCGGCGGGCCGCGTGCGCACGAGGCGGACCCCGACGTCGGTGAAATTCGCGGCGACGGGAGCATGCGGTTTGTGGATCGTCACCGTCACGCTCCGCACCGGCGGAAAATCGGCCAGAATGGAATCGGCGACGCGGCCGGCGGCAGCCTCGATCAACTTGAACCGATGGCCGAGGAAGGCTTCTGTCGCGCGGGTGACGACCAAATCGTAGGAGACGGTGTCGGCGACTTTGTCGCTGCGGGCCGCCTCGGAGAGGTCGATGTCGAGCTCGATGTCGATGCCGAAGGTTTGCCCGACCCTGGCCTCGTGCGCCATGACGCCGTGATAGGCGTGCAACGTGAGCCCCTTGATGAAGATGCTATCGGTCATCGCGCCTTCTCGATGGCGCGGGCGACGCGCAAGGCCTGCACCGTTTCGCGAACGTCATGCACGCGCAGGATCGCCGCGCCGTCGCGCGCGGCGGCGAGGTGGACGGCGATCGACCCGCCGATGCGCTCATTCGGCTCCGATGGCGAGATCGAATCGATGAAGCGCTTGCGCGAGGCGCCGACCAGGAGGGGCAGCCCGAAGCGCTTGAATTCGGCGAGGCGGCCGAGGCAGAGGATGCTCTGCTCGGCGGTCTTGCCGAAGCCGATTCCGGGATCCAGCACGATTTTGTCGCGGGCGATCCCGGCCTGAGACGCGATCTCCAGCGAGCGGGCGAAGAAGCCGAGCACGTCGGCGACGATGTCGATCGACGGGTCCGCCTTGTCGCGGTTGTGCATCACGATGACCGGCACGTCGCGCTGGGCGACGAGCGGCGCCATGTGCGCATCGCGCTGAAGGCCCCAAACGTCGTTGACGATCGCAGCACCATTGTCGAGCGCCCAACGAGCGACGTCGGCTTTGATGGTGTCGATCGAGACAACGACGCCGAGCTTCGCCACTTGCGGCAGCACCGGCTTTAGGCGCGTCAATTCTTCGTCGGCGGCGACCGGCTTGTTGCCGCCATAAGGCCGCGTCGACTCCGCGCCGATGTCGAGGATGTCGGCGCCGTTGTCCGTCATCTCGCGTGCATGCGCGATGGCCACCGCCGGGTCGAGGAACCGGCCGCCGTCGGAGAACGAGTCCGGCGTGACGTTGAGAATGCCCATCACGATCGGCCGCCCGCTCGAAAGGAGCGCCGCGAGCGGATCGCGCCTAGGCTCCGGGACAATCTGCATGGGATGAGCCTGGCTCATGGGCTGGCTTTGCGCCGGGCCCCTGCGGCTGTCAAGGACGGCACCCGACCGACGGCGCGCTCAATACTTGATCTTGAGCGGCAGGCACTTCGCGTTTTCGATCCAGCGGGTGACGACGCTCTCGGACGGCAAGAGGCGCACCAGTTTGCGCTTCCTGTTTGCCTCGGCCATCGCCTGAGCGAGTTTGGCGGGATTGCGGACCTTGAGGTCCTTGACCGTGTCGACGCCAGCGGCCGCGAGCAACTCGGCGTATTCCCTGCTGACGCCTTTCACCCGCATGCGATCGGCGCCATTGGCCCAGCACAAGAGCTTGCGCGCGTCGAGCCCGGTCTTTTCCGCCAGGACCCGGCGCTGCTTCAAAGTGCAGGCCTTCTCGAGCAGGCTCGCAGTCGAGCGGATGCCTTGCGTCTTGAGCATCGCGACGACGCCATCGTCGATATCGGGGATGTCTTTGATCGGATACGGCATGTTCGACCTTGACCCGTACGGGTGCTCCGCTCCGATGCGTCAGGCGAACTGGGACAGGCCGGGAATGGCCCCGACGATTTCGCCGACGGTATCTTCGCCGGCATTCTCGCGCGCGAATGCGAGCGTCTCGCGGGCGACGCCTTGAACCTGACCCATCGACAGCCCCGCCGCCATCATCTTGGTGCCGGCGCCCATGATGCCGCCGAGCGCAAACATTCCGCCGCCGCTGGAGTCGACACCCCCTTGCGCCTCCATCAGATCCAGGGCGCCGGGCAGGCGCTCGAGCAGGGCCTGCACCTTGTCGGGCGGGCCCTCCTTGCGGAGAAATTCGAACATGATTGCGACGGCCTTCTCGGCTGCGCCTTTGTCGATCCCGACAGTGGCAACGAGCCGCGAGATAAGTTCGTCCATGGTTCCCCTCAGTCCCGCACTGCCGGCGGGTTGGCGTCATATTGAACGCCATTGCGTGCTCTGACAAGCGCGGTGCGCAGCGACAAGCGAGCGATGCTTCACGCAACGCATCGATGATATAACTCAGAAGAAGCATGTGTCGAAGGTCATGACGGTTGCGAGATGCGGTGGCACTTGTGCGATGACTGGTGCAGCGTGGACGGAAATGCACGACATCGCGTCCGGTTGCACCGCCCGCGCTCTTTTCAGCCCGGCGATGCATTGCTAGCGTGGCGACAAATCACGCCGGGAGACCGTAAATGAGCACACTCGATGCCGTCCTGAGCCAGATCGATCGGGATTTCGAGCACAGCGTCGAGCGTCTGTTCGCTCTGCTGCGGATCGCTTCGATTTCGACCGATCCCGCCTATAAAGATCAGTGCCGCGCCGCCGCCGAGCACGTCGCCGCGGACCTCGATTCAATCGGATTTACCTCCGAGGTACGGCCGACGGCGGGCCATCCCGTCGTTGTGGCCAAGGCGAACGGCATGCCGGGCCCGCGCGTCTTGTTTTATGGACATTATGACGTCCAGCCGGTCGACCCGCTGAGCCTCTGGAAGACGCCGCCCTTCGAGCCGCGCATCGAGACGCTGCCCGACGGCCGGCGCATCATCGTCGCCCGCGGCGCGTGTGATGACAAAGGCCAGGCGATGACCTTTATCGAGGCCTGCCGCGCGTTTCACAAAGTCAACGGAAAGCTGCCCTTGCCGATCACCACCATGATCGAGGGCGAGGAGGAATGCGGCTCCAAGAACCTGTTCGGCTTCGTTCGGGACAATGCCGAGGAGTTCAAGCTCGATCTCGCGCTCGTGTGCGACACGGCAATGTGGGACCCGACGACACCGGCGGTGACCACGTCTTTGCGTGGCCTCGTCTATGAGGAAGTCAAGATCACCTGCGCCGACCGCGATCTGCATTCGGGCGTGTTCGGCGGCGCTGCGCAAAACCCGCTGCGGCTTCTGTCGAAGATCCTCGGGGCCATGTGGGATGACAACGGCCGCGTGACGATTCCCGGCTTCTATGACGGCGTGAAAGACCTGCCGGCGGACATCAAGTCGGATCTCGCCGCCCTCGATCTCACCGAGGACAAGTTTCTAGGGCCGATCGGCCTAAAGGCTTCCGCGGGCGAAAAAGGCCGCCTGCTGATCGAGCAGATCACGACCAGGCCGACCGCTGAAATCAACGGCATGATCGGCGGCTATACGGGCGAGGGTGCCAAGACCGTCATTCCGGGCGAGGCGAGCGCGAAAGTGTCGTTCCGTCTGGTCGGCGAGCAGAACCCGCACAAAATCCGCGATGCGTTTCGTGCGTTCGTGCGCTTGCAGCTACCGGCGGACTGCAAGGTGGAGTTCGGCGACTTCGGCGCCGCCCCGGCGATCCAACTCGCCTATGACAATCCGGCGCTCGGCAAGGCGCGTGCCGTGCTCGCGGAGGAGTGGGGCCAGAAGGCGGTCACGGTCGGCGCCGGCGGGTCGATTCCGATCGTCGCCGACTTCAAGGACGTGCTGGGGATGGATTCGCTGCTGGTCGGCTTCGCGCTCGACGACGACCGGGTGCATTCGCCGAACGAGAAGTTCGACGTCACCTCCTACCACAAGGGCATCCGCTCCTGGGCGCGGATACTCCATGCGCTGGCGGAGTAGTCAGAAATCCGTGTCGAGCTCGTCTTCGGCGCCGGCGCGCTTGGCTTCGCGATTGTGCTGCCAGAGCGCGAAGGCGACCGAGGCGATCGAGGCCGCGAGCAGCCCACCCGAAATGGGCCGCGTGAGGAACAGCCACGCGTTCGGATCGGTCGACAGCGCCCGGATCAAATTGGCCTCGATCTGGTCGCCGAGCACGACGCCGAGGATGAGCGGCGCAAGTGGGATGCGCGCCTTCACCATCGCGTAGCCGATCAGGCAAAAGAGCGCCAGCACGTACACATCGTTCATGGTGTTGGAGAGCGCGTAGGCGCCGATCACGCACAACACCAGCACGATCGGGATCAGGATCGCCTTCGGCATCATGATGACGCGCAGCCAGCCGCGCGCGCCGACCCAGATCACCGCCACCATCAGCGGCAACGCGACGAGGTAGGCCGCATAGATGCCGTAGGCTTCCTTCGGATGCTGCGCGATGAACAAGGGGCCGGGCTGGATGCCGTGGATCGTGAGCGCGCCCATCATCACTGCAGTGACGGCGTCGCCCGGGATGCCGAAGGCCATGATCATCATCAGCGAGCCGGCGACGTTGGCGTTGTTTGAGGATTCCGAGGCGATGATGCCTTCCGGAATGCCGGTGCCGAATTTTTCCGGGCGGCGGGAGAATTTCTTGGCCTGATCGTAGGCCATGATGTTGGCGGCGCTGCCGCCGATGGCCGGCAGCACGCCGATCAGGAGGCCGATCAAGGTCGACCAGATGAGCAGGACCGGGCGGCTGAGGACGTCCCAAAGCGCCGAGCCGAGCGACACGGAAAGTTTCATGCGGCGGGGAACCGGCATGTCGCCGCTGCCGTGCGGCCGGATCTGCTCGACGTCCGGCATCAATTGGGCGAAGGCGAACACGCCTATCAGAACGGGCAGGAATGGCAGCCCGCCCTCGAGGAAATGCGCGCCCATGGTCAGGCGCTGCACGCCGAGGATCGGATCGGGGCCGACCACAGTGATCGCCAGCCCGATCGCGCCCGACAGGAGGCCCTTGACCACGGACTTGCCGACGAGGCCCGCCACCATTGAGAGCGCGAACACGAACAGCGAGAAGAACTCCCACGGCCCAAACACTAGCGCCAGCGAGGCGAACGGGCCGGTCAATTCGATCAGCACGATGCCGCCGAGCAGGCCGCCGAGAAATGCGGAAAATACGCCAACCCACACGGCGCGGCCGGGCTCGCCCTTCCGGGTCATCGGGAACCCGTCGAAGGTGGTCGCCACCGCCGAGGGCGTGCCCGGAATGCCGATCAGGCTGGCGGTGATGGAGCCGCCGGCCGAGCCGCCGACATAGACGCCGGTCATCGCCGCGAGCCCCTGCAGCGGGTCGAGCCCGAAAGTGAAGGGCAGCACCATGATCACAGTCATGGTGATGGTCACGCCCGGCAGCGCGCCGCCGATCACGCCGGCGATCGTGCCGAGGATCAGGGGCACGAGGTACTGCAGGTGCAGGATCGTGCCGATGGAGATGAGCAGCAGCTCGTAGTGGTTCATGCCGGCCCGTTCTTCATAAACGACACCACGACGGCCCTCACATTCCGGTCCAGCTTCCGCGCGGCAGCAGCACGGAGAGGTAGACCTCGAACGCCAGCACGCAACCGATCGTCGTCGCAGCAGCGATGACCACGACAAGCAGCCAGCGCTTCCAGGACCGCGGCCATTCCAGCGCCGCCTGCAATGCGATCACGAACAGGAAGGTAGCTATGCGGAAGCCGAGATACGGCAGCAGCAGGACGTAGAGTCCAAAGACGACAAAGCTCGCGATAACGAGCGGATAGTTTGGAGGCGCCCCAGCCGCCTCTTCCGCCACAGCGGGCGCAATGGACGCGATGCGCCGCCGGCGTCCCGCCAGCACGTCGCCCACGAGCAGGATGGCGCTGAGCAGCGCCATCAGGCTGAGGACGACACGCGGATAAAACGCCGGCCCGATCGGCACGAACGCGGCCGGCGGCAGGCCGATCGTCAAGGCCAGCAGCCACACGCTGATCGCGAGGCAGACCAGCCCCACGATCCCGTCGCGTCCGAGCGTCATGACGCCGTTACTGCCGCTTCAGGAGGCCAAGGTCCTTGGTCAGGTCCTTGGTGATCTTGGCGTCCTTCTCCATGAAGGCGGCATAGTCCTTGGCGCCGAGATAATGCACCTGCGTGCCCTGCTGCTTCATGGCCTCGGCAAAGCTCGGCTCCTTCGCCGCGGCAGCGCAGGCATTCTCGAGCTTGGCCTTCACGTTCGCCGGCGTTCCCTTCGGCACAGCGAAACCGCGATTGACGGCGTATTGCACGTCATAGCCGAGCTCCTTCATCGTCGGGATGTTCGGGAGTTCGGGCAGCCGTTTCTCGGTCATCACCGCGAGGAACTTGAGCAGCCCGGCGTCGACCTTGCCCTTCTGCGTGAGATTGGAGTCGGCAAGATCGATGTGGCCGCCGAGCAGCGCGTTCATGCGCGGTGCCGTGCCATCGTAAGGCACGTAGCCGACCTTGATGCCGGCCGCCTTGGCCATCAGCGCCATGGAATACTGGCTGGTCGAGCCGAGCGAGGCGCCGACCTTGATCGCGCCCGGGTGCTCCTTGGCGTAGGCGACCATGTTCTTGAAGCTGTCGCCCCACGGCTTCTTGCCGGCCGAGGTCACCACGGAAGGCGTCGACGCGACGAGGCAGATGGGTTCGAAGGCCTTGCTGTAGTCAATGTCGGTCAGGCCGGCCAGATAGACCGAGAGGACGTAATCGTGCGGCGCGAACAGTGTGTAGCCGTCAGGATCGGCACCGGCCGCCTGGCGCTCGCCCACGGTTCCGGAGGCGCCCTTCACGTTGGCGATGACAACCGGTTGGCCGAGCTGCTTCTGCAAGAGCGGCGCGAACACACGGTAGATGATGTCGGTATCGCCCCCGGCCGCCCAAGGCACGATCACCTTGATGGGACGCTCGGGATAGCCGGCGGCGGAAGCCGCCTGAGCCGCCGCCAGAAGCAGCGCGCCGGCCGACAACAGCGTCTTCGACCAGCGCAACAAAAGTTGCGTGTTGTACATGTTTGATCCTCCACAGCGGTCATTGTTGTTGTATTTTTGTTGTTTTCGTCCCCGACCAGGGACGGAGGCAACCTAACACCCCACACCGGCCGTTTGAAAGGACCCGCGATGTTTCGATCCAGGCGCCCGCGCGCGGACGATTGCTGTAGTCCAATACCCGTCGTCTCTGACCGGTCGCATCGCAAGATGCCGCAGCTCGCGGCAATGGCCGGCGGAGGATGGTTATGAGCTGATCAACGCCCATTGCCCGCGCGAAGCCGTTGCGGCTCCGCGGCGGCAATCACGTCTTACGGAGCGGTGTTCCGGGCTCAATAGCCGCGGCGGCGGATTTTCTTTGCTTCCTTGCGCGCGGCATAGCGGGCGTCGCGCGCCGCCTTCTGCTCGGCGAGCAACGTCGTTTCCGCTTCGGCCTTTTCCTGCGCGATCAGGCGATCGAGTTCTTCTTGTTCCTTGCGCGCCTTCTCGGCCAGGGCTTCTGACTGGAGACGGCGGCCTTCGGCCTGTTCCGTCTGACGCTTGGCCTCGGCGGCCAGTTCCGCCTCGCGCGCAAGCCGCGCAGCTTCGCGTTCCGCCGTGCGCTTGTCCCGCGCCTCGATGACGCCGCGCCGTTCGGCTTCGCGTTCGGTGCGGCGGGGGTCTTCCGCAGCGGCTCGAAACTTCTCGAGCAACGCCTTCTTGGCGGCGGCGGCACTCGTCTTACGGTCACTCAGATCGGGAGTGTTGAAACTGCTCATCTATTCTCCGAAAGGGGTATGGGCCGCTAAGCGGCGGCAAATCGACGCGCAGTATCTATCCAGCGCGCGGCGCTTTCGCAACCCGGGTTTGCGACAGGGCGTCAGACAAATGGCGTGGGACTAGTTCTTGAGCTTGTAACCGGTGCGGAAAATCCACCAGATGATAACCAGGCAGATGACGAGGAACACGACCGTCATCAGGAGGCTGATCGTGGGACTGACGTCGGCCACCTCGAAGAAGCTCCAGCGGAAACCGCTGACGAGGTAGAGGACCGGGTTGATGAGCGCGATCTTCTGCCAGAGCGGCGGTAAGACGTGGATTGAGTAAAAGGTGCCGCCGAGGAACGTCAGCGGCTGGATGATCAGCAGCGGCACGATCTGCAGCTTCTCGAAGCCGTCGGCCCAGATGCCGATGATGAAGCCGAGCAGGCTGAAGGTTATCGCCGTCAGCACCATGAAGCCGACCATCCAGAACGGGTGCGCGACGTGCAGCGGCACGAATAGCACCGAGGTCGCCAGGATGATCAGTCCAAGAATGACCGACTTGGTCGCCGCGGCGCCGACGAAGCCGAGCGCGATCTCCAGATACGAGATCGGCGCCGACAGAAGCTCGTAGATCGAGCCGATGAAACGCGGGAAATAGATGCCGAACGAAGCGTTCATGACGCTCTGCGTCAGCAGCGTCAGCATGATCAGGCCGGGGACGATGAACGAGCCGTAATTCACGCCTTCGATGTGCGAGATGCGCGAGCCGATCGCCGCGCCGAAGACGACGAAATAGAGCGCGGTCGAGATGACCGGGGAGACGATGCTTTGCGCCAAAGTGCGGCCGGTGCGCACCATCTCGGTCGTGTAGATCGCGGCGACGGCGCGGAAATTCATGACGCGCTCCGCGTTTCGTTGACGAGGCCGACGAAAATCTCCTCGAGGGAGGACTGATTGGTGTGCAGGTCGCGGATGCGCACGCCGGCCTCGCTCAACGCCCCGAGCAACGTTGCGACGCCGGTCCGTTCGGCCCGCGTGTCGTACTCGTAGATCAGCTCGAGGCCGTCGCCGCCGATCGCCAGGTTGAAGGCGGACAGGGCGACCGGGACCGCGGCGAGCTTGTCGACGATCTGGAGGACAAGGCGTTTCTTGCCGAGCTTGCGCATCAGCTCGGCCTTATTCTCGACCAGGATCATCTCGCCCTTGTTGATGACGCCGATGCGGTCGGCCATCTCCTCGGCTTCCTCGAGGTAGTGCGTAGTGAGGATGATGGTGACGCCGGCATCGCGCAACGCTCGCACCACGTCCCACATGTCCTTGCGCAGCTCGACGTCGACGCCCGCGGTCGGCTCGTCGAGAAACAGGATCGTGGGCTCGTGACTTAGCGCCTTGGCGATGAGAACCCGCCGCTTCATGCCTCCTGACAACTGCACGATCTTGGAATAGCGCTTGTCCCAGAGCGACAGATCCTTGAGCACCTTTTCGAGATAGGCGGGATTCTTCGGCTTGTTGAACAGTCCGCGCGACATGGTGACCGAGGCCCAGACGGTCTCGAACGGCGCCGTCATGATCTCCTGCGGGACGAGACCAATCTGCGCTCGCGCCGCGCGATAGCCGGTGATGATGTCATGGCCGTCGACGGTCACTGTGCCGCCGCTCGGGCGCAGGATGCCGCAGGTGATACCGATCAGCGTGGTCTTGCCGGCGCCATTGGGACCGAGCAGCGCGAAAATCTCGCCGCGCCGAATGTCGAGGTTGATCTCCTTGAGCGCCTGGAAGCC
>DATCFB010000267.1:0-2232 GCA_036509755.1 Pseudolabrys sp. | reverse complement strand
TGGGCTAGGATTGAAGGCCGAGGGAGGAACAGAATGCCGATCGATCTTGCCAGCGTGAACTGGCTCTACGTCGCGATCCTGGCTGTCTTCGTCTTCGTGGCGAGCCTGATCGGCAACTTCCTGAGCTTCGGCCGCAGGGGCACCGGCGCGCTTCTGACCGCGATCCTGTTCGCCGCAGCCTTCGTCGCATGGAGTTATTATCCGCACGGTCTGCCGCTGCCGACCACGCTGAACGCGCCGGCACCGCCGGTCGCGGCTGCCCCCGCGCCAGCGCCGGCACCGGCCGCGCCGGCGCGCCCGGCCAATCCGGTCCGCGACATTACCCCGCCGCGACAGTAGCGGGCTTGCATCCGCCCCGCCGGATGATGTTTTCTCCACCCCGACCCCGAGGCGCCGCCAGGCGCCGGCGCGGATTGAGGACCCAAGGCGGTATTACATGAAAAAAGTCTATTCCGACCCGCAGGCGGCGCTCGCCGGCCTGCTCAAGGACGGCATGTTGATCTGCTGCGGCGGCTTCGGCCTCTGCGGAATTCCCGAGGAACTGATCAAGGCGATCCGTGATTCCGGCGTTAAAAACCTGACCGTCGTCTCCAACAATGCGGGGGTCGATGGCGCCGGGCTCGGCCTCCTGCTCGAGACCAAGCAGGTCAAGAAGATGATCTCGTCTTACGTCGGCGAGAACAAGCTTTTCGCGCAGCAGTTTCTTGCCGGCGAACTGGAGATCGAATTCAACCCGCAAGGCACTTTGGCCGAGCGCATCCGCGCCGGCGGCGCCGGCATTCCCGCGTTCTATACCCGCACCGGAGCCGGCACCGACATCGCCAAGGGCAAGGAAGAGCGTGAGTTCGACGGTGAACGCTACATCATGGAGCGCGGCATCGTCGCCGATCTCTCGATCGTCCACGCCTGGAAGGGCGACCACGAAGGCAATCTCGTCTACCGGAAGACGGCGCGCAACTTCAATCCGATGATGGCGACCGCCGCCAAGGTGACCGTCGCCGAAGTCGAGCATCTCGTCCCGCCCGGCGAGTTCAACCCCGACCACATCATTACGCCCGGCGTCTACGTGAAGCGCATCATTCACGTGCCGAACGCCGTCAAGCACATCGAGCAGCGCACCGTCCGCAAGCGCGAGGCGGCTGCCGCGACCGGAGGCAAAGTCTGATCATGGCCTGGACCCGCGAACAGATGGCCGAGCGCGCCGCCAAGGAATTGCGCGATGGCTTCTACGTCAATCTCGGCATCGGCATTCCGACGCTCGTTTCGAACTACATCCCCAAGGGCATGACCGTGCAGCTCCAGAGTGAGAACGGCATGCTTGGCTTCGGCCCGTTTCCTTACGAGGGCGATGAGGATCCGGACCTGATCAATGCCGGCAAGCAGACGGTGACCGAACTGCCGACGACGAGCTTCTTCTCCTCGGCGGATTCGTTCGCCATGATCCGCGGCGGTCACATCGACATCGCGCTGCTCGGCGCCATGCAGGTGGCGGAGAACGGCGATCTCGCAAACTGGATGATTCCGGGCAAGATGGTGAAGGGCATGGGCGGCGCGATGGATCTCGTCGCCGGCGTCAAGAAAGTCGTCGTCATCATGGAGCACACGGCAAAGAACGAGCCGAAGCTCCTGCACAAGTGCAACCTGCCGCTGACCGGCGCCGGCGTGGTCGATATGGTGATCACCGATCTCGGTGTCTTCAGCATCGACCGCAAGAACGGCAAGGGCATGACCCTCATCGAACTCGCGCCGGATGTGACACTCGATGAGATCACGCAGAAAACCGAGGCCAAGTTCGCCGTCGATCCGAAGCTGAAGCATTAGGTTCTCGATGGAGGTCAAGGGCGCAGCGCTGCTCTATACGCTGGCGACGCTCGCCGTGACCTTCGCCGGATTTGCCGCGCTTCTCGTCATCCTGCGGCAGTCCGCCGGCAGCGCGTTGTCGGTGCTCGACCGCTTCCTGACCCGCACCGTGGTCAGTCATCTGTCGATCGTTGCGGCTGGTGCGCTCGTCCCTTCAATCCTGGCACTCTATGATTTGCCAGAGCGTCTGGTCTGGAAGATCGCGGCCCTTCTGTTCGGACTGCCACTGTTGGCGATGCTGCTCACGTACGGGCGTCGTCGCCGCGCTGCGACCGGAACGGCACCGCCGCCGGTCATCATGGTGGTCTTTGTCGGGGTGGGTTCGCTCAGTATCGTCGCGATGATTGTTGCTATCTTCCTGAAGCTCGGTCC
>DATCFB010000266.1:0-14542 GCA_036509755.1 Pseudolabrys sp. | reverse complement strand
GCGCGAGAGCTACGAGCGCTTCTCCACCTTCATGGACCGCTTCCACGCCGCCGGCCTGAGGCGCGTCTTCGCCGAAATCTTCTCCGAAAGCGCCACGCTCGGCGCGCTCGGCCTCATCGCCATGCTGGCGCTGGCCATGCCGGCCTTCCGCATGACCTCGGACGACGACTGGCTCAAGAAGTCGGAACTGTCGGTCACTTTCCTCGACCGCTACGGCAACGAGGTCGGCCAGCGCGGCGTGCGCCACAACGATTCGATCCCGCTCGACCAGTTCCCCGACGCCCTGATCAAGGCGGTGCTGGCGACCGAGGACCGGCGCTTCTACGACCATTTCGGCGTCGACATCACCGGCACCTTGCGCGCGCTCGCCACCAATGCGCGCGCCGGCGGCGTCGTCCAGGGCGGCTCGACGCTGACGCAGCAGCTCGCCAAGAACCTGTTCTTGTCGAACGAGCGCACCATCGACCGCAAGATCAAGGAGGCGTTCCTCGCTTTGTGGCTCGAGGCGCGGCTGACCAAGAACGAGATTTTGAAGCTGTATTTGGACCGCGCCTATATGGGCGGCGGCGCCTTCGGCGTCGACGCGGCGGCGGAGTATTATTTCAACAAGTCGGCGCGCGACGTCGACCTCGCCGAGGCGGCGATGCTCGCCGGCCTGTTCAAGGCGCCGACCAAGTTCTCGCCCAACGTCAACCTGCCGGCGGCGCGGGCGCGGGCCAATGTCGTATTGGACAATCTGGTCGACACCGGATTCATGACCGAGGGACAGGTGTTCGGCGCCCGCCGCCACCCCGCCACCCCCGTCGACCGCCGCGACGACCACGCGCCGAACTACTATCTCGATTACGCCTTCGACGAGATGAAGAAGCTGGTCGAGACTTTCCCCAAATCGATGACCGAGCGCGTTTTCGTCGTGCGCACCGCGCTCGACACCAATCTTCAGCGCGCCGCCGACGCGGCGGTGGAGAATACGCTGCGGCAGTATGGTGACGAATACAACGCGCACCAGGCCGACGCGGTGCTGATGGACGTCGATGGTTCCGTGCGCGCGATGGTCGGCGGCCGCGATTATGGCGCCAGCCAGTTCAACCGCGCCACCGACGCGATGCGCCAGCCGGGCTCGTCGTTCAAGCCCTACGTCTACGCCACCGCGCTTGAGCACGGGCTCAAGCCGACCTCGATCGTCGTCGACGCGCCGATCTGCCTCGGCAATTGGTGCCCGCACAATTACGGCGGCCGCTATCGCGGAGCGATGCCGCTGATCACGGCGCTGACGCACTCGATCAACACCGTCGCCGTGCGTCTCTCGGTCATCGTCGGCGACGGCAACCCGAAGCTCGGACGCGCCCGCATCATCAAGACCGCGCGCGACATGGGCATCACCACGCCCCTGCCCGACACGCCGTCGCTGCCGATCGGCGCCGACGCCGTGACCATGATCGAGCACGTCGGCGCCTACGGCACCTTCCCCAATCTCGGCATGAAGGTGACGCCGCACGCAATCCTCGAAGTCCGCACCGGCGACGGCAAGGTGGCCTGGCGCTTCGACCGCGACGGCCCGAAATCGAAGCGGGTTCTGCCGCAGCACGTCGCCGAGGACATGATCAAGATGATGAACAGCGTCATCGAGAATGGGACGGCACGCCGCGCGCGTCTCGACGGCATCGTCGCCGCCGGCAAGACCGGCACGACCAACGCTTACCGCGACGCCTGGTTCATGGGATACACCGGCAATTTCGTGTGCGGCGTCTGGTTCGGCAATGACGACTATACGCCCACCAACCGCATGACCGGCGGCGCGCTGCCGGCGATGACCTGGCACCAGATCATGGAATATGCCCACCAGGGCATCGAAGTTAAACAGTTGCCCGGCATCCCCGTGCCCGGCGTCCGCGCGCCGATCGTGGCCGAGGCCAAGGCCAAGCCCGGCGAAGCGCCGCCGCCGCGACCGCGCCTGCTCACCAAGCGCGGCGCCGACACGCTGGTGCGGATCGAGCACCTGATGGATGACGCGAGCCGGGCGCTCGGCCCGCTGCCGACGGTCGCCACCGACACCAAGAAACAAGCCGGCGTGGCCAACCGCGGGGCCTCGCTGACCGCCGCGCTCGAAGGGCGCGCCTTTGTCCGGAACTGATTAGCCGGGCGTCGCGCTCCGGCGTAGTCTCCTCATCTCGAATCAGGGCTCCTTCCCGCGGTCATCTCGTGCGGCTGCTATTCGCAACACTTTTCACACTCTTCGTCGCGGCCGCGGTCGGTCTCGGCGCGACTTATTTTGCGCTCACGCGCGGCGCCGCTTTCGGCGCCTTGCGCATCGGCGTTTGGACTGCGTGGCCGAAAACAGGGACGGTCGATGCCGATCCCTATGCGCGCGCGGCGATCGCCCGGAATGGCGTGCTGCCGATCGCGCTTGGCGATGGCGTGTCCTTCTCGGCGACGGCGGATGATGTCGGCCGGCCACTCGACGGGCGCTGCGACGTCGAAATCGAAGGCATAACACCGCAGGCCCGCTTCTGGACGCTGACGCTTTACGGCGTGAATGGCGAATTGGTCGCCAATTCGGTCGACCGCCACGGCTTCACCAGCGAGGAGATCGTGCGCCGCTCCGACGGCTCCTTCGCCATCACCGTCGGCCCGCGCGCCAGCGCCGGCAACTGGCTGCCGACCGGCGGCATCGAGCGTTATCAGGTCGCGTTGCGCTTCTACGACACCGCTGTCGGGGTCTCCACCAAGGCCGGCCGCGAAGTGCCGATGCCCTCGGTGGTCACCAGGAGTTGCCCATGATCCGCTGGCTGCTCCTCATGCTCGGCGGCGTGTTGCTTGGCGGCATCGTGCATATCGCCACGGTCATTATCCTCCCACGCACCGCGACACAGGACGCCTATTCGCGGCTATCGACAATCGCGCCGGTGAACAAGGTGACGCCGTTACCCCAACCGACGGCCGGCGCGTCGCTGATGCCGCTGATGGATCCGGCGATGGCGGTCGCGGTCTGCCGCTACGACCTCTCGCAAGGCCCGCTCAAGCTGTCGGTGCCGGTGAGCCCCGCTTATACTTCCGTGTCATTCTACACGCGGACCGACGTCGCCTATTACGCGATCAATGACCGTGCCGCCGGCCGGCGTGTCATCGAGCTCGACTTGATGACGGCCGCGCAACACGAGCAGATCCCGGAAGAAGAGAACGTCACCGCAGCGGATCGCCTGATCGTCGAGTCGCCGACTGCGACCGGGCTGATCGCCATCCACGCGCTCGCGCCGGAACCGGGATTGATGCCGAAGGCTGCGGCCGCCGTCAGCGCCGCGACATGTACGCCGGCGCAAGCCGGCGCGGATCGGTGATCAGCGCGCCGAGACGAGACTCTGCTCGCGCGTCCAGCCGGGCGGCAGGTGCGTCCGATACCACGCGACCTTGGCGCGCAGTTCGTTGAGCGCATGCTCGACCTGCACCGCTTCCGGATTAGGCGTCATGACGACCAGACGTTCAAGTGCGAACTTGTAAGCTGCGACGCGCTCGTCGAGCGATTTTCGCACCAGGACGACGATCGAGGCATTCTCGTCGACGCGGCGCAACGCGTTGCTGCGCTCCCGCTCGCTCAGCGACGAAACGTAGAACAGGCTCTTGCGCCTTTTGCCGTCGATGTCGAGCACCCGCGATGCAGTCTCGAAGAACTGCGGCAGCCGCGTCGAGTCGTTGCGGATGTCGTCCGTCAGTAGCCCGTAGCGTGACGAGGCGGTGCGGCGCTCGTCGCTGAACAGATGGGTCGTATAAGCGCTCACGTTGAAGTCGGTGCGATGGTCGGCGCCGATGACGCCGTATTCGCCTGCGACCGAATAGAACTTGTGCCGGTCGTATGGCCACTCGATCAGCGGATAGGCCAGATCGCGCAGCGCGCGCTCATCCTCGGTTAAGGGGAAATCCGAGGGCCAGGTCGGCTTGCCGGCGATGGCGTCGAGCGACAACCAGTCATGCATGTCGGCGCGGCTCGCCGACGGGCTGATTTCCTGGAAGTCGCCTTGCGTACCGCAGCCGCCGAGAGCGGCCAGCGCTGCGAGCACGAGCAATCGTGGAGCCCATACGGGGCCGCACCGGTGCCGTTGCAGCGCAGTTCGCATCGAATCCTTCGATTCCGGAACTCAGCGTGCGCGCCGGCGGCGGCGCCCGTGATTGTTGCCGGAATGCGGTTCAAGTCCGTTGCTGTCGTCCGGTAACCGCTCGACGCGGACGACCGGTAATATAATCACGGTCGCAGGTTCGGTGGTGGCATCGATGTATCTGCCGCCACGCGTACTCACCGTCTCATCTGGAAAACGGATAACTTCGCCCATTGCAGCCCCTCTTCCGCGCCGGCGATGCTTTTTTACGCCCGCCGGATCGGCGCATGCAGACGATTAGAGGCGTCCAAGGTTAACGGCCTGTTAAAGGCATCGCTCTAATGTCCGGCCATTGACGGTGTGTGTAAAGCGTCGCGTCATGACCAGGTTCTCTCACCTTCCCCATCTCGACGGCCTGCTGGATCTCGCATGCCGCGACGGCGTCGACATCCGGCCGACGCTGCTGCGCGTCGTGACCGACCTCTATGTACAAAAGCCGTTCCATACGGCCGAGGAAGAGACCCAATACATCGAATTGGCGAACGGGCTCGTTGACGGCGTCGATCCCGCCACGCAACAGATCGTTGCGGCAACGCTCCGCGCTTATCCGGCCGCGCCGGAGGCCGTACTCTGCAAGCTCACCGGTGAAGCCTCCGCGCCGGTCAAGGCGCCCGAGGCGCCCGCTACCCCCTCTGCGCCCGGTGCGCGCGACGAACTCGTCGAACTCTTTTTCTCGGCTTCGCGCGATGAACGCCGGCTAATCCTGGCCAACCTGATGTCCATCGGCACCGCGAGGACGGTAGCGAGCGCGTCCGCCGATACATTGGCGCGGCTCGAGACAGCCGCACTCCAACGCGACGCGGCCGGCTTCAGCCGCACGCTCGCGGCGGCACTCGGCGTCGCGCCGGCTCTCGCCGAGCGCATTACGCACGATGGCTCGGGCGAACCGCTGGTGGTCGCAGCGAGAGCCCTCGGGATGACGGCGGCGATGCTTCAGCGCGTGCTGCTCTTCCTCAATCCGGCAATCGGTCAGTCGGTGCAGCGCGTCTACGACCTCGCCCAACTCTTCGACGAGATGACACCCGAAGCCGCGGCACAGATGGCCGCCATCTGGCGTGCTCCGCTCGCGCGCAGGAAGCCAAAGCACGAGCCGGTGCATTGGGACGACGAGCGGCGCTCGGCGCGGTCATTCGGCAACTCGGCGCGCCGGGCGCGAAACGATCGCGCCGTGCCGCCCGCGCGAAAGAGCGAACGGTCTCGCTGATCAGACCAGTGCCTCGTCGAGGAAGTGGCGGCCCCGACGGTCTTCGACCTCGACGATCCACACGTCCGGATCGAACCTCATTTCCTTCGTCATCCGCGTTTCGATATCGGCATCGGGCGCGTGCGATTGAGCGCCCATCAGCACCGTGAACAGGCGCTCCGCGGGGCGGGCCTCGTCGAACATTGCTTGCGGCGCGGGCCCATAAAGTGTGCCGGTGCCGTCCAGGCGATTGAGCTTGATGAGGATGGCGCCGGCCTCCTCCGCGCCGCGCCGGCGCACAGCGGCGAAGGCGCCCTCGACGTCACACCGCCGCAGATAAGCTGATACCCAGATGCTCGATTTCAGTCGCATGACATGTCCGGGGTCGCCGTCAGGCGCTGATAACACGCCGGGCGCGCGTCATTCCAGCGGACGGCCGACCACGCTCGACAGCTCGCGGACGAGCCGCTCGGAAATCTGGCCGGTGACCGGCATGCCGCGTGTGCGCTCGAAGCGCTCGATCGCCGCGCGCGTGTCGGGACCGTAGGTGCCCGTCGGACTCACTGGCCCGTAGGCGAAGTCGTTGAGCGCGCGCTGCACCGCGAGGAGGCGGTCCGACGGCGCGATCAGAGCCGCGATCGGGTCGTTCTTGCGAATCGGGACCGCCGCGCGCTTGACCGGCGCCGCCATGATGGCCTGCAGCAGCGCGTCGCTGGCATCGGCGTTCACGCGCGCGCCGGTCGCCTGCACGAAATCGCGCACGGCCGCGTCGGTGCGCGCGCCCCAGACGCCGTCGACCGTGCCGTCGTAATAGCCGCGCCGATTGAGCTCGCGCTGGATGTTGCCGACGAGTTGGGCGCGGAGTTGCTCGCTCGCCGCCGGCGCCGGCGCAGGCTGCGCGATCGGCGCAGGTGTCGGCAGCGGCGTCACGACCGGCGCGAGCATCGACGGACGAGGCGGCGCGTTGGGCACCTGATGCGTGTGCGGCCGCGCGGCGAAGATCGGCGCCGGATGCGGTCCCTTCTGCAGGAACAGCGCGTTGGTGAAGATCCAGCCTGTCGCCACCGTGCCCATCATCAGCGCGACGAATTCGCGCGGATGGCGCGCAATCAAGACGCCGGTTCTACTGAGTCGGCCGACCGGAACGGCTTGAACGCGAGCGGAGGCGTTACGCACTTTTCTTGACCTGGGCATGAATGTCGGAATTGGCCGTTGCGGCGAGTTCGTGGGCGCGCTCGGTAACGAGCTTGATCGGATCGGCGCGATGTCCGCCTTCGCAATCGAGCGGGAGCCGCACCGTCACCCGCGTTCCCTTGCCGAGGCGGCTCGCGATGTCAACCTCACCATCATGCAGCCGCACGAGTCCCTTCACGATTGACAGGCCGAGTCCGGTCCCATCGTGCCGGCGATCATAGGATGCGCGCGCCTGGAAGAACGCTTCGCCGATGCGCGGCAGGTCGTCCTCGCCGATGCCGACGCCGGTATCCTCGACAACAAGCGCGAGCTTGGCGCCCTCGCAATGGGCACTCACGGTCACGCGGCCGTCGCGCGGCGTGAACTTCACCGCGTTGGAAATGAGGTTGATCAGGATCTGGTTGAACGCACGCCGGTCGGCGACGATTTCAGGCAGATCGAGCGCGATCCGGGTCTTGATGTCGACAGCCGCCTCGCGTGCCTTCAGTGCAAGAAGGTCGCAGCAGCTCACGATCGCGATGCCGGCCGCGAAAGGCTCCGGCGTGATCTCGAAATTGCCGGTCTCCATCTTCGACATATCGAGGATGCCATTGACCACCGAAAGGAGGTGAAGACCGGAATCGTTGATCAGCTTGGCGTATTCCAGCTTGCGCGACGGGTCGAGCACGAGCGAGTCGTTGGTCAGCATTTCCGAGAAGCCGATGATGGCGTTGAGCGGCGTGCGCAGCTCATGACTCATTGTTGCCAGGAAGCGGTTCTTGGCCGCGCTGGCGCGCTCTTGCTCGGCGCGGGCGATCTCCAGCGCGCGCTCATTGGTCTTGCGCTCGCTGACGTCGCGCAGCACGGCGACGACCTCGCGCTGCGCCGGCGTGTCGCCGGCAGCACGGTCGAGCGGCTGGCAGCGCATCTCCACCCAGACAAATTGGACGCCGCGGTCGCCGTCGCGGCGGATGCGGAATTCGACCGAACGCGGCTCACCGAGCGAAGCGGCATCGGCAAGCGCGGTAAGATAGGCTGGCCGATCCGTGACATGGACGCGATCGAAGAGGCCGTGGCCATTGAGCTCGCTGGCGCGCACGCCGAACAAGGGCTCCGCCGCCGGCGAAACGAACAGCACCGCGCCGTTCTCGCCGTGACGGGTTATGACGTCGGTCATGTTGCGCGCAAGCAGGCGGTACCGGTCTTCCTCTGCGTAGAGCAGCCAGAAGCTCGTGCGCGCAAGCGATTCCGCACCGAGCGCGATGCCTGTGGCGTAGAGCGCGGCGGAGATGATGCCCATAGCGGCGAGCGCACCGTTGCCGCCGCCCATCAGCGATGGTGGCGGCAGAACGTGGGCGATGCTGAGCGTCATGAGGAGCCCGGCGGCGCCGAGGGCGAAGCTGGACGCCAGCGCCACGACCCGGCGCGAAGCCGACAGCGACGCTTCCAGCGGCACCACGACGAGCCAGATTGCAGCGAAGGAGGCGATGCCGCCGGTGCACCACGCGACCACGGCGACAAGGCCGGTCAGGGACAGCGACGAGAGCACATGCGCGCTTTCGTAACTGCCGGTGCGCGACAGGAAATAAACGACGAGGATGGGCGCCACAAGCCAGGCGAAGACGAAGACCTCGAGCAGGCTCGGCACACCGCGGAAAGCCAGATAGACGGGAAAGCTTGCGAGCGCCGCGAAGCTGCCGACCAGCCGTGGCGCAATGAATGAGCGATGGCGCGCGGCCGTCAGCGCGTCAGCCTGCGCCGCCGGATGCACCAAGGCATCGACATAGTTCCACACTGGCGTGAGGAAGCTCACGGTCCCTGTCCCTCGTCCCGACTGAAAAGACGCGCCCCTTATTGCTGATGAAAGCTTAGGGAGGCCCCATTAAGCGAACGCTAAAAGTCGAACGGTTTTGCCCGTTCTTTGCGCATTGCCGCAGCGATCGGGCCGCTTCCACCCGCGTATCCGCACGCATGGTGAACGGTCTGTTGCCGCATCTCATCGCGGTTACGTTGCGCTAACCATGCGCAGCGCCGCGAGGGAGCAAATGCGCGGGCGAAGATATTTAAAACTTGAGACGAAGTCGATCATGTCGAATTGTCTGAAAATTCGCCTCGCATTCGCGGAGACTTTGAGCCAAATCGTCACGTCAGACCGAACGACAACTTCAAGCCTGTCTGCTAGGTTTCTGCCCAAGGCGGGGACAAACCGCCGGGGATATATGGGTGGGTCATGTTCTTCCTGTTGCGAATGGGGTTCTGGCTAGGCGTCGTCTGCCTGCTGTTGCCGGCAGGCGGTGCGAAGTCGCCGGACGCGAAAATCGACGCCACGCAGGCAATGACGGTGGCGAGTGCCGCGGTGTCCGACGCGCGCGGCTTCTGCGAGCGTCAACCGGATGCCTGCGTCAGCGGCGGCAAGGTCGCGGTCGCGCTCGGCCAGCGAGCCGAGGCCGGCGCGCGCACGCTCTATCAGTTCATCAGCGAGCGGCTCGCGGACAAGCCCGCCGACGCCGAGAAGACGGCGCAGGCCGATAGGCCGGCCGCCAAGCTGGTCGCGGTTTCGGACCGGAGGCGCGGTACGCTCACCCGCAACGACATGCAGCCGGCTTGGCACGCGCCGGTTCCGTTGCCGCCGAGGCGCGCGCGTCCCGCCGTCTGAGCGGACATTTGAAGCGCCGGCCGCCGTCTTTTCGCGCGGCGACCGAGATTTTTGGCCATTCACGGTCGGGAGCCCTATATATCGGCCATGATGCGGCGACGCGCGCCGCGCGAGCATGATGGCCGAATGACCGGAATCGACGAGATCATCGACAACTTCGCCCTGCTGGACGAGTGGGACGACCGCTACCGTTACGTCATCGAGCTTGGCCGCACACTGCAGCCGCTCGCGGACGACCAGCACAGCGAGGCCAACAAGGTGCGCGGCTGCACCAGCCAGGTCTGGCTGGTCACGCATACGAGGCCTGACGGCACCGGCGGTCCCGTCCTCGATTTCGAGGGCGATAGCGACGCGCACATCGTGCGCGGACTGGTGGCGATCCTGTTTGCGATCTACTCGGGCAAGACCGCACGCGAAATCGTCGATACCGACGCGATCGCCATTTTCGACAGATTGGGCCTGCGCGAAAACCTGACGCCGCAGCGCTCGAACGGCCTGCGCTCGATGGTCGAGCGCATCCGCGCCGACGCCGATGCGGCGCTGGCCACTGCCTGAAGCTCACTTCGCCGTAAATTTGGCCGTCAATTTGGCGTCGTCATCGAGCCACGTGCGCAGCGGCGGACGAGAACGGCCTTTTGCCTGCGGCGCGTAACCATAGTGGCGCGCGAGCCGCTCGAGCGCGAGGCGCAGCACGATCTTGGCCGACCGCGAGGGCCATCGCCGCTCGCGCTCGACGTCCTCGAGGCCTTTGAGAAAGCAGCACACGTCGAGCAGAAGGCCGGAAAATTCCGGACCTACGGCGTCGAGCGCGTCATGCACGCGCCGCCGAGCATCGGCCATCGTGTCGGTCGGGTCGATGGCCGCGCCGCCGCCGCCGGAGGACATCGGGCTCGACCAGTTGGTACCGCTCCGCGGCATCAGGTCGGCAAGTGTGAAGTCGCGCCTGAGGCGTTCGCCCGCCTGCACCTGATGAGGCTCGATCAACGCGCCACCGTCGCGCGCGCGCCGGCGGGCAAGCCAGGCGAGCGGGCTCTCGAGCGCGTCGACTGTGACATCGGCTGTCCCAAGCGACGTGACGATCCGTTGCCGGTCAAGCGCGAGGTGCTGCGCGCGGAACCGGTCGATCGGCTCGGGATTGTCGGCGCGCCGTGCCCGCCGTTGTCCTTTGCCGGCAGAGATGGCGATCGGTTTGGAGTGTAGCGGCATCCAGGAACCCTCCGACGGCTTGTGCCCGTCAGGAGCGATAAATGTTCCTAGGATGAATGTCAAGAAACTTCAGATCGAGTTCCTAGACTCCGGGGCCAACGTCAGGCTATCGCGCGCCGCGGCGGCGGCGCTGCTGGCCTAATCCCATCTGCTTGGCGAGCTCGGAGCGGGCCGCAGCGTAGTTCGGCGCGACCATCGGATAATCCGGCGGCAGATTCCATTTTTCGCGGTATTGCTCGGGTGTCATGTTGTACTGCGTGCGCAGATGGCGCTTGAGCGACTTGAACTTCTTCCCGTCCTCGAGACAGACGATGAATTCCGGGGTAACGGAGCGCTTGAGCGAAACCGCCGGCTTCGCGGCCTCGATTGCCGCCATGCCCGCACCGCTCGACACCCGGCTCAGCGCCCCGTGCACCTGGCTGATCAGGCCGGGTATGTCCACGGCCGGCACCGTGTTGTTGCTGACGTAGGCCGACACGATCTCGGCGGTGAGCGCAATGTAGTCGGGCCTGTCCGCAGCGTCGCTATCGATCATCGTCACCCCCGCTCAGAGGATCCGCCGGCGGCAAGATTTACGACCGAACGCCCCGCAAATCCGCAACGGCGAAGATTCAATATTCAAAGATTACTGACGGATTGCCCGTCCAGCAAGAAAAACCTCGCCGGTATACCGCTCTAGACTTGTGCAATGCTGGGCAGGACTTGGCCGGTGGTTCAGCCGTTCTGCTCGAGATGCGCGCGCAATTCGTGGATCGAGTTGAAGTGGAGCGTCCCCTGCGGCAGTTCGGCCTCGATCGAACCGTCGACATAGAGCGTGTAGCTCATGCCGTCGACGACTCCGGACTTCAGGATCGCAATCGCGCGCGGCTTCGGCTTTTCCTCCGCCGGCGGGGGCTCGACTGATGCGGTGTCCTCGGCCGGTTCTGCCGCCGGCGGCGGCCCCGCCGCGTCCTGCTTCGTCGTCTCGTCCGTCTCCGTGCGGCCGAACATCCTGTTTTCCGGCGGCCACATCGAATCGAAGATCGACGAGCGCTTGCCCTCGTCCTTCATTGGCTCCGGTGCCGGCCGCGAGCGCATCCAGGCCGGCGCCTCGCGCGGGCGGTCCGTGGCAATCTCAGGTTCGGCGGAAGGAACTCCCGGGGATAGCGACACATCCTCGGCCACCTCGACCGGCTCTTCCGGATTGCGCAATACCGGGGCCGGTTGCGGGGGCATCGGGAATTCAGGCCGGGTCGATGGGCCTCGCGGCTCGAACGGATGCTGCTCTTCAGGCGGGGCCGACTCGAAAGCGTCGTGAGACTGCCCAGCCATCGGCGCGTGCGCGAGTGCATCGTTGAGATGCTGCAACTGCCCCACCACGGTGCCGAGGGCGATGACGATCAGGCCGCCGGTCGCAACCGTCGCACCTGCGATGATCAGCGTATTGCCAAAGCTGAATTCCTGGATCGGAACACCGAAACCGACCACGGCAATGCCGAAGACCAGCGCCACCGCGCCGGCAATAATCAAACCCGTTGAAATGCGCACGGCATTCTCCTCGTCCGGCGCCTGCCCCATGGCGCCAATTTTCGCCTAAGCCATTCAAACTACGTGTAACTTCTCGCCAATGTCATACGGGGCCGGAACCGTCGGGGCAAAATAACATCTGGACCTGCATACTTTGTTAAGGCTGAGGCAGGCCTCCGGTCGCGGCCTCGGGAGGGCGTGACGGGACCGCGATTCCATGCCCGGCCCGCTCCGGTTGCCGCCGGATCATGCAAAGCCTAATTAGGTTTCCATCAAGGGAACTCTGACCGAAGGGCGGGGTTCAACTCGATAGGGGTTTTTCAAACAAAGTTTGCCGCGAGGAGGAGTTGATGTCTTTCAAGCTGCCCGATCTTCCATATGCGTATGACGCGCTGGCGCCGCACATGTCGCGCGAGACGCTCGAATATCATCATGACAAGCATCACAAGGCCTATGTCGACACGGGCAACAAGCTCTTGGAAGGCTCGGGCTTCGAGGGCAAATCTCTGGAAGAGGTGGTCAAGGGCGCCTACGGCAAGAACCAGGGCCTCTTCAACAATGCCGGCCAGCACTACAACCACCTTCACTTCTGGCAGTGGATGAAGCCGAACGGCGGCGGCGACAAGCTACCCGGCAAGCTCCAGGCGGCAATCGACAAGGACCTCGGCGGGCTCGCCAAGGTGAAAGAAGACTTCGCGCAGGCCGGCGTCACGCAGTTCGGCTCCGGCTGGGCCTGGATCGCGGTGAAGGACGGCAAGCTCGCGATCATGAAGACGCCGAATGGCGAGAATCCGCTGGTGCACGGCGGCTCGCCGATCCTCGGCTGCGACGTCTGGGAGCACTCCTACTACATCGACTACCGCAACCGCCGCGCCGATTATCTCAAGGCGTTCCTCGATCACCTCGTGAACTGGGAACACGTGGAGTCGATGTTCGCGGCAGCGACCAAGTAGCTTAAAGCCGCAACAGCACTTCGGCCGGCGGATCGCACCGCCGGCCGTTTACATTCTGGAAGCGCGAAAACGTCACAACATGGTGTCATGCGCGCAAACCGTGCGCGTGCTATCGGCGAAACTGGATCTGCGAGCATTGAGGCCACCATGTCCATTTTCGTCTTCGACGCCTACGGAACGCTGTTCGACGTGCATGCGGCGATCGGCCGCTTCCGCGACAAGGCTGGACCGGATGCCGAGCGCATGTCGGAAATCTGGCGCACCAAGCAGCTCGAATATTCCTGGACGCTGACGCTCGCTGGCCGTTACGCGAATTTCTGGACGCTGACCGAGCGCGCGCTCGATTTCGCGCTGGCGCGTGTGCCTTCTGTCGACAAGGCACTGAAGCCGCAACTGCTCGATGCCTATTTCAACCTCGACCCATTCCCCGACGCGCGCGCGGCGCTGCGCACGCTCAAGGCCAAAGACCACAAGACGGGCATTCTATCGAACGGTTCGCCCGACATGCTCGACGCCGCGGTCGACGGCGCGGGCCTGCGCGGCGACCTCGACGCCGTGCTCTCGGTCGACGTGCTCAAGATGTTCAAGCCGCGGCCGGAGGTCTATGCGCTGGTGACGAAACGTTTCGGCTGCGAGCCGGGCGACGTGACCTTCGTGTCGTCGAACCGCTGGGACGTGATGGCCTCGGTGTCGGTCGGCTTTCATGGCCAGTGGATCAACCGCGCAAAGAACCCCGACGAGTATCCCGACTTGCCGCCGGAGCGCGTGCTGAGCGATCTCACCGCGCTGGCAGACGCGGCCGCGTAAACTTGTAACGTATAACGTTATGCGTTATCATGCTACCCATGATCGTGGGCTTCCGCGATGCGGAGACTGCTTCGATTTGGGATGGCGTCCGGAGCCGCCGGCTGCCGCCCGATATACAATCGGTCGCACTGCGGAAGCTCCGACTGATTAACAACGCGCGGCGGATCGACGATCTTGCCGTCCCGCCGGGAAACCGGCTCGAGACATTGAGAGGCCGCCGCAAGGGGCAACATTCCGTCCGGATCAATGACCAATGGCGAATTTGCTTCGTCTGGAAGGAGGGCCACGCACATGACGTCGAGATCGTCGACTACCACTGACCGTCTGCCCAATCCCACCCCGGGTGACATTCTGCTCGAGGACTTCCTCAAGCCGATGGCGCTGTCGCAAACGGCCCTCGCCCGCGCCATCGGCGTGGCGCCGCGCCGGATCAACGAAATTGTCCTTGGAAAGCGCGCCGTCACCGCCGACACCGACCTCCGGCTTGCACGCTATTTCAAGCTCTCCGACGGCTTCTTCCTTGGCCTACAGGCTGACCACGACCTGATGCAGCGGCGGCGCGAGATCGGCCGCCAGTTGAAGTCCATTCGCCCGCGCGCCGCCTAACAGCGTGGTATTTCAGCAACGGTGACATTTGCGAGCCGGTGGCGGCTCTGGCGGGACTCGGGTGGACCGCCTACATCCCGCCCTGCCCCGCCACAGCGCCGTATCCCACCGCATGTCGCCGATCATCTCTATTTCCCGCCTGACAAAGACCTATGCCTCGGGCTTCCAGGCGCTCAAGGAGATCAACCTCGACATTCGGCGCGGCGAGATTTTCGCGCTGCTCGGTCCCAATGGCGCCGGCAAGACCACGCTGATCGGTATCACCTGCGGCATCCTGCGCCCGAGCGGCGGCACAGTGACC
>DATCFB010000265.1:0-19184 GCA_036509755.1 Pseudolabrys sp. | reverse complement strand
CCGCCTGTCGGCGAAGGCGGTGCTCACTGAAGCTGGCCCACCGGATAGGTGAAGAGGCAACGGCCCGCGACGTCCTTGACCTGGACTTCGGCGCCGACCCATGGACTGTCCTCCGTCACGCCGAGGTCCATGCACATCAATTGGGCGGCTTCGCCGGCTTCCTCGAGACAGGAATACATTCTGCCGGAAAAATCGAGGTGCCTCTGCTCGGCTCGGACGATGTCGATAAACAGCTTGGTCATGCTCACTCCAAAATAGCGTTCGTTTCAGAAGCTATTCGAAGCGCACTAAATCCACGTTCAGTCACGGGTTAAAGATTTAAGAGAAACAACTTGCGATTTGCGCACGACCGGAACAACGCCGGCCGGCCGGTCGGCCCGCCGGCGTTGCATATGCTCAGCGCTTGTTCATGCAGGGCTCGAATTCCTGCGAAGCCGGAGAAAGCATGCAACGGCGTTCATTTTCGCTGCTCCCACTCCAGTGCCGCCGCGGCGCATAAGCGTAAGAACCGTAGCCGTGGTGCACCCGGACGCGATGCCGGTGATGGTGGCGTGTCGTATGGGCGGACGCAGGCGAAGCTGCGGAAACCGCGAGCACGCCGCCGACAGCCGCCAAAAACGCGAATTTGGCGAAGGTTTTCATCGATGTCTCCAATTTGAAGTGTTTTGTCAGGTGCGGCGGCAACGACGGAGCATGATGCGCGGTTCCGCGGTTCGAACACGCGCAAGGCGCGATCAGCGAGATTTGAGAACCGAATCGCATGGAACGCCGACTGGCTATTTGAGCCGCGTCAGTTCCTGCCCGCCGCACAGCGCGCCCGCACAGCCCTCGATGCGGATCGACGTGGGGCCGAGTTCCTTGAGCTTGCCGGTGTAGGTGTGCCCGTCGTCGTCATTGTAGAGTTGGCCCGACCACACCCCCGGCCCACTCGGCGCCATGCCGATCAAAATTTCGACGTCGGCGAGCGGACGATTGCGCTTCGCCGGATCGGGATTCTTCTTGTCGACCGGCGGTCGGCCGGTCGCGGGATCGAGCCGCGGACTGGGCGTAGCGATGAAGCCGCAGAGCCGCCCCTTGCCGCAGGTCGCGACGCGGATCTGGGCGCCATCCTTGGCGCGCCAGAGGCCGATGGGCGACGCCGCGGCAGCGTGGCCGGCGGCAAGCAGGATCGTCAGAGAGAGTCCGAGGGCAAGCCGCACGTTCAAAAATCCAAAAGATCCGGTAAGAGCGGGCCGCCCTGTGTCCGGCACCGGTTCTGGCAATAGCGGTCGCAACGATCGGTGACTTGTAGGCACTGCCCCTGCGAGTCCCGCTTCAGGCAGCCGACCATGCCCCAGGCACAGTAGGAACCGCATTCGTTCGAGCATGCGCCGGATGCCCATACGGATTGCGAGCGCTCGCTGCGCGGGAACGGCAGCGGCGTCGCCGTCACGGTCAACGCCGCCTCACGTGTCGATGCCATGTCGGCCGCTACAGCCGGCATGACCACGAAACTTGCGGCAAGAAAAAGCAGCAGGACTGCGAAGGCGCGCATGGCCATTGCCCAAGAGAATTCGAGCGAGATTAGCCTCCGCGCGGCCGCGGCGCTATGCCATCGGCGGCCTGCTCCGACACGTGTCCGCAACTTTGCTGGGAGGGCCGCGATTGCTAGAATCTCCAGCGGGGGGGCCGTGGGGCTACGTTTCGTGAGGGTCGAACTGTGAACAGCGCTCCAGAGCAAGGAATCCAGGCCGGTGGGGCGCCGGCGCAGCGCTTCGGCACCGAAGGGATCAAGCCCATGGCCCGGCCGAGCCTGGTCGCGCGCGCCTTCATGCGCGTGGTCGCCTTGGCGGAGAGGCTCAATCTCGCGTTCAGCCGAGTCGGCAATCCGCCCATCTACGACAAGGCGGTGTTTCCGTGGACCGCGGAGGTGGAGGCCGAGTATCCGGCGATCCGCTCCGAGCTCGAGCGCGTGCTCACGCGCAAGGACGACCTGCCCGGCTTCCACGAGATATCGTCCGACGTCGCGGCCATCAGCCAGGACCGCGGCTGGAAAACCTTCCTGCTCGCCGGGTATGGCTTCAGGTCCGAGGCGAACATCGCGCTATGCCCGAAGACCTGGGCGGCCTGCCAGAAGATCCCCGGCCTGATCACGGTGATGTATTCGATCCTCGAGCCCGGCAAGCACCTGCCGCCGCACCGCGGACCGTATAATGGCGTACTGCGTCTCCACCTCGGCCTGATCGTGCCCGAGCCGCGCGAGGCGCTCGGCATCCGTGTCGAGAACGAGCTCTATCGCTGGAAGGACGGCGAGGCGGTGGTCTTCGACGATGCTTTCGAGCACGAGGCCTGGAACCGCACGCCGCACACCCGCGTGGTGCTGTTCGTGGATTTCCGCAAGCCGCTGCGGTTTCCCGCCAACTTCGTGAATTGGCTGCTCCTGCACCTCGCCGTCTTCACGCCCTTCATCCGCGAGGGCATGGATAACCAGAAGGCATGGGAGAAGATGTTCTACGCCGAGGCGGAGGCGCTGCGGAACCGCTAGCAGCAACGAATGCGCATATCCCTCCCCTGAAGTCGAGGTTCGCCACGAAGGGCCGCAAGGCGCGCTTGCCTTGCTTTTCACCAGGTTCGCCTCTACGTCCCTCGCTGAATGCTCGATCCCGACAAGAAACCCGGCGCCTCCGCCCCCAAGGTGAGCTTCGTCTCGCTCGGCTGCCCCAAGGCCCTGGTCGATTCTGAGCGCATCATTACGCGCCTGCGTGCCGAAGGTTACGAGCTATCGCGCCAACATCAGGGTTCCGACCTCGTCATCGTCAATACGTGCGGCTTCCTCGACAGCGCCAAGGCTGAATCGCTTGAGGCGATTGGCGGCGCGCTGAAGGAAAATGGCAAGGTCATCGTCACCGGCTGCATGGGCGCCGAACCCGACAGCATCACCAAAGTGCATCCCGGCGTGCTCGCAGTGACGGGCCCGCAGCAATACGAGAGCGTGCTCGACGCCGTGCATCGCGCGCTGCCGCCGCAGCACGATCCGTATCTCGACCTCGTGCCGCCGGAAGGCATCAAGCTGACGCCGCGGCATTACGCATATCTGAAGATTTCCGAAGGCTGCAACAACCGCTGCTCTTTCTGCATCATTCCGAAATTGCGGGGCGACTTGGTCTCACGACCCGCCGCCGACGTGCTGCGCGAGGCCGAGAAGCTGGTTGCGGCCGGCGTCAAAGAGCTTCTCGTCATCTCACAGGACACCTCCGCTTACGGCGTCGACATCAAATACGCCGCCAGCAAATGGCGCGATCGCGATGTGCGTGCGAAGTTCATCGACTTGGCACAAGCGCTCGGCGAACTCGGCATCTGGGTGCGACTCCACTACGTCTATCCGTATCCGCATGTCGATGACGTCATCCCGCTGATGGCCGAGAAACGCGTCCTGCCCTATCTCGACATTCCGTTCCAGCACGCGTCGCCCGACGTGCTCAAGCGCATGAAACGGCCGGCGGCGCAGGAGAAGACTTTGGAGCGCATCGCGCGCTGGCGCGAGATCTGCCCCGACCTGACCCTGCGTTCGACCTTCATCGTCGGCTTCCCCGGCGAGACCGAAGCGGATTTCGAGTACCTCTTGACCTGGCTGGACGAAGCCGCGCTCGATCGCGTCGGCTGCTTCAAATACGAGCCGGTGAATGGCGCGCCGGCGAACGATAGTGCCGCGTCCGTGCCGGACGAAGTCAAGGAAGAGCGCTGGCACCGTTTCATGCAGGCGCAGCAGAAAATCTCGGCGCGGCGATTGAAGCGCAAGGTCGGCACGCGCCAACAGGTTATCATCGACGAGACCGGTCCGAGCGTGGCCAAGGGACGCTCCATGGCGGACGCGCCGGAGATCGACGGTGCCGTCTATGTCGCGAGCCGGCGGCCGCTGCGCGTCGGCGAGATCGCCACCGTCAGGATCGACCGCGCCGACGCGTACGACCTGCACGGCAGCGTCGTTGGCTTCTAGCCGCTAGCCCCACACGCAATCGCCGCGGTCAGACTCGGTAGAACCGCATCGCGTTGTCGTGGAAGACTGCGCGCTGATCGGCCTCCGTATATTCCGACATTACCTCGCGATAATGCCCGAAGAAATCGGCGTAGCTGGCGTGCAGCTTCTCCAGCGGGAAGTTGCTGCCGTAGATTGTGCGTCCGGCGCCGAATATCTGGATGGCGTCGCGGATCACCTGGCGCGCCTGCGGAAAGGTGATGCCGGAGCTATACATGCCGAGGCCAGAAAGCTTCACGTTCAGGTTCGGAAATGCCGCCAGCGCCGTCAATGCACCGCGCCATTGATCGATCGCCGGCGATGTGCGCTCGGTGGGCATGCCCGCGTGAACTAGGATCATGCGCACGTTCGGAAACGCCTTGATGAGTTCGACGGCATGAGCCGCTTGCGGGGCGTAGAGCTGTAATTCAAACGATAAATCGTATTTCTCGAGGAGCGCGAAGCCCCGGCGAAAATCGCGGTCGTTGCAGTAATCCGGCCGCGACACCGATTGCCGCACGGGATCGGTGTCCCAATAGAGCATCTGCCGGACGCCGCGAAAGTTCGGGAACTGCCGGTGCGCCTTCAGTTTCGTCTCGATGTCGGAATCGGCGAGATCGACCTGCGCGACGAGGCCGTGCGGAAAGCCGTGCTTGTCGGCAACCGATTGGAGCCAGCGCGTCTCGTCGAGCGAGCGGTCGAGCCCCCAATTGGCCGTGACGTGCACCGATTTGACGACGCCCTGCGGCGTCACATCGGCCATGAACTCTTCGACTGGATAATCGCGGCGTAAACCGAAATAGTCACCGAACATGCGCGGGATCGGCGGCTCGGCGAGCCACGATATGTCCTTGCGCAGCCAGATATGATGGTGCGTGTCGATCACCGGACCCGTGTAATCGGTCATTGCAATTTCCTTCAGGCGGGTGTGCGCACGATCTTGACCACTGCGCTTGTGAGTGTGTCGAGTTCGTCGGGTTGAATGGTGAACGCCGGCGTCAGATAGATGATGTTGCCGAAGGGACGTACGAACACGCCCCCCTCGAGGAAGCGCGCGCGCAGCGCACCGAGATCGTCAATGCGCTCCATCTCGACAACACCGACGGCGCCCTTCACGCGGACGTCCTTGACGCCGGGCAGGCCGCGGCACGGCGCGAGCCCCTGCTCCAGCCGCGCGGCGACCGCCGCCACCTGCGCAAGGCACGCCTCGCGCTCGAACAGGTCGAGCGAGGCATTGGCCGCAGCGCAGGCGAGCGCATTGGCCATGAAGGTCGGGCCGTGCATGAGTGCCGCCTTCGGATCGTCCGACCAGAAGGCGTCGAATACCTTGCGCGTGGCGATTGTTGCGGCAAGTGGCAATGTGCCGCCGGTCAACGCTTTCGACAGAGTCATGATGTCCGGCATGACACCTGCCTCATCGCAGGCGAACATCGCTCCGGTTCGGCCGAAGCCGGTGAAGATCTCGTCGAAGATCAGCAGCAGATCATATTTGTTGGCAAGCGCGCGCAGAGGCCTGAGCACGCTTGCGCCGTGAAATTTCATGCCGCCCGCGCCCTGCACCAGCGGCTCGACGATGATGCCGGCGATGCTCTCGCCTCGCTCGGCGAGCAGCTTATCAAGTGTCTCGACGTCTTCTTCGGTTCTCGGCAGATCGGCGATGATGTGCTGCGGCAGCATGCCCGCGAACAGCGCGTGCATCCCTTCATCCGGATCGCACACCGCCATCGCGCCGGTGGTGTCGCCGTGATAGCCGCCCTTGAATGCGACGAAGCACGTTCGGCCTCGAACGCCGCGATTGATCCAGTACTGCACGGCCATCTTCAACGCGACCTCGACCGCAACAGAGCCGGAGTCGGCGAAGAAGACGCGGTCGAGACCGCCCGGCAAGAGCGCCGCCAGGCGGCGCGCGAGGATCAGCGCCTGCTCGTGCACCAGCCCGCCGAACATCACATGCGGCATCGTCGCGAGCTGTCGGGCGACCGCCTCACGAATGTGCGGGTGATTGTAGCCGTGGCAGGCCGTCCACCACGATGCCATCCCGTCGATAAGCTCGCGCCCGTCGGCGAGCCGGATGCGGACGCCGTCCGTCGCGGCGACCGGCAGCGGCTCACGGGCGGTCTTCATCTGCGTATAGGGCAGCCAGACGTGCGGGAGGCCCGCCGCATACCAGTCCGGCGGCGGGCGATTTCCTCTGGTATTCTCCCCCATTCGGCGCTTCCTTCCGGCCGGATGGCCAAACCGGGACCCTGATGCACTCGCTCGACGCCTTCGCGCAAGACAAACTCGATGCCCTCGACCGGCACCACCTGCGCCGTTCGCTGACCGAGACGCTGCGCGAGGACGGCATCTGGGTTGAGCGCAACGGCAGGCGGTTGCTCTCTTTCTCCTGTAACGACTACTTGAATCTAACGCAGCACCCGGCCGTCAAAGCGGCCGCGGCGGAGGCGCTGGCAACCTACGGCGCCGGCTCCGGCGCGTCCCGCCTCGTCACCGGCAACCACCCGCTCTATGCCGCTCTCGAGGCGCGCCTCGCCGCCATCAAACAAGCCGAGGCGGCGGTCGTGTTCGGCTCCGGCTATCTCGCCAATGCCGGCATCATCCCGGTGCTGATCGGCAGTGACGGCCTCATCGTCATCGATGAAGTGGCGCATGCCTGCCTCTATGCCGGCTCGCAATTGTCGCGCGGCAAGATCGTGACCTTTCGTCACAATGACGTCGCGCATGCCCGCGAACTGCTGGAGAAGCATCGCGGCGGACACGATCATGCGTTGATCGTGACCGACGGCGTGTTCTCGATGGACGGCGATCTGGCGCCGCTCGAAGAATTGTTGTCGTTGGGCGAAGCACACGACGCCTGGCTGATGTCGGACGATGCCCACGGCCTCGGCGTCGTCGGCGGCGGCCGCGGCTCCTCTTTCGCCGGAAACGCCCACGCCCCGGTGCCGTTGCAGATGGGCACCTTGTCGAAAGCGATCGGCGCCTATGGCGGCTATCTCTGCGCGTCCGCGCCGGTGATCGAACTGATGCGCAACCGTGCGCGCACGCTCGTTTACTCGACCGGACTGCCGCCGGCGATCATCGCTGGCGCAATTGCCGCGCTCGACGTCATCGAGCACGAGCCTGACTACGCCGCGCTGCCGGTGAAAAAAGCAAAACTCTTCACGCAAGCCGTCGGACTAGCTGATGCGGTGAGCCCGATCGTGCCGATCCTCATCGGCGGCGAAGAGGATGCGCTTGCGGCCTCCGAACTGCTGGTCGAGGAGGGTTTTCTCGCCGCGGCCATCCGTCCGCCCACGGTGCCCGCCGGCACCGCGCGGCTTCGCCTGACATTTACCGCGCGGCATCCTGACGAGGAAATTGCACGGCTCGCGCAAATCGTGCGCGAGCGCATCGTGGTGCGGCATCCGTGAGCGCCTATTTCGTCACCTCGACCGGCACGGATATCGGCAAGACCTTCGTCACCGCCGGGCTCATTCGTCAGTTGCGCAGCGAAGGCCGGCCGGTCGCTGCGCTGAAGCCGCTGGTCAGCGGCTATGATTCCTCCGTCGTCGAGACTAGCGATCCGGCGGTGTTGCTGCGCGCGCTGCGACGGCCGGTCAGCGCCGACGAGATCGCGGCGATCGCGCCGTTCCGTTTCCGGGCGCCGCTGTCGCCCGACATCGCTGCCGCACGCGAAGGCCGCAGCGTGGATTTTGAGGCTTTGCTGGCGTTCAGCCGCGACGCCGTCGCCGCCCATGACGGCACGCTGTTCATCGAAGGCGTCGGCGGCATCATGGTCCCGCTGGATAGTGAGCGCACCGTGCTCGACTGGATGGCGGCGCTCGGCGAGCCCGTCATCCTCGTGGTCGGCGGCTATCTCGGCACGATCAGCCACACCTTGACCGCGATCGACGTGCTGGCCAAACGAGCGCTGCGCATCGCCGCCATCGTCGTCAGCGAGAAGGACAACGACACGGTTCCTCTCGACGATACGGTCGCCAGCATTGCGCGGTTTTCGGGAGGCGCGGAAGTGGTCGGCCTGCCGCGGCTGCCCGCCGGCCTCAACGACCATCCGGCTTTCGCCCGCATCGCCTCGCTGCTCTGACCGCTAGTGGTGCAGGCCGATCAGCGTCTCGATCATGCCTTCGAAGTTGATGAGGCCGTGCAGCAGCATGGTCAGCAGCGTTGAACCCGATACCCAGCGCATCCAGCCGAGCAGGAGGCCGAAGCCGAACACCTGCGCGATCACGAACCAGTCGTACTGGACGTGCAGTACGGCGAACAGCGCCGCGGTGCCGATGATGGCGAACCAGGCGTCTTTGGGCTCGCGAAACCAGCCGCGGAACAGGAAGCCGCGAAACAGCGTCTCCTCGCCGAACGGCGTCGCCACCATGATCGCGAACCACAACAGCGCAAGCCAGCCCTGCCCGCTGGCGGTCGTGTAGATATCGGTCTGAAAAGAGGTAACGAGACCATGTCCCGCTAACCAGGTCACCACGTCGGCGATGAAGATGAACACGGCGACTGTGACGACGCCGAAGACAACGTCGGCCCGCTTCGGCACCGTCCAGCCGAGATACTCCGCCGCCGATGAGCCGGTGCGCTGCGCAAACAGCATCAGCAGCACGACCTCGATCGGCGTCGAGACCAGGATGATGAGCGTCACGGCGACGCCGTCGCCGGTCAGGTTCGGCAGTCGCGTCAGCGACAATCCGTACCACCAGGTGAGCGCGGCGAGCGCGACCACCTGGCCGACCAGCAATGCGGCGGCCGCGAGACCGAGCGAGGCGAAACGGCCCCACGGATTCATGACCGAGGGTCAGGTTTACGGGATCAGGATCGACGACCCCGTCGTCCCGCGCCCCTCGAGATCCTCGTGCGCCTTGCGCGCGTCCTTGAGCGCATATTTCTGGTTCACCGGGATCTTGACCGCGCCGGAACCGACCTTGTCGAACAGGTCCGCCGAGACCGACAACAGGTCTTCGCGCTTGGCCGCATAGTGGTTGAGCGTTGGCCGCGTGGCGAAGAGCGAGCCCTTGGCTTGCAGGATGTTGATGTTGAAGGCTTCGATCTGGCCCGATGCCGAACCGAATGACACGAAATAGCCGCGGGGGCGCAGACAATCGAGCGAGGCCGGGAAGGTGGTCTTGCCAATGCCGTCATAAACGACGTCGCAGAGCTTGCCGCCGGTGACCTCTTTGACGCGCGCGACGAAGTCCTCGTCGCGGTAGAGGATCGTGTGGTCGCAGCCGTTCTTTTTGGCGAGCTCGGCTTTATCCTTCGAGCCGACAGTGCCGATGACGGTCGCGCCGAGGTGCTTCGCCCATTGACACAGGATGAGGCCGACACCGCCGGCGGCGGCGTGCATCAGCACTGTCGTGCCTTTGCCGACCTTGTAGGTACCGTTGAGCAGGTATTGCGCGGTCATCCCCTTGAGCATCATGCCGGCGGCCTGCTCGTAGCTGATATTGGCCGGGATCTTGACCGCCCTGTCGACCGGCAGCAGACGCTCAGCCGCGTAACCGCCGAGCGGCACGACGTAAGCGACGCGGTCGCCGACCTTGAGGTCGGTCACGCCCGGGCCGACGGCGATCACCTCGCCCGCACCTTCGTTGCCTGCCACGAAGGGCATGCCGACCGGCGACGGATACATGCCCATGCGGAAATACGTGTCGATGAAGTTCACGCCGCAGGCGTGCTGCTTGAGCTTGACCTGGCCCTGGCCGGGCGCCGGTATCTCGATGTCCTCATAAGTCAGGACTTCCGGACCGCCGGTTTTGTGAACGCGCACTGCCGCGACCATGTTTCACTCCATGAATAAGTGTCTGAGATTGTGAGTTCGGCGGCGATCATAGGGAGCGCCCCGGCAAGCGCAAGCAGCCTCACCAATTCGTCATTTCCGATGGGCCGACGCCCGCGCGAGCATCAACGCCCGCCGGAGACGCGCAAGTTCGCGCCGGTGACGTAGGCGGCCGCATCCGAGAGCAGATAAAGGATGCCTTCCGCCGTCTCGGCAGCGGTGCCCGGCCGGGCCATCGGAATCGTCGGCGCGAACTTCTCGATCCGGCCCGGCGGCTGGATGTCGGTGTCGATCATGCCCGGCGACACGGCGTTGATGCGGATGCCCTCTTTCGCCACTTCGCGGGCCGCGCCGATCACCATCGTATCGACCGCGCCCTTCGACGCCGCATACCAGATGCACTCCGTAGCGCCGCCGATCGTGGCCGCCATCGACGACAGCATAACGATCGAACCGCCCTTGCCGCCGTGTTTCGTTGACATGCGGCGGATCGCGGCGCGCAGGCACAGCAGCGCGCCAAGCGTGTTGACGTCGAGGGCCGCGCGGATTGTGTCCGTGCTCGCCTCGTCAAGCCGCGAGAACGGTCCGATAATGCCGGACGAGTGCACGAAATGCGTGACCGGGCCGAGCACCTTCGCCGCCTCGTCGAACACCCGGTCAATGTCGGCCTCCTTGCCCAAATCGCCCTTGATCGCGATGGCCCGACGTCCTGCGGCCTGGATGTCCTTCACGACCGCGGCCGCAGCCTGGCCATTGGTGTTGAAGTTCACGGCGACGTCGTAGCCGTGCTTCGCGCCAAGCCGTGCGGTCGCAGCGCCGATACCCCGGCTGCCGCCGGCGACGAGTAGGACTGGCATTTGAGGCTCCTGTCACGCAAGCCGGGTGATAAGACCGGCGATCAAGAAATAGAGCGCGATAGCGCACAGCGGCAATGTGACTATCGGCCCCGGCTGAAGCCCGGTGACGACCGTCATGAGCGCCAACAGAGCCCACAGCGCAAGCAGCGCCACATTGAGCCAGCGCCATTGCTTGACGCGCAAGGGGTGAACAAATCTGACCGGCAGGAAGGTCAAGGCCGCCAATACGACGACGCCGGCCGCGGCAATCCACGCCGGTGGCTGCAACACGTAGAGGTAAAAGGCCGCGAGATTCCACACCGCCGGAAAGCCGCGGAAATAATTGTCCTCGGTCTTCATCTTCCGGTCGGCAAAATAGATCGCGCCGGTGATGACGACGAGCATGCCGGCGGGAATGGCGAAAAATTCCGGCATCAGGCCGCTGGCGGCGATGGCGTAGCCCGGCACGAACACGTAAGTGACGAAGTCGACGACGAGATCGAGCGTGTCGCCCGACCAGCGCGGCAACACCTGCGCGACCTTGAACTCGCGTGCGAGCGGCCCGTCGACGCCGTCCACGATCAGCGCGAGCCCGAGGCAGAAGAACATCGCCTCCCAGTGCCCGCCGGTTGCAAAGATTAACGCCATGAGCGCCAGCGCCGCGCCGCAGGCCGTCAGCACATGCACCGCCCAGGCGCGAATCCGATCCACTTAGGCGTTGCCCCAGTCGAGCTTGACGATCTCTGCCGAGCGACCGGCAAGATTCCAGTTGCGGCCGAAGCCGCGGAAGCGCGACTTGTCGGATTTGGCGACGATAACGTCGGGCCCGATCCAGTATTGGCTGTTCTTGATGACGACGTTGCCGCCCTGCTCCTGGCCCTTGACCGGCGTCACGGCGCCGCCGCCATATTTCTCGAGCGTGACGATGCGCGTGTCGCCCTGCGTCTCATAGGTGATCGGAATCTGGTGCACGCCGAGGAACTGACCGACGAGGATCGACAGCAAATGCGTCGTGCCGCCGACGCGCCCGGTGAAGATGCGCGTCAGGCCTTTGACCGCCTGGATTTGTGCCTTGTCGTCGACGAAGAGCGCCGCCGTCCAGTTGCCGCGCGACATGATTCCGGGCAGGTCCATCATCAGGCCGATATTGATTCCGGACAGATCGACCGTATCGAAGTGCCCACTGTCGATGCGCACGCCGGCCCAGGTCTGGCAGCGATCCTCGGTCGGCGGATGCTCGCCCAGCGAGAGCACGCACGGACAGAACACCGTGCAGCTACACGACAACGTCATCTCGCCTTTCAGCGCCCAGCTCTCGGCCACGTTTTCGATCCCCTGCTTCGGCCCGATTGTTAGCTAATTCGCCGCGTCCGGCCAATGGCCCAGGAAGGCGCTTGCGCCGAAGCCAATGCCGGCGACGATCAGCGCCACGCCGACGGCGTGGCTGAAGCGGCGTCCCGAACCGATCTTCTCGACGGTCATGACGATGCCGAGGCCGGCCATCCACACGACGTTCATCACGCCGACGGCGAACATCACCAGCATCATCGCCCAGCAACAGCCGAGACAGTAGAGCCCCTGCTTTACGCCGAGCCGAAACACGCCCTTTGCCGTCGTCTGCCAGTTGGCGAAGAAAAACGGAAACGGCCGCTGGCATCTGTGGAGACAGGCGTGCTTGAGCGGCGTGAACTGATAAATGCCGGCGCCGATGAAGATAGCGCCGGAAAACAGCACGCTCGCCGAGGTCATGGCGGAGTCCATTAGCGCCAGCCGCGTGAACAGCATCTGCGCAAGCGTCGCCGCGACGGCGTAGCCGAGCCAGATCAATGTGTAGCCGGCGGCAAGCACCAGTGGCGAAACGATTGTCTCGCCTTTCCGGGCCGCGGTGTCGGCGATCTCGGCATAGGTGAAGATCATCGGTCCCGCGCTCGGCAGCATCATGGCGAGTGTCATCGCACTCCACATGAGCGCAATCAGCAGAACGCCATGCGCCGACACGCTCTCACCGAACATCGGCCGGCAGATCGCCTGCACCGCGCGCGGCAAGTCGTCGAAGATCGCCATGCCGGATCCGAGTGTGCCACCTCCGCCGCCCATGTCGGCGACAGCGAGCGCAAGGTAGAGCCAGCCGAGCGTGGCCAGCGCGATTACGCAAGCGATTGCGATCAGCTTCGGGTGTGCGAAAGCGCTGGCGAGCGGATGCGTCGGTGTCGAGAGGTCGGAAGCCTGGGTCATTCAGTCCTCACGACCGTGCATAGCGCAGGCATGCCTGCCCGTGCTAGTCGGATGGCCTGCGGACGGGATCGGCTTTTGACGGCGAACAAACGGGAATTCGAGGCGATTGTGGTTGGTGGCGGCCCCGCCGGGCTGACCGCCGCCGTGGCGCTCGCCGCCGGCGGCATCGTCACGGCGCTGGCAGGAAAGCCGCCCGCCGCGAGCGATAATCGCACGACAGCATTGCTCGCGAGTTCCGTCACGGCGCTCGAGACCCTGGGGGTCTGGAGGCTGTGCCGCGAGCGATCGGCGCCGTTGCGCTATTTGCGCATCGTCGACGACACCGGCCGGCTCTGGCGTGCACCGGAGGTGAAATTCGGGTCCGAGGAGATCGGCCTCGACGCATTTGGCTGGAACATCGAGAACCGCGTTCTGGTCGAGGCGCTGACGCAGCGCGCGCGGACGCTGTCCAACCTCACGATCATTGAGGACGAGGCACTCCGCGTGATGGTGGAGGCCGATCGCGTCGCGGTCGCGCTGAAACAGAACGGTACGCTCACCGCGCCGCTCGCAATCGGTGCCGACGGTCGCCGCTCGCTCTGCCGTGAGGCGGCGCCGATCGAAACTGACGAGCATCTTTATCCGCAGACGGCATTGACCGTGTGCTTCCGCCATTCGCGGCCACATCGGGAAACCTCGACCGAATTCCACACGCCAAGCGGCCAGTGCACCGTCGTGCCGCTGCCCGGCAACCGTTCGAGCCTGGTCTGGGTGCTCGGCCCGCAGGATGCCGGGGACAAGGCGGCGCTGGACGATGCCGAACTTTCGCTCGCCATCGAGCGCGCCATCCATTCCATCCTCGGCAAGGTCGAAGTCGAGCCCGGACGCGGCCAGTTCCCGCTCGGCATCGTCACCGCGCGCTCGTTCGGGCGAAACCGCATCGCCCTTGCCGGCGAGGCCGCGCACGTCGTCCCGCCGGTCGGTGCTCAGGGCCTCAATCTCGGCCTGCGAGACGCCGCGACGATTGCCGAACTCGCAAGCGAGGCGCATCGCGACGGCCACGATCTCGGCGGCGACCTGGTGCTGGCCCGCTACGAACAAATGCGCCGCGCCGATGTCGGCACTCGCACGATGGCGGTCGACCTGCTCAACCGCAGCCTCCTCACCGACCTTCTTCCGGTGCAGGGCGCGCGCGGTCTCGGGCTCTATATGCTCGACCGCATCGGCCCCTTGCGACGCGCGATCATGCGTGAGGGCGTGGCTCCCCGCGCGGCGCAGCCGCGCCTGATGCGTGGCGAAGCGGTCTAGAGTTTTGGCGCCCGCTTCTTTCCTGCTTTCTCGCGGAACGCCGGCGCGATCGGCACAGGCAGCGCCGGAACCGTCGCGCCCTCCCCAATCTCGACCTCGGGTGCGAACAGCCCGCGCTCGATGAAGTGTGAATCGTGCATCGCCTCGGCCAGCGATGCGACGACGGTGGCGCAGCAATCGGCCTTGGCGAGGATCGGCCGCCATTCGTCCGCCGTTCGCGCGGCGATCAGCGCCGCGACCGCATCGCGCGTCGCGCCCGGAGCGCGGCTGTCGTCCGCAAGCTCCGCCGGCAAACCGATGGCCACCGCAAACGTCTGCCAGAACTTCTGCTCCAGCGCGCCGCAGGCGACGAGCTTGCCGTCGCGGGCCGGATAAAGCTGGTAACGCGGCGAACCGCCGGCCAGCGACAATTCGCCCGGCGCCGGGAAGCGGCCGGTCGCCGCACCAATCGCCAGCGCATACCAGGCGAAGGTGAACATCGCGTCGGTCATGGCGATGTCGAGATGGCAGCCCTGGCCGCTTTGGTCGCGGGTGCGCAGCGCCAGCAGGATGTTGATCACCGCCGGAAAACTGCCGCCGGCGATGTCGGCGGCGAGCATCGGCGGCACCACCGGGCGCTCACGTGGCCCCGGCTGCAAATCGAGCAGGCCGGCCGCGCCGATATAATTGAGATCGTGTCCCGCCTCGCCGGCGCGCGGACCGTCCTGGCCATAGCCGGAGATCGAGCAGTAGATGAGCCGCGGATTGAGCGCGCGCATATCATCATAGCCGAGGCCGATCCGCGCCATCACGCCGGGACGGAATTGCTCGATGACGATGTCGGCGCGCGTGATCAGTGGTCTCAACGTCTCGCGGTCCGCTTCGCTCTTGAGGTCGAGCGTCAGCCCCTTTTTGCCGCGGTTAAGCATCGCGAAGACCGCGCTCTCGCCCTCCCTGAACGGCGGAAAGCGGCGCATGTCCTCGCCGCCTGGCCGCTCGATCTTGATCACCTCGGCGCCTGCTTCCGCCAGCATCAGGCTCGCCAGCGGCCCCGGCAGCAGCGTCGTGAAATCGAGCACGAGAAGGCCGGAGAGCGGCTGCATGGACGATCTTTCACCTGCGCATCATCTTATCCGAAAACCGATGCCCGGTTTTCGGGATCAGGCGCTATCGGAACAGAAGCGCCGGCAAATGCTGGGTCTTCACCATCCACATCACCGTGGTCAGGGTCACGACCGAGAGCAGCGTGCCGATCAGCACGGCGCTCGATGCCTGCTCCACCCATGAATCGTACTGACGCGCGAACACGAACACGTTAAGCGCCGGCGGCAGCGCCGCCATCAGCAGCGCGGTGTCGATCCACACCTGGTCGAACGGCCCGAACAGCGACAGCAGCACGAACAGGAACGCCGGGTGCAGCACGAGCTTCACGAAGGCGAGCGGCGGAATTTCCCACGGGATCTTCTTCAGCGGCCTGAGCGCCACCGTGACGCCGAGCGCGAACAGCGCGCAAGGCGCCGCCGCGTTCTGCAAAAACTGCATCAGCCGGTCAAGCGCCACCGGCGGCTCGAAGTGGACGGCCGCCGAGACGATGCCGAGCGCACTGGCGATGATCAGCGGATGACCGGCGACGCGCTTGAACACCTCGAAGGCGATCGCCGGCACGCTCATGCGCTTGGGATTCGCCAGCGCCATCAGAAACGGCACGAGCGTGAACAGAACGATGTTGTCGAAGCAGAAGATGAGCGCCACCGGCACGGCGGCCTGCGCCCCGAGCGTCGCCAGCGCCAAGCCCGGGCCCATATAGCCGATATTGCCGTAACCGCCGGCCAGCCCGGCGATCGTCGATTCCGCGATGTCGCCGCGGCGGATCAGCATGCCGATGACGAAGGAGATTGCGAAGGCCGAGAACGTCGCGAGCGAGGTGGCGAAAATGAAATCGACCTGCCCCAGCTTTTCGAGCGGCGTCTGGGCCAGGATGCGGTAGAACAGCGCCGGCAGCGACACATAGACGATGAAATAGTTCATCCAGCCGAGCGCCGTGTCGGGTATCTGTTTGATACGGCCGCAGACGAAGCCGATGAGGATCAGGCCGAAAAACGGCAGCGCGAGATTGAGGACGTCGATCATTCTGGTGACTTGAACCCGGGCGCGGACAACCCGGCCTATGTCGAGCCGCTTGGCCTGGCCGGCGCTTTCCTCTAAACGGCTGGCCGGCCCTTTGGAAGAACCCAGGTCAATGAAGCCGCCGCGTCAGTTTTTCAACCCGCTCGCCATCGGCGCGCCAAGCCCCTTGCGCGAACTGCCGGTGCGGCTCGAGCGCATGATCCATTTCGTGCCGCCGCACATCGAGAAGATGCGCGCCAAGGTGCCGGACCTTGTGAACCAGGTGGACATCGTGCTCGGCAACCTCGAGGATGCCATCCCGGTCGACGCCAAAAAGGCCGCGCGCGAGGGCTTCATCGCCATGGCGCGCTCGACCGATTTCGGTCCGACCGGTCTGTGGACGCGCATCAACGCGCTCAACTCGCCTTGGGCGCTCGACGACGTGATCGAGATCGTCGGCGCCGTCGGCCACAAGCTCGATGTGATCATGCTGCCGAAGGTCGACGGGCCGTGGGACATCCATTATCTCGACCAGCTTCTGGCGCAGCTCGAGGCGCGGCATCAGGTCAAGAAGCCGATCCTGATCCACGCCATCCTCGAGACGGCCCAGGGCGTCAACAATGTCGAGACGATCGCTGTGGCCTCGCCGCGGATGCACGGCATGAGTCTCGGACCCGCCGATCTCGCTGCTTCGCGCGCGATGAAGACGACCCGCGTCGGCGGCGGCCATCCAGAGTACAAGGTGCTGGCAGATGCGGCTTCTGAAAAGCCGCGCGCCGCGTTCCAGCAAGATCTCTGGCACTACACGATCGCAAAAATGGTCGATGCCTGCGCCGCGGCGGGTATCAAGCCGTTCTACGGCCCGTTCGGCGACTTTTCAGATGCGGCCGCCTGCGAGGTGCAGTTCCGCAATGCCTTCCTGATGGGATGCCTGGGTGCGTGGTCTCTGCACCCGTCGCAGATCGAGATCGCCAAGCGCGTGTACTCGCCAGACCCAACCGAGGTCGCCTTCGCAAAGAAAATCGTCGAGGCCATGCCGGACGGCGCCGGCGCCGTGATGATCGACGGCAAAATGCAGGATGATGCCACCTGGAAGCAGGCCAAGGTGCTCATCGATCTCGCCCGGCTGGTCGCGGCCAAAGACCCCGGCATGGCCGTGCGCTACGGCCTTTGAGACGTCTGGCGGAAGCCGCACCTTTCCACTATCTGTTCGGTATCATGAGCAAGATGCGCAAGGCTAAATTCCAGATCGGCCAGGTGGTGCAGCACCGCCTGTTCTCGTTCCGCGGTGTCGTTTTCGACATCGATCCGGAATTCGCCAATACCGAGGATTGGTGGCAGTCGATCCCGGCCGAGATTCGCCCGCACAAGGATCAGCCGTTCTATCATTTGTTCGCGGAGAACGAGGAGACGGAATACGTCGCCTACGTGTCCGAGCAGAATCTTCTGCCCGACACTTCGGGGACGCCGATCCGGCATCCGGACGTCGCTGAGGTGTTCGAATGGAAGAACGGCGGCTATCGGCCGCGCGACAGCCGGATGCATTAATCGCCATTCAAGAGCACGCATGAAAAAAGGCGCGGGGTGAACGCCGCGCCTTTCGCGTCTGATGCTGTGCTTGGCGGTCTACTTCTTCGCTGGCGCGGCGGGAGCCGCTGGTGTTGCCGCCTGGCCCTGCTGGCCTTCCAGCTTCTTGCGAGCCTCTTCCGCCTTCTTCTGCAACTCTTCCTGCAATTTGCGCTGCTGCTCCTCGAACACCTTCGGATCGGTCGGCGGACCGTCATAGGCCTTGGCGAAGTCTCCGAGCGGCAGCGGCAGCGAGATCGGCGTGCCCTGAAGATTGATCGCCTGCACGGTGATCTGCTGGCCCTTCTTCATCTTGTTGATGAGATCGTCGCTGGCCGGATAGTCGGCCATGCAGCCGACCGGGAAGCAGATCTTGTACGGCGCCTGCATCGGTTGGTTCTGATCGACGATGACGCGCGTACCGTGCTGCAATTGCATGCCGAGCGGCACGGTCACGCGCAACACCTTCGGTTCACCTTCCGGCTCGAATAGTTGCACGATCGCGACCGGCATGCCGTTCTCGAGGCGGCCGTCCTTGGTGACGACGCAGACCTGTTTGTTGTTGGTATCGGGTCCTTTGCCGCAAACCTTCATCCATGGCGAATACATCAGTTGCGGTTCGCCCTGTGTGGCCTGACCGGGTGTAGCGGGCGCCGCGGGCGGCTTAGCCGGTTGTGCTGCGGGAGCTGCGGGCTTTGCCGCCGGCTTCTTCGGCTGCGCCAGCGCTGGCGACGAAAATGCCGCGGCCAGGGCGATGGCGCTTACGGTTGCGGCCAGCGCGCGGCCCCACAGCCGGGCCGATGCGATCCGATGATCCATTGCGATAAATCCCTTGGTTTCCAACCGCCAAGCGGCTGCGTGGCCGTCCAAACGGTCGCCCGTTCGGCTCTCTCGTTGCGAAATACGGCGAGAGCGTGACCCGAACCGGTGCCTGATAGCCGAATTCACGCCTGCAATAAAGCCGCTAAGCGGGAGAAAAATGCATTGCGGGCCGCGTCGCCCCGGCGTGGTAAATTCGCGCATCCGGAAACCGAATCGCATCCGCCCCGTGCCCACTTCACCGTTTCATCCAAAAGCCGCGCGCGAGCCGATGCCGTCGCGCCGCGACCTCGTGCTGGGCGCGCTCGCGGCTTCCCTGCCGTGGCCCGTCTTGCCGGCGCGCGCCGATGCGGCCCGCCGCGCCATCGCCATGCACGGCGAACCCGCCTGGCCGCCGGGTTTCACCGCACCGGTCTACGCCAATCCGCAAGCGCCCAAGGGCGGACAACTGGTGCAGGGCGTGCTCGGCGCCTTCGACAGTCTCAATCCCTTCATCGTCAAGGGCATCCCCGCCGCCAACATCCGCAGCTATCAGATCGAGAGCCTGCTGGCGCGCGGCTACGACGAGCCGTTCACGCTCTAT
>DATCFB010000264.1:0-11990 GCA_036509755.1 Pseudolabrys sp. | reverse complement strand
CGCGCTATCGCACGCAGGTGAACATCCTCTACGACGCCTACGAGCAACATCTCGCGTCGCAGCCTTACGTCGCCGGCGACGAGTATACGATCGCCGACATCGCCGCCTTCCCGTGGCTGCGCAATATCGGCCTGCTCGCGGTCGATCTCGGCAAGCGCCCCAACCTGAAGGCCTGGATCGATCGGATCGAGGCTCGCGACGCGGTCAAGCGCGCGCTGGCGACCGTCGCCACCATCAAATCGGTCCGCGATACCGCGACCGACGACCAGAAGGACCGCTTCCTCGCCCGGGGCAAATACGCCCGCGCCTGATAGCGGCTCGTAACGCCGGATGCCACGGTTGCGACACGATAGCGGGCTAAACGGCGCGACTCGAAAATAAACGATAAAATCCGCGCGCGGGGCCTGTGCTCCGCGCGCGACCGTTTTGGACGTGACCGCCAGACCTGGAGCCCTCATGATCACCGAAATTGCGCAGATCGACGTGAAGCCCGGCATGGAGCCGCAATTCGAAGCCGGTGTCGCCAAAGCCACGCCGATCTTCAAGCGCGCCAAAGGGTGCAAAGGCATGTCGCTTCAGCGCTCGCACGAAAAGCCGCAGCGCTACCGGCTGCTGGTCCGGTGGGAGATGCTGGAGAACCACACCGTGGACTTCCGCGAATCCGCCGACTTCCCGGAATGGCGCAAGCTCGTCGGCGACTGCTTCGCGGAGCCGCCCGAGGTCGAGCACGTCACCGAGGTGGTCAAGGGGTTTTAGATAGGCTTGTCCGAAAGTGGATAGGCCTCCCCTAGTCATTGCCGCCTCCCCTAGTCATTGCCGGGCTTGACCCGGCAATCCATGAGGCGCTTCAGCGCGTGATGTCGTTGTAAAGGTCTCGCCACTGCGGATTCCCCGCCTCGACGAGTTGCAGCTTCCAAAGCCGCGGCCAGTGCTTGATGTTCTTTTCGCGCTGAATCGCCGCGGTCGGTGTGTCGTACTTCTCGAAATGCACGAGCATCTTGAGGCCGTAGCGCCGGGTAAATCCCTTCACCGCACCCTCACGATGCTCGTAGGTCCGCCGGACCAAATCATTGGTGACGCCGACATACAATGTCGCGCGCGGCTTGTCGGTCAGGATGTAGACCCAATAGGCTCCCATAGCGGGAACGCATCATGGATTGCCGGGTCAAGCCCGGCAATGACCGTGAAGCCGCGCCGCCCGAGGTTGAGCACGTCACCGAGGTGGTGAAGGGGTTCTGAGACGAGCGCTTTCGACTTCGTCATGCCCGGCCTTGTGCCGGGCATCCACGTCTTTAAGACAGCGATGCAACCAAGGCGTGGATTGCGGGGTCTAGCCCGGCCATGGCGGAATGGGGGTTACGCGCTCATCTTCTGCACGAGCGCGTCGGAGACCTCGAAATTGGCATAGACGTTCTGCACGTCGTCATTGTCGTCGAGCGCGTCCATCAATTTCAGGATCTTCCCGCCCTGCTCGTCGTCGACGGCGACGCTGTTCTGCGGCTTCCACATCATGCCGGACTTGCGCGGCTCGCCGAACTTCGCTTCGAGCGCCTTGGCGACTTCATGCAGCGTGTCGGTCTTGCTCAAAATCTGATGGCCGTTCTCGTCCGACACGACGTCTTCGGCGCCGGCCTCGATCGCCGCCTCCAGCATCGCGTCCGCCGTCGCCGCCTTGGCGTCGTATTCGACGACGCCGAGATGATCGAACATGAAAGACACCGCGCCGGTCGTCGCCAGGTTGCCGCCGGCCTTGGTGAAAATCGCACGCACTTCGCCGGCCGTGCGGTTGTTGTTGTCGGTCAGCGCCTCGACGATGACAGCGACGCCGCCGGGCGCGTAGCCCTCGTAGCGGATTTCATCGTAGCTCTCGGTCTCGCCGCCCTGGCTCTTCTTGACCGCCCGCTCGATGTTGTCCTTCGGCATGTTCTCGGCCTTCGCCGCCAGGATCGCGGCGCGCAGGCGTGGATTGAACGCCGGGTCAGGCAGGCCGAGCTTCGCCGACACGGTGATTTCGCGGGCGAGCTTACCGAACAGCTTGGAGCGCACCTTATCGGCGCGCCCCTTCTTGTGCATGATGTTCTTGAATTGTGAGTGGCCGGCCATGATACAATCGCAACGACGTTGGTTGGGGCGGCGTTATAGGACGGCCACCGGCGGAAAGGAAGTTCCCCCCAAGGCTCGGATACGACGCCCGAGAAAATCGTTCGACAAAGGTGCTTTCATGTCCAGTATCCGCTTGTCGCTCGCGATTTGTGCCCTGCTTGCCGTCACCCCCGCCCTCGCCCAGCATGCCGGCATGAGCAACATGGGTGGCATGGACAAGGGCCTGATGGATTCCATGACTCGCATGAACGACGACATGCCGAAGACGTCCGCCGGCAGCGTCGACGCCGATTTCGTGAAGATGATGATCCCGCACCATCAGGCCGCCATCGACATGGCCAAGGTCGAATTGGCCAAGGGCAAGGACCCGGCCATGCGCAAGCTCGCCCGAAACATCATCGCCGCTCAGGAGAAGGAGATCGCGATGATGAAAGGCTGGCTCAAGAAGCACAACGTCCACTAGCGCTTACCAGAAATCCGGGCGAGCTTCCTCCAGACCACGGCCGAGGCGAACCGGCGCGACCTTGACCGCCAGTCCCTTGGCGTCGGTCTCCACCGCCACAGCGCATAAGGTCGCCTGCCCCGACGCCGGCTCGAATTTTGACGACGGAATTTTTCGCAGGAAGCGGTTGAGCGGCTCGTCCTTGCTCATGCCGATCACCGAATCGAAATCGCCGGTCATGCCGACGTCGGAAATGAAGGCTGTGCGCCCGGCCAGAATGCGATGGTCCGCGGTCGGCACATGCGTATGGGTACCGACGACGAGGCTGGCGCGGCCGTCGCAAAAATGGCCCAAGGCTTGTTTTTCGCTGGTCGCTTCGGCGTGGAAGTCGATAACGATGGCGTCGGCTCCCGGCCCGAGCGGACAGGAGGCGAGCTCGCGGTCAATCGCGGCGAATGGATCGTCGAGCGCGTCCATGAAAATGCGACCCATGGCGTTGATGACGAGTGCGTGCTGGCCGTTCTTGGCCTCGATCATCGCGGCGCCGCGTCCCGGCGTGCCGGCCGGATAGTTCAATGGCCGGACGAGCCGCGGAGCGCGCTCGATGAAGACGAGCGCCTCGCGCTGGTCCCAGGCGTGATTGCCGAGCGTGACCGCGTCGGCGCCTGCCTCGACGAACTCGTTGTAGATCGCCTCGGTGATGCCGAAGCCGCCGGCGGCGTTCTCGCCATTGACCACGACCAGATCGAGCGTCCATTCGGCGATCAGGCCCGGCAGGCGCGACAGCAGCGCGTTGCGCCCGCTGCGTCCGACAATGTCGCCGATAAAAAGAATGCGCATCCAATCAGCTTCCGCGGAAATCGATGACGTCTTTCTCCGTTAGCACGAGATCGAGCCGCTCGTCGCGGTCGGTCGCGGGAACTCTTGCAATCTCTTGCGCTGCAAAGGCGATGCCGACCGCGACCACTTTCTTCATCGTACGCAACCGATGGATGGTCATGTCATAATAACCGGCGCCATAGCCGATGCGGTGGCCCGCGCGATCGAAGCAGGCGAGCGGCACGATCAGCACGTCCGGGAAAACCTCCGGCTGTTCGGGCTTGGGTTCGCGGATGCCCCACTGACCGCGCGCGAACTCGTCTCCGAATGCGTAAGCGCGCATGGTCAATGGCTTGCCGCGGCCGGCAATGGCCGGCAATGCGAGCTTCGCGCCGGCGTCGGCGAGCTTTTTCAACAAAGGCAGCGGATTGATCTCGCTCTTCAACGGCATGAAGCCGGACACGATCGTGCCCGGCGCCAGGCGAAGCGGAAACGGCCGCGCCGCGATGGTCTCGGCGCCGCGCTGGCGCTCTTCCGCAAGCATGGCGTCGCGCTTCGCAAACGTCGCGTTGCGCAGTTCGGTTTTCTGGTCGGAAATGGATGCGTCCGCGATCGTCACCACTTACTCCGTCTCGTGACGGGCATCCACGTCTCTGGGCAAGGCCGAAAGCGAGACGCGGATGGCCGCGGCAAACGCGGCCAGGACGACCGAAACGCAATGCCCTCGTCAAACAATAAGTGCGGAGCCGCGATGGCCGTCAGAGCGTGATCCCGGGAACCTACATAAGTAGGTGGGCGCCATATGACCGAACCCACGAGCTCGGCCAGGGACAGCTCCCGTTAGGATCGTAAGGCCCCGGGGAATGTGTCTCTGTCGCACCTCGCAGCCCCGCCTGGGCAATGTAGGCGTTCGGCACTGGGAGTGCCACAGGCTCTGTTCACCTCTCTATAGGGCGAGGTGAAGAGCGGCGGCCGCTCCACTTCAACCCGCCGGCGCGGCACCGGGGCCAACCGTCTCGTTGAGCTTGCGGGTGATGCCCTCGATGCGCTCGGCCGCCGAATGGAAGGCACCCACCACCGCGTCGGAGGCGGCCTTTGCGCGATCGGCCGAGACCTCGCGCCCCTGCCTCAACTCCGCGATTTCCTCCTCGAACCCGCGCGTCTTCTGCCGGGTCTCTCGCATCTCGTCAGCCAGCATCAGGGCAGCCATCACAGTCAGCCGCGTATCGCCGATCTCGCCGAACTTCCGGCGCAGGTCGATGATGCGCGTATCGATGTCCTTGGCGAGCGCCAGCAGGTGATCCTCCTGGCCGTCCTCGCAGGCGAGGCGGTACTGGCGCCCGGCAATGGTGGCATTCACCTGGCCCATGGCGTTCAGCTCTCCTGGTGGGCGGACAGCACCGCCTGGATCGACGCGATGGCGTTGTCGAGGCGTCCGGCAATCTCGCGGTTGGTCGCCTCCAGACGGCGCGCGCGCGAGGTCTCGCCGTCGAGCGCGGCGGCGAGCCGGCTACGGTCGGTTCCCAGGTCATGAAGCTGTTGCGCGAGCGACTCCTCGTCGAGATCGCTGTCGCGACGCCGCTCCACGGCGGCATCGAGCGCGTCCAGCGCCAAGGCCAGCCGCTTCACGGCCGCGTCGATCGTGCTCTGCTCCGTCATCGCCCCGCATCCGGTTTCAGAAAGCTTTGCAACGGCAGATGCTTAGGGCAGGAAGCTTACGTGTCACGAAATGCCCTCGTCAACGCCGGCGGGAAGATATGCCCCACTGAATTCGTCGCGCTGTGCATGGTCCGCTTGGGCCCGGCCGGTCACATTGACTCGGGGGCGGCACATGCTATCCAGCCCCGCAAACAGGCATTTTCCATGAGCGCACAAGCCTTGTCGTCAGCCGCCGTGGCGCCCGCAGACCGCCGCGAAGGGGCCTCCGCCATTTCACACGAACGGATGGCCAATCTCGTCCGCGCATTGGCGATGGACGCCGTCGAACAGGCGAAATCCGGCCATCCCGGGCTGCCGATGGGCGCCGCCGACGTCGCGACGGTGCTGTTCACGCAGTTTCTCAAATTCGATCCGAGCGATCCGCATTGGGCCGACCGCGACCGCTTCGTGCTGTCGGCCGGCCACGGCTCGATGCTCATCTACGCGCTGCTCTATCTCACCGGCTATTCGTCCGTGACGCTGGACGAGATCAAGCACTTCCGCCAACTCGGTTCGAAGACGCCGGGCCATCCGGAAAACTTCATCACGCCGGGCATCGAGACGACCACCGGGCCGCTCGGTCAGGGCCTCGCCACCGCAGTCGGCATGGCCATCGCCGAAAAGCACATGGCCGCGGTGTTCGGCGACAAGGTCGTCGACCACAAGACCTACGTGCTCGCCTCCGACGGCGACCTGATGGAAGGCATCAGCCACGAGGCCATCGCGCTCGCCGGGCATCTGAAACTCAATAAGCTGATCGTGCTATTCGATGACAACGGCATCTCGATCGACGGTGCGCTGTCGCTGTCCGATTCGACGGATCAGGTGAAACGGTTCGAAGCCTGCGGCTGGGCCTCATGGCGCGTGGACGGACAGGATCCGCAGGCCATCGCCGCGGCGCTCGAGAAGGCGCAGAAATCCGACCGGCCGGTGATGATCGCCTGCAAGACCACCATCGGCTACGGCGCGCCGACCAAGGCCGGCAAGTCGTCGTCGCACGGCTCGCCGCTCGGCGCCGACGAGATCAAGGGCGCGCGCGAGCGGCTCGGCTGGCCTTACGCGCCGTTCGAAGTGCCAGCCGACATTCTCGCCGCCTGGCGCAAGGCCGGCGAGCGCGGCAAGCCGGCGCATGCCGAGTGGAAGAAGCGCCTCGCCGCGATCGAGGCGGGTAAGCGCGCCGAGTTCGAGCGCCGCATGCGCGGCGAGATTTCCGACGCGGCGCTGACGAAGGCCATGCGCGAGATCAAGGAGAAACTCGCCGCGTCGCCGAAGGACATCGCGACTCGCACCGCCTGCGAGTTCGCGCTGGAAAGCCTGATCCCCGCGCTGCCGGAAATGATCGGCGGCTCCGCCGACCTCACCGGCTCGAACAACACCCGCACCAAGTCGATGCAGGCGATCACGCCGTCGGACTTCTCCGGCCGCTTCATTCATTACGGCATCCGCGAGCACGGCATGGCCGCCGCGATGAACGGCATGGCGCTGCACGGCGGCATCATCCCCTACTCCGGCACGTTCCTTGTTTTCTCCGATTATTCGCGCCCGGCGATCCGCCTTGCCGCGCTGATGGGCGAGCGCGTCATCCATATCCTCACCCACGACTCGATCGGTCTCGGCGAGGACGGCCCGACGCACCAGCCGGTCGAGCACCTCGCCGCGTTGCGCGCGATCCCGAACCTCATGGTCTTCCGCCCCTGCGACGCGGTCGAGACCGCCGAGTGCTGGGAGTTGGCGTTGCGCGCCAAGGACCGGCCGAGCGCCATGGCGCTGACGCGGCAGAACCTGCCGCAACTGCGCAACCGCCTCGACGTGGATAATATCTGCGCGACAGGCGCCTATGAGATCGCCGGCCCGGACGGCCGCGCCGAGGTGTCGATCTTCGCCACCGGCTCGGAAGTCTCGACCGCGGTCGACGCGGCGAAGAAGCTCGCCGAGAAAGGCGTCGCGGCCCGCGTCGTCTCGGTGCCGTGCTTTGAATTGTTCTTCGAGCAGCCGGAGGACGTGCGCCGCGCCATCATCGGCAACGCGCGCGTCAAGATCGGCGTCGAAGCCGCGGTGCGCCTGGGCTGGGATGCGATCATCGGCGCCGACGGCATTTTCGTCGGCATGCAGTCCTTCGGCGCCAGCGGGCCGTACAAGGAACTCTACAAACACTTCGGCATTACAGCGGAGGCCATCGCCGACGCGGCGCTGAAGAAGCTCAAAGACGCATAAGAGTTATTCGGTGCCATCGCCCGCGAAAGCGGGCGATCCAGTCAACATCGACCTATATGGGACGGCAGGGGGTGCTGGATGCCCGCGTCGCCGGGGCACCAGCGGAGACAGGAGCCGGAAAACATGACGATACGCGTTGCCATCAACGGTTTCGGCCGCATCGGCCGCAACATCCTGCGCGCCATCGCCGAAAGCGGCCGCAACGACATTGAAGTCGTCGCCGTGAACGACCTCGGCCCGGTCGAAACCAACGCCCATTTGCTGCGCTTTGACAGCGTGCATGGCCGCTTTCCCGGCGAGGTCACGGTCAAGGGCGACACGATCAGCCTCGGCAACGGCGCCATCAAGGTGACGGCCGAGCGCGACCCCGCGAAACTGCCGTGGAAGGATCTCGGCATCGACATCGCGATGGAGTGCACCGGCCTGTTCACGGCCAGGGAGAAGGCCTCGGCGCACCTGACCGCGGGCGCCAAGCGCGTGCTGATCTCGGCGCCCGCCGAAGGCGCCGATGCCACCATCGTCTTCGGCGTCAATCACGACACGCTGACCAAGGACCACAAGGTGGTCTCGAACGGCTCCTGCACCACCAACTGCCTGGCCCCGGTCGCCAAGGTGCTCAACGATACGGTCGGCATCGAGACCGGCTTCATGACGACGATCCACGCCTATACCGGCGATCAGCCGACGCTCGACACGATGCACAAGGATCTCTACCGCGCGCGCGCCGCGGCGCTGTCGATGATCCCGACCTCGACCGGCGCCGCCAAGGCGATCGGTCTTGTTTTGCCGGAGCTCAAAGGCAAGCTCGATGGCGTCGCCATCCGCGTGCCGACGCCGAACGTGTCGGTGATCGATCTCAAGATCGTTGCCAAAAAGTCGACCACGAAGGACGAGATCAACGAGGCGATGAAGCGCGCCGCCGAGCAGCAGTTCAAGGGCATCCTCGCCTATACCAACGATCCCAACGTTTCCATCGACTTCAACCACGATCCGCACTCAGCCACGTTCCACATGGACCAGACCAAGGTCATGAACGGCACTTTGGTGCGCGTGATGACCTGGTATGACAACGAATGGGGCTTCTCCAACCGCATGTCCGACACGGCCGTGGCGATGGGGAAACTGATTTAAGCCTACTTGTCCCGGGCGCAGCGCAGCACGAAGTGATGCGTTGCAGACCCGGGACCGCCACAACCCGGAACGATCCCGGCGCACCGCTAACGCGCTGCGCCGCGTCCGGGACACGAGACCTCCGCATGTCCAATTTCCGTACCCTCGACCGCGTCGATGTGAAGGGCAAACGAGTTCTCGTCCGCGTTGACCTCAACGTCCCGGTCGACAAGGGCGTCGTCACCGACGCCACGCGCATCGAGCGCGTCGCCTCTGCCCTCACCGAGCTCGCCGACAAGGGCGCCAAGGTGATCCTGCTCTCGCATTTCGGCCGGCCGAAAGGCCGCGACGCCAAGAATTCGCTCAAACCGGTTGCCGGGGAAGTTGCGCGCGTGATCAAGCGGCCGGTGAAGTTCGCCGACGACTGCATCGGCGAGCCGGCTGAGGCTGCGGTCGCCGCCATGAAGCAGGGCGACATTCTCTGTCTCGAAAACACCCGTTTCCATGCCGGCGAGGAAAAGAACGATCCCGCTTTCGTCGCCGCGCTCGCCAAGCTCGGCGACATGTGGGTCAACGACGCATTCTCCGCCGCACACCGCGCGCACGCCTCGACCGAAGGCCTCGGCCACGTTCTGCCGGCCTATGCCGGACGCAGCATGCAGGCCGAACTCGACGCACTCGGCCGCGCGCTCGAGCATCCCGAGCGCCCGGTCGCTGCCATCGTCGGCGGCGCCAAGATATCGACCAAGCTCGACCTGCTCGGCAACCTGCTCGCCAAGGTGGACGTGCTGATCATCGGCGGTGCGATGGCGAATACGTTTTTGCTTGCGCTCGGCAAGTCGGTCGGCAAGAGCCTTGCCGAAAGTGATCTGACGAAGACCGCGCTGGACATCCTCGCCAAGGCAAAGGCCGCCAACAAGGAGATCGTGCTGCCGGTCGATGTTGTCGTCGCCGAGAAGTTCGAAGCCAATGCGCCGTCGCGCGCGGTTTCGGCCGACGCTGTCGGACCGAACGATATGATCCTCGACATCGGCCCAAAGTCGATCGAACAGGCCGTCTCGGTGCTGGCGCGCTGCAAGACGCTGGTGTGGAACGGCCCGTTCGGCGCCTTCGAGATGGAGCCGTTCGACACCGGCACCGTCGAGGTTGCGGAAGCGGCGGCGGAACTCACCAAGGCGGGAAAGCTTGTCACCGTAGCAGGCGGCGGCGACACCGTTGCCGCGCTCAATGCTGCCGGCGCCGCCGACCGTTTCACCTACGTCTCGACCGCCGGTGGCGCCTTCCTCGAATGGCTGGAAGGCAAGGCCTTGCCGGGGGTCGAGGTCCTTCGAGTAAAGTAACGCAAAACGCGAACCATCCCGGGGGCGGGACGCGATGGAGGGAAACATGAATCTCGACGACCTGAACAAAGTGGCGCGTGCCATGACCGCGCCCGGCAAGGGCCTCCTCGCCGCCGACGAATCCTCCGGGACCATCAAAAAGCGGTTCGACGCCATCGGCGTCGAGTCGAGCGAAGACACCCGTCGCGACTACCGCGAGATGATGTTCCGCACCGCCGAGGCGATGAAGAACCACATCTCCGGCGTCATTCTCTATGACGAGACGATCTGGCAGAAGGCCAAGGACGGCACGCCGCTCGTCAAGGTCATCGAGCAGACGGGCGCCATTCCGGGCATCAAAGTCGACGAGGGCACCAAGCCGCTGCCGAACTGCCCGGGTGAAGTGATCACCATCGGCCTCGACAAGCTCGCCGACCGCCTGACCAAGTATTACGAGCAGGGCGCGCGCTTTGCCAAATGGCGCGCGGTGATCGACATCGGCAGCGGCATCCCGAGCTACGCCGCAATCCACGCCAATGCGCACGCGCTCGCACGCTACGCGGCCTTATGCCAGGCGGCGCAGATCGTGCCGATTGTCGAGCCGGAAGTGCTGATGGACGGCGATCACGATATCGACCGTTGCTACGGCGTCACCGAGTTCATGCTCAAGGAGACGTTTCAGGAGCTTTACTACGCCAAGGTCGCGCTCGAGGGCATCGTGCTCAAGCCGAACATGGCGATTGCGGGCAAGAAGAGCGCGAAGCAGGCCACGGTGCAGGAAGTCGCCGAGAAGACCATCAAGCTTCTCAAGAACTGCGTGCCGAGCGCCGTGCCGGGTATCGCCTTCCTGTCCGGCGGCCAGGCGGACGAGGACGCGACCGCGCATCTCGACGCCATGAACAAGATCGGCGGTCTGCCGTGGCCCCTCACCTTCTCCTACGGTCGCGCACTCCAAGCGGCGCCGCAGAAGGCCTGGTCGGGCAAATCGGAGAACGTCGCCGCCGGCCAGCGTGCCTTCGCGCACCGTGCCAAGATGAACGGCCTCGCGGCGCTCGGAAAATGGCAGGCGGACCTGGAGAAAAAGGCGGCGTAGTTCGCGCTGCTTCGCCGCACAGGCAACATCATTCCCCGTTCGTCCCCGCGAAGGCAGGGACCCAGCGCCGACGTGCCTCGCGACAAAGCCTGGGTTCCCGCTTTCGCGGGAACGAACGGAAATCGGGCCAACGGCTTCGCAGCCATCAATGACCAGACTTCAGCAAAAAAAGCCGCGTCTCATGGACGCGGCCTTTCGCATCGTGTCTTTCGCAGCCGCAAATTTCACATCGCGAAGAATGCGATCAGTCGCAGTCGGACTTGCGCACCGTCTTCGAGCCGGCGACGTCCTCGTGCCGCACCGTTTTCGTGCTGCAACCATCGGCAGTGGTTTCGATCTTCTTGGTGGTCTTCGCGGTGTCGGGGACAGCCTCCTTCACCGTTACCGACGCGGCCGGCCTGTCGTGTTCGACGACGACCGCCGGATCGTCGCGGTGCTCGATCACGGTGGTTTGAGCGGTCGCCGCCATCGAAGTGAAGGCAGATGCTGCAAGAACAAGGCCTAGGACGTTGAGTTTCATGGTCGCCTCCTCTATTGGAACTCGGTAGTGAAAACGCCCTGACCGCGCCTCTCGTTCCTTTGTCCATTCCAGTTCAAGGACCCAGCCCGTGATTGATCTCTATACGTGGACCACGCCGAACGGCCGCAAGGCTTCCATCGCCTTGGAAGAGTTCGGCCTGCCTTACAATTTGCACCCGATCGACATCTCCAAGGACGAACAGTTCGCTCCCGCCTTCCTCAAGATCGCGCCGAACAACCGCATTCCGGCGATCGTCGACAGCGACACCGGAGTGTCGCTGATGGAGTCCGGTGCGATCCTGATTTATCTCGCAGACAAGACCGGCAGACTGATGCCGAAGTCGGGCAACGGTCGCTACAAGGTGATCGAGTGGCTGATGTGGCAGATGGGCGGCCCGGGTCCGATGCTCGGCCAGGTCCATCACTTCGTGAAATACAATCCGGGCAAGGCGCCCTATGCCGAGGAGCGTTACCTCAAGGAAGCCCACCGCCTCTACAAGGTGCTCAATACGCAACTCGAAGGCCGCGATTTCGTCGCCGACGACTATTCGATCGCCGACATCGCGATCTGGCCGTGGATCTCCCGCTTCGAGTGGCAGACCATCGACATGAAGCAGTACCCGAACGTGAAGCGCTGGTACGAGACCATCGCCGCGCGTCCGGCAGTGCAGCG
>DATCFB010000263.1:0-21791 GCA_036509755.1 Pseudolabrys sp. | reverse complement strand
GCGCGCCTCGCCGTCCGGCTGATCGATCAGCGACAGCACCGCCGAGGCGTGCGTGTGATCGACGAATTTGTGCGGCATGAAGGCATGCAGCAGCGTCTCGACCGACGGGTTCGGCGCCGACGGATCGATCAGATTGGCGCGCTGCACGCGCACCATCTCATCATCCGTCATCGCCTTGCGCGCGCGCAATTTGCGCAGCGCGTCGAGCCGCACCGCGGGCAAGCCGCCGGGCTCGATCGTCGCCATGTCCCAGCCGGAGCCTTTGACGCAGAGCACGTCGGCATCCTCGCCGACGAGATCTTTCATGGACAGCTTCACCGATGTGTTGCCGCCGCCGTGCAGCACCAGCTTCGGGTCGCGGCCGAGCAATTGCGTCGTGTAGACGCGCAGCGCCAGGTCGGCGGGAATGCCCGCCTTCCCGTAGCGGTCGATCGCTGCTTGCGCGTCGCGCTCGACCCAGGCGGATTTCATCGCCTGCGCTGTCCGTCAGCCCTTGTCGCCGAGCAGCCGCTTGCCCCACCAGCCGCGCTTGGGCGTGGCAGGCTCGCCCGATGTGCTGGACTTGACCGGAGCCGGCGCGGACGCCGGAGCGGACTGCGGCGATGACGCCGCAGGCGTCTCGGCCGAGGCGGCGGCCGGCACAGCTTCGCGGATGGTCGAGCGGCGGCGCGGTGCCGGATCGGACATCGGCTCGGCAGCCGGCGATGGCGCCTCGGCATGCATGGGCGTCGGCTCGGGGAAGGATGGTGCCATAACCGACGCGTCTTCGTCGCTCACCACCGGGTGTGGTGCGCCTTCGCTCGTTTCGCGCACGCCTTCGTCGAACCGGGAGACGCGCTCCTGCTCGCCGCGCTCGCCGCCATTGCCTTGATGGCCTTCGCCGTTGCGATGCCGATTGCGGCGTCCACCGCGGCGGCCGCGACGGCGGCGGCGATGGCCATCGGCGTCCTCGCCGTTGCCGTTGCCCGGCGTCGCGCTGTCGCGCGGCCCTTCGCCTTCGCCCGCATCGTCGTCCGGCGAGCCGGCGCCTTGATCCTCCTGTGCGGCCTCAGGCTCGGCCGCATTGTCTTGCGTGAACCGGGCAGGCGTGCCCTCGCGCGCCTCCTGGCCTTCGCCACCCCGGCCGCGCCCGCGACGGCGGCGGCGGCGTGGTTCGCCTTCACGCGGCTCGGAGGCCGGCTCGGAGCCTACCTCGGCGTCCTCGTCGCCTTCGGCGCGCGCTTCGGTGGCTTCGCTTTCGACCTCGACCTCGACCTCGGCCTCTTCCGTTTCGGCCTCGCTTTGGTCGGTCTCGTCCTCTTCGACGCTGGTCGGCATCGCCGGCTGGGCCTGCTCAATCAGCGCCCGCGCGGCTTCCGGCGAATGCACCTGCTCGCCGCGATCGACGACGTAGGACAGCTGGCCGGTGACGGTCGCATCGGCGGAGACGGTGATGGTGATGCGGAAGCGCTCCTCGAGCCCGCGCAGATGCGCGCGCTTGTGGTTAAGCACGTAGAGCGCCACATCGGAGCGCGTCCGGACGACGAGATTGTGCGTAGCGCCCTTGATCAGCGTCTCCTCAATGGCCCGCAGGAGTTGCAATGCCACCGACGAGACCGAGCGCACGTGGCCGAGGCCGCCGCAGACCGGGCACTTCTCGGTCGAGGATTCCAGCACCGACGAGCGGATGCGCTGCCGCGACATTTCGAGAAGACCGAAATGCGAGATGCGGCCGACCTGGATGCGGGCGCGGTCGTGCTTGAGCGCGTCCTTGACCTTGCGCTCGACCGTTCGGTTGTTGCGGCCTTCGTCCATATCGATGAAATCGATGACGATGAGGCCGGCGAGGTCGCGCAGACGCAGTTGCCGCGCGATCTCTTCGGCGGCTTCGCCGTTGGTCTTGAGCGCGGTGTCCTCGATGTGGTGCTCGCGCGTGGCGCGGCCCGAATTGACGTCGATCGCCACCAAAGCTTCGGCCTGGTTGATGACGATGTAGCCGCCGGATTTGAGCTGCACGACGGGCGAGAACATCGCGTCGAGCTGGCTCTCGATGCCATGCCGCGTGAACAGCGGCTGCGGGTCCTTGTAAAGCTTCACGTGCTTGACGTGGCTCGGCATCAGCATGCGCATGAAGTCGCGCGCTTCGCTGTAGCCGTCGTCGCCGGCGACGAGGATTTCGTCAATGTCCTTGTTATAGAGGTCGCGGATCGAACGCTTGGTCAGCGAACCTTCCTCGTAGACGAGCTTCGGCGCCACCGACTTCAGAGTCAGATCGCGCACCGTCTCCCACAGCCTCAGCAGGTATTCGAAGTCGCGCTTGACCTCGGTCTTGGTGCGCGCCGCGCCGGCGGTGCGCAGGATCACGCCCATGCCTTCCGGCACTTCCAGGTCCTGCGCGATCTCCTTCAGCCGCGAGCGATCCTCGGACGAGGTGATCTTGCGCGAAATGCCGCCGCCGCGCGCGGTGTTCGGCATCAGCACGGAATAACGGCCGGCAAGCGAGAGATAAGTGGTGAGCGCCGCGCCCTTGGAGCCGCGTTCTTCCTTGACGACCTGCACGAGCATGACCTGCCGGCGCTTGATCACTTCCTGGATCTTGTATTGGCGGCGGAAGCGCGGAACGCGCTCCTGCACTTCTTCGAGCGCGTCGGCGCCGCCGACGGACTCCACGGCCTCTTCTTCGTCGGCGTGCTCGCCGTTCTCGTCAGCCTCGTCGTCGTCATCGTCGTGATGCGAGGCTTCACCTTCGGAGTCGAAGGAGGTCTCGCCTTCCGGAGCGCCACCGGCCTCGACCGGAACAGCTTCGCCGGCATGGGCGGCGTCGAATTCGTGCGTCTCCTGCGGCTCGACGGATTCCGGCAGCGGGGCGGGTTCGTCGGACACGGTCTCGGTGTGTGCCGGTGCAAAGGCCTCCGGCTCGGCCGCCGACTGCTCGTGCTGCTCGAGGGAAGAGTCCGGGACTACGGCCGCTGAGTCCGGTGCGATGTCGCTCGACGCGCCGGCGCTCTCGTCACGCGGAGCTTCGCCATCGCCGACGGGCTGGCTCTGCACCATCTCGTTACCGTCGCGGCGAGGCCGCTCCGCGCCACGTTGGCGATGACGGCGGCGTCGGCCTCCGCCGGCGCGGCGCTGTTCGTGCTCGTCGTCGGCCTCGCGCTGATCGCGCGCTTCCTGTTCGAGCAGCGCCTGCCGGTCGGCGACCGGGATCTGGTAATAGTCGGGATGGATTTCGGAGAAGGCGAGGAAGCCGTGGCGGTTGCCGCCGTAATCGACGAAAGCCGCCTGCAACGACGGTTCGACGCGCGTGACTTTGGCGAGGTAGATGTTACCGCGAAGCTGCTTGCGGTTGGCGCTCTCGAAGTCGAATTCCTCGACGCGGTTGCCGCGCACGACCACCACCCGGGTTTCCTCCGGATGAGTCGCGTCGATGAGCATTTTGTCGGGCATAGGATGTTCTCACTGGACCGCTGTCGGTCCGGCGCTCGCGCGACCATGACGGCGCAGGCGCAGGCAAGGCGGTCTGATTGGTGTGGAAGGGGTGGGCCGCGATCTGCGGCGGCCGTCCGAGAGACTCCGTAGCAAAGCGTGCCATCACGAGAATCTCGCGAGAGCGGTGGAGTTCGAATGACCTGTGCTGCATCGGCAGCATGAAAAGTGCGACCCGTAGCGCTGAGGTCACGCCCGAACGGGCGGGGCCCAGGTTTCTCGTTGCTCACGGTCGGATTGCACGGCTGGCCCGAGGGCCTGACACGCTGTCCGGGTTGTCCTTCACAAGGGATCTGGCTTTGCCGCCCGCCGTTCGCCCTGACTCCTTGAGGGGGGCGATACGGACATTTGGCGCGCCGGAGGCCCGAACGCGGCACAACCGGAACTTTTAACCGTCAGCAACCCCTACATACGGCTTGAATCGGGCAATGGCAAGCACGGTTCGCGACCCGTTCCAGCCGGTCATGGCGTCGCGATCACAGTCGCCGGCAAAGCGTCCGCTGCGGTCAAGTTCCGTTAACCTTGCGGGTCCCAAATACGTTAGAAGATGCGGAAAGGGTCGGGATTCGTGACACTCCGCGCGCTCATGATGGCCGCCGCGCTGGGCTTGAGCCCGGTCGCCGGCCTTGTCTCCGTTTCGGCCGCTCATGCAGCGGACAGCGCTCCCGCCGTGGCGAGCGCGACGGCGGTGCGGGTCGGCGGCGACGACAAGCAGACCCGCTTCGTGCTCGATCTCGATCAGAAGATCGACCTCGCCACCTTCGTCCTGGCCGACCCTTACCGGGTGGTCGTCGACCTGCCGCAGGTGGTCTTCCGTTTGCCCGAGAAAGCAGGGGAGCATGGCCGCGGCCTGATCAAGGCGTTCCGCTACGGGCTGATCATGCAGGGCGGGTCGCGCATCGTCATGGACACGAAAGGGCCGGTGAAGGTCGACAAGGCCTTCGTCATGGCGGCGGCCGACGGCCAGCCGGCGCGGCTCGTCATCGATCTCTCGGCCACCGACCGTGACAGCTTCCTGCGCAACATCGCGCTGGAGAACCGGCCGGCCAAAGCGGCGAAGCGGCCGGCGGTCGCGGCCAAACCGGACAGCGATCCGCGGCCGGTGGTCGTGCTTGACCCGGGCCATGGCGGCATCGACACGGGTACGCACGGCCTCGACGGCGAATTGGAGAAGGACATCGTCTTGTCCTTTGCGAGCGAGTTGCGCGACCGCCTCACGCAGACCGGCAAATACCGCGTCCTGATGACGCGCGGCGACGACACCTTCGTCCCGCTGAACGATCGGGTGCGCTTTGCCCGGGCGCATGGAGCATCACTCTTCGTCTCCATCCATGCCGATGCGCTGCCGAAGAAGGAAGGGCAGGCGGAGGGGGCGACCGTCTACACCCTGTCCGAACACGCTTCCGACGCCGAGGCGGCGCGCCTCGCCGACGACGAGAACAAGGCCGACGTGATCGCCGGCGTCGATCTGTCCTCGGAGCCAGACGACGTCGCCAATATCCTCTTCGATCTGGCGCAGCGGGAGACCAAGAGCTTCTCGCTGCAATTCGCGCATTCGGCGGTGAAGGAATTCAAGGCCGTCGGCCGGCTGCACAAACGGCCGCTCAAATCGGCGGGCTTTGTCGTGCTGAAGGCGCCGGACGTGCCGTCGGTGTTGATCGAGCTCGGTTACATGTCTAACCGGTTCGACCTCGACCACCTCGTTTCAGCCGACTGGCGCGCCAAGACGGCGGCCGCCGTGGCGCAGGCGGTCGACGACTTCTTTGCCCCTCGCCTAGCCGGCGCCGCGGCCATGGGAGCACGCCGATGACGAGGTGCTACCGGCCTCAGTTTCAACATAAAACCGGGCGAACACACGGCTCTGCCGCGGGATCGGGTAAGGGCGGCAAGCCGGCGGCGACCGAGCAGCTCAGGTCGCCGAATGTCGTGCGCAGCCGCATCGCGCAGCTCGGCTTTCCGGAATACGGGATACTTCGCTCATGAGGCTGATGCTGCGCTTCCTCGGCTTCCTGTTCGCTGCCGGCACCATCCTGTTTGTGGTCGGCGTCGGCGCGGCCGCGGGACTGCTGTGGCATTTCTCCAAGGACCTGCCCGATTACTCGCAGCTCCAGGATTACGAGCCGCCGGTGATGACGCGCGTGCACGCGGGCGACGGCTCGCTGGTCGCCGAATACGCCCGCGAGCGCCGTCTCTATCTGCCGATCCAGGGCGTGCCGAAACTCGTCATCAACGCCTTCCTCGCCGCCGAGGATCGCAACTTCTACCAGCACGGCGGGCTCGACTTCACCGGTATAGCCCGCGCCGCCGTGTCCTTCGTTCAGAACTACGGCTCGGGCCGCCGTCCCCAGGGCGCTTCGACGATCACGCAGCAGGTCGCCAAGAACTTTCTGTTGACCAACGAAGTGTCGCTGACGCGCAAGATCAAGGAGGCGCTGCTCGCGCTGAAGATCGAGCGCACCTATTCGAAGGACAAGATCCTCGAATTGTATCTCAACGAGATCTATCTCGGCCTCGGCGCCTATGGCATCGCTGCCGCCTCGCTCACCTATTTCGACAAGTCGGTGAACGAGCTGACGATTCCCGAAGCGGCCTATCTCGCGACGCTGCCGAAGGCGCCGAACAACTATAATCCGTTCCGCCAGCGCGAGCGCGCGCTCGAGCGCCGCAACTGGGTGATCGACCGCATGGCGGAAGCGGGCTTTATCAAGACCGCCGACGCCGAGAAGGCGAAGAAGATGCCGCTCGGCGTCACCACCAAGGCTTCGACCGGCGCGCATGTCTTCGCCGCCGAATATTTTGCCGAGGAGGTGCGCCGCGAACTGTTCGAGAAGTACGGCGAGAAGAAGCTGTACGAAGGCGGCCTGTCGGTGCGCACGACGCTCGATCCGAAATATCAGGCGATCGCGCGCAAGACGCTCCAGGCCGGCCTCGAACATTACGATGAGGGGCACGGCTTTCGCGGACCGGTGACCAAGATCGACCTCTCCGGCGACTGGGGCGTCAAGCTCGCCGGCGTCAAGGCGCTCGACGACGTGCAGCCGTGGCGTCTCGCCGTGGTGCTCGAGGTCAGCGACCATTCCGCGCGCATCGGTTTGCAGCCGGGCCGCGATCCGGCCGGACAGCTGAGCAAAGAGCGCGCCATCGGCATCCTGCCGCTCGACGGCGTGAAGTGGGCCAAGGTGAAGGGCCGCGTGCCGTCGAAAGTGAGCCAGGTGGTCGATCCCGGCGACGTCGTCTACGTCTCGCCGGCGGAGAAGACGGACGGGCAATACCGTCTTCAGCAAGTGCCGGAAGTCTCCGGCGCCATGGTGGTCGAAGACCCGCAGACCGGCCGCGTGCTGGCGATGGTCGGTGGCTTCTCCTACGACCAGAGCCAGTTCAACCGCGCCACGCAGGCCCTGCGCCAGCCCGGCTCCTCGTTCAAGCCGATCGTCTATTCGGCCGCGCTCGATAACGGCTATACGCCGTCGTCGCTGGTGCTCGACGCGCCGCTCGAGATCGACCAGGGCCCTGGACTCGGCGTGTGGAAGCCGGAGAACTACGAGGGCGATTTCTTCGGGCCGTCGACCTTGCGCTTCGGCATCGAGCATTCGCGCAACGTGATGACGGTGCGGCTGGCGCAGGACGTCGGCATGCCGCTGATCGCCGACTACGCCAAGCGCTTCGGCGTCTACGATAGTCTGCCGCCGTACCTCTCCTTCGCGCTCGGCGCCGGCGAGACCACGCTGCTGCGCATGGCCACGGCCTACGCCATGATCGACAATGGCGGCCGCAAGATCACGCCGACATTAATCGATCGCATACAGGACCGCTACGGCCACACCGTCTATCGTCACGACAAGCGCGAATGCATCGGCTGCGACGCGCAGAAGTGGGATAACCAGCCGGAGCCGTCGTTGATCGACCGCCGCGAGCAGGTCATCGATCCGATGACCGCCTATCAGATCACCTCGATGATGGAAGGCGTCGTGCAGCGCGGCACCGCCGGCGGCGTCGGTTTCCAGAAAGAGGTCGGCAAGCCGGTGGCCGGCAAGACCGGCACGACCAACGACTACAAGGACGCGTGGTTCATCGGCTTCACGCCCGATGTCGTCGTCGGCGTCTATGTCGGCTATGACAAGCCGAAGTCGCTCGGTCGCGGCATGACCGGCGGCCGCGTCGCGGCACCGATCGTCAAGGACTTCATGAAGGTCGCGCTCGCCGACAAGCCCGCGGTGCCGTTCCGTGTGCCGCCGGGCATCAAGCTCGTGCGCGTCAACCTGAAAACCGGCGCGCGTGCTGCGCCCGGCGACCAGAAAGTGATCCTTGAGGCGTTCAAGCCCGGTACCGCGCCGCCCGACAGCTATTCCGTGGTAGGCTACAGCGGCCCGTCCGACGGCGGCGGCAGCCCCGGCATCATTCCGGGACAGCAGCAGGGTGGCGGCGGCCGCGCCTGGGGCGTGGGCGTATCGCCCGATGCCGACCGCGCCGTGCGCTCCGGCACCGGCGGGCTGTACTGAGCAGGCCGGGTTGCGCGCGCGGCCGCTTAACGTTAAATCCCGAGTTCAAGCAAGACTCGAAATGAGGCCGCCTTTGCGGCCCACGGAAGCGGTGACATGCGCGCGGAAACGCAGAATCTGGTCGAAGAGATCAAGCAGTCGGTGCGGCTGCTGAGGAGGCATCTTTGACGTCGATGCCGCGCAACGGCGTCTCGCCGAACTGAACAAAGAGTCCGAGAGCCCCGAGTTCTGGAACGACGCCCAGCGCGCACAACGCGCCATGCGCGAACGCGACGCGCTCGAGGACCAGTTGAAGGCGATCGGCCGCATCGAGCAGGCGCTCGACGACAATCTCACTCTGATCGAGCTCGGCGAAAGCGAGAAGGACGAGGCGACGGTCGCCGAGGCCGAGGCCGGGCTCAAGAAGCTCAGGGTCGAGCTGGCGCGGCGCGAGCTTGAGGCGCTGCTCTCGGGCGAGGCCGACGCCAACGATTGCTATCTCGAGGTCCATGCCGGCGCTGGCGGCACCGAAAGCCAGGACTGGGCCAGCATGCTCATGCGTATGTATGTGCGGTGGGCGGAGCAGCACGGCTACAAGGTCGACTGGCTGGAGGAGAGCGAAGGCGAGGGCGCCGGCATCAAGTCGGCGACCGTTCAGATCAAGGGCCACAACGCTTATGGCTGGCTCAAGAGCGAGAACGGCGTGCACCGCCTTGTGCGCATCTCGCCGTTCGATGCCAACGCGCGGCGGCACACTTCCTTCGCCAGCGTCGTCGTCTTCCCGGTGGTCGACGATCGCATCAAGATCGACATCGACGAGAAGGACGTTCGCACCGACGTGATGCGCTCGGGTGGCGCCGGCGGCCAGCACGTCAACAAGACGGAATCGGCGGTGCGGCTGACGCACATCCCGACCAACATCGTGGTGAAGTGCCAGCAGGACCGCTCGCAGCACCGCAATCGCGCGATGGCGTGGGACATGCTGCGCGCCAAAATGTTCGAGATGGAGGTCAAGAAGCGCGAGGCCAAGGCTGAAGCCGAGCAGGCCGCCAAGACCGACATCGGCTGGGGCCACCAGATCCGCTCCTACGTGCTCCAGCCCTATCAGATGGTGAAGGATCTCCGCACCGGCGTGTCGACCTCGGACACCGGCGGCGTGCTCGACGGCGATCTCGACGAATTCATGCAGGCGGCGCTGGCGCAGAAGGCCTTCGGCGGCGGGCCGGGGCAGGTCGAGGACGTGGAATAGCCGTCCCGGCGCTTCGGTCTCGTGATCGGGGCGCGATTTGGAACTTCGACGTTGGTTGGCCGGTTCCTTGGGCAAACGCTGCCGTCAGAGCATGCGGCGGGCCTGATCTTCGGCAAACTTTATTTCCCGAACCAGGATGCGCTGACGGCGACGCTTGCGGCCTTCGGCACCTATTTCATCGGCTTCATCGGCCGACCGATCGGAGCGGCGATCTTCGGCCATTACGGCGACCGCATCGGGCGCAAGGCAACTTTGATCGCCACGCTGCTCTGCATGGGCATCGCCACCTTCCTCATCGCCTTCGTGCCGACCTATTCGCAGATTGGCATCTGGGGCGCGGTGATCCTGACCGTCCTGCGCATGATCCAGGGCATCGGCGTCGGCGGCGAGTGGGGCGGCTCGGTGCTGCTCGCGATGGAGTGGTCGCGCCACAACCGTGAGCGCGGACTCATGGCGTCCTGGCCGCAGTTCGGCGTGCCTTGCGGGCTATTCCTCGCGAACCTCGCCGTGCTCGTCTTCAGTTGGGTGGCGGGCGACCAGTTCCCGGTCTGGGGCTGGCGGCTTCCGTTCGCGCTCTCGATCGTGCTCGTCGGCATCGGACTCTGGATCCGGCTCGGCATCCTCGAGACGCCGGTGTTCCAGCGGCTTCTCGACGCCAAGGCGACGGAGAAGACGCCGATCGTCGAGGTGTGGCGCAAGCATCCAAAGGAAATCATCCTGTCGGCGTTCGCCCGCATGGCCGAGCAGGCGCCGTTCTACATTTTCACGGCCTTCATCTACGCCTATGCGGTCGGCACGCTGCATATGTCGCGCAACTTCATACCGACGGCCGTGCTGGTGGCTTCGCTCGTCTCGTTTGTGACCATTCCGCTGTCCGCGCACATCTCCGACCGCATCGGCCGCAAGAAGATGTATCTGATCGGCACCGTCGCCGTCGGTCTGTTCGGGTTTCTCTATTTCGGCATGGTGGACACCGCGCTTCCCTCGGCGGTCTTCATCGCCATCGTGCTGTCGCTGATCCCGCACGACATGATGTACGGACCCCAAGCCGCGCTGATCGCCGAGGCGTTCACGCCGCGGCTTCGCTACAGCGGTGCTTCTCTCGGCTATCAGCTTGCCTCGATCATCGCCGGCGGTCCGGCGCCGTTGATCGCGACCGCGCTGTTTGCGACCTATCACTCCGGCTATGCGATCTCGATCTACATCGCCGTCTGCGCCGTGATCAGTGTGGTCGCGACCGCAATGATGCCGGACTATACCGGCGCAGACATCTCGGCCGAATACGACAAGGCACCCGGTGCCGTTGTCGGGGCAGGCGTGACCTAGACTTCGAGCCGAAGGCCGGTTTCGCGCTGCCAGGCGTCCAGCCAGCCGCGGAAGCGCGCGCCGCCTTCGCCCTCTGCGCCACTGTGCAGGGCGGCGTAGACTGGCCCTTCGTCCGCGAACATCAGCACGGCGTCGAGCCCCTTCGAGCGCTTGAGCGTGTCGAGCGCCTGCGCCGGCGTCTGCGCGATGGGACCTGCGACGTTGAACGAGGTGTTGACCGCGACCTCGACGCCGATGCGGCGGCCGAGCGCCTTGAGATAGGCATAGGTGAGAGGATCGGCGGTCTTGCGCACGATCTGGATGCGGCCGGTGCCGTCGGCATGCACGACGGAGGGGATGCGCCGATGCGCTTCCGGCGTCGCGTGCGCGGTGAGCACCATGTAATTGTACGCATTGTAGTCGTCGTCGCTGGCGCCGTCCGCTAATTGAAAGAACTGCTTCGCCGCTTCGAGCGTCGCCATCGGTGCCAGCGGCCGGATGGCCTCGCGGTATTTCACCCGCGCATTGAGGTTCTCGCGCGTCTTCGGATTGCACGGATTGGCGAGGATCGAGCGGTGACCGAGCGCGCGTGGACCGGTCTCGGCCGCACCCTGGTAGAGTGCAAAGATCGCGTCCTGGGCCGTCATGAAGGCCATGAAGTCGGCGTAGGCCGCGCGCATCGCGTGGCCATCGCAAGGCTTCAGCCGGACGCAGCCGACGTCGGGGCTGGCGGCAAAGGCAGCAGCGATCTCGGCATCCGCCGGCGGCAGGCCGCAATAGAAAGCGTGCTCGACCGGCGCGCCGATGCCGTAGCCGGCGAGGTAGGCGCCCATATAGGCGGCGCCGATGGTGACGCCCGTGTCGTTCGGCGTCGGCGGCACCCATAAACGTAATCGCCCGGGGCGGCCCATCTCGCGGCGATACCAGGCATCGTCGAAGTGCTCGAGGAGCCGCATATTCGCGAGCGCATTCAGCCCGATGCCGCCGGTGAAGACGAGGCGGTCGCACTGCGTCGTCTTGATGTAATGCGCGAGCACGTGCATCAGCGCGTCCTCGAACACCATCTGCGTCGCCGCCGCCTTGTCGAGCCGCTGCCTGGTGTTCTCCTCGTGCTGAATGTCCTCGACACGCAGCACCGCGTCGGGATTCCACATGTCCTTGTGGGCGATCGGTTCGCCGAGAATGCGCACGAGTTCCGGCTTGTACGGATGGTGCAGGATATCGCACTGCCAGTTCGCGAGGTCGCGGTCGATCTGCACGGCGCCATTGTCGCCAAGCACGAGAATTGGCTTGAGCGCCTTGTAATAGGGGTTCGTTGCGCGATCATTGTTGCCGTAAGCGGTGGCGCCCATGTAGCGGCCTTCGCTCGATAGCCAGGTCCAGCCGCCCTGCGTCGAGGAGATCACCGAGTAGAAGATGCCGAGCGAATCCGCGACGCTGTCATTGCAGTAGAGTCGCTCCATCCGTCCGGTTTCGCAGCGGTAGAATGAGATCGAGCCGACGTCGCCGACGCCGTCGAGCACGGCGACGAGAACCGGCCGACCATCTTGCGCAAAGGGCGACACGGCGTAGGAGAACCAGGCGTGATTGTCGTGATGCGCGGTGGCGATGATGGGCGCCGCGCGGCCGATCTGCTCGCCGATGCGGCGCGCGGCACGCATGCCGCGATCGAGATCGCGCAGGCTGAAGACCGGCGTCGGCTCTTTCGTCAGCATCGGCAGCGTGCCGGGAAACTCTTCCAGCACGCTGCGCACGAGCGTGGCGCAGAAGTCGGCGCTGTCCCAGGCCGCGAACCAGCCATCGATGTCGGCAGCGCCGAGGCCGCGGCGCTTGAGCGCCGCGATCATCGCCGCGATCGACTGACGCGGATATTCGGTGGTGTGCTTGTTGCCGGAGAAGCGTTCCTCTTCATTATTGAGGAGCAGCCGGGGGCCGCTCTTGCGCGTCACCTCGATGAGCGCGACACCGGAATTATGCATGCCGACGGCGGATACGCCGGCGAGATAGACGCGCTCGCCACGCTCGATTTTGGCGCGGATCGCGGCGATGTGCCGCCGCGCGAAGGCGCTGTCGGCGCGATGAATATTGAAACGCGCGTAGATGCGCTGGAACAGGGCCCGCGCGAGCTTGAATCCGGCAGCCCCCAGCCGCGGATGGCGTGGTCCGATCCGCATGCCGCGGGCGCCCCTTGATTGATCCGGTCGTCAGGCCGCTTTTTGATCGAAGGCGCGGCGAATGGCAACTGCCGCGCTTGGCACGAGCGACTTCAGATCAGCCCGCCGAGACGCACGCCGGCGCGCAGGAACTTCTGCGGATCGACCGCTTCGCCGTCGATGCGCGTTTCGTAATGCAGGTGCGGACCCGTGGAGCGGCCGGTCGAGCCGATGCGGCCGATCATCTGACCGACATGCACCGTCTGTCCGACCTTTACGTCGATCTCGGACAGGTGGCCGTAGCGGGTGGCGAAGCCGTTGCCGTGATTGATCTCCACCATGTTGCCGTAACCGCCATCGCGGCCGGCGATGGTCACGCGGCCGTCGGCAGTGGCGTGCGCCGGCTCGCCGATGTCGCCGCGCATGTCGAGGCCGGTGTGCATCGCCGGGCGATGCAGGAACGGGTCCATGCGCACGCCGAAGGGCGAACTCATGTCGATCTCGCCAGCGACCGGCTTGCGCAAGGGCACGGTCACGAGCGCCTGCCGGTAGCGATCAACGTCGGCGCGGGCGAGATTAACGCGATAGAGCTGGCGATCGAAGTCGCTGGCGCCCTTGCTCGGCTGTTTGAGCGGCACGAACGGGCCGCCGACGCCGCGGACATGCGCCGTGTTCACGTTGACGCCGAGGTCATCGAGCACGCTGCGCATGCGATGTGTCTTGCCGTCGGCCTGCTCCTCCATCTGCGCCAGCACCATGCCTTGGCGCTTCTCGACCCGGTCAAGTGCGGAAGAGACGCGTGCGAGCACGCCTTCGAGGCCTCCGGCCTTTGCCGCCTGCAACGGGTGGCTCGCCGCGGCGACCGTGTTGCGCGATTCAAGCCGCGCCTCTCGGTCCGGCGGGGCGGCGAAGATGACGGTGTCGCTGATCGGCGAGGCCTTCGGCCGCGCCGGGTCGGCCGTGCCGCGGCTGCCGCGGATCGTGCCGGTCGTGATGCTCTCGCCGGATAGCGCCGAGGTGCGGCTCTCGAGCAACGCCTGACGCTTGATGAGAGCATTGAGCTTTTTCTCGAACTGCTCCTGATCGAGAAGTTGGCGGCTCATGATGCGGTCGACCTGCGCGCGCAGCTCCGCGATGCGGTCTTCGTAGGCATATTGCATCTGCGCCTGACGGCCCATCAGATGCGCGAGCACGCTGTCGCGAAAGGCGAAATAGGTGCCGGTGCCGATCGTCCATACGCCCATGACGACCGCCGTGCCGACTACGATCCAGAAGGCGACCGGACCGATGCGTACCTGCCGGCCGGCGTGGACCAGCGTGTAGTCGCCGCCGCGCGGACGGCTCAGGCTGCGAGAGACCGATGCGGCGGTGTGGGGACGGGCGGAGGCGGGGGCCGCGCGCGGATGGGACGAAGGGGACGGCTGCGACATCGACGCTCCACGCGGAGAAATAACGCGCCGATATCGCCCGGATATGGTTAAGGAAGAGGTAATGCGAATCGGGACATCACCGAATCCGCCATCATTCCGTGGACTTATAGTGCACGGACGGTTTCGAGCACCTCTTCGGCATGGCCTTCGACGCGTACTTTCGGCCAGACGCGCAGGATGCGCCCGCCGCCGTCGATCAGGAGTGTCTTGCGGATGACGCCCATGAATTTGCGTCCGTACATCGATTTTTCGCCCCATGCGCCATACGCTTCCAGCATGGCCTTGGTCTCGTCGGAAGCGAGCGGGATTGAGAGCTTGTGCTTGGCCTTGAACTTGTCCTGGGCGGCGACCGCATCGGCGGAGACACCGACGATGTCGGTTCCGGCCTTGGCGAAAGTAGCGCGTAGCTTGCTGAAGGCGATGGCCTCCCGAGTGCAGCCCGGCGTATCGGCCTTCGGATAGAAATAGAGGACGAGATTGCGGCCTTTGAAATCTTTCAACGAGACCTTGTCGCCGCCGTCACGCGGTAACGTGAAGGCAGGCGCCCGGTCTCCGACGCCCAGTTCACGATCCATTCGCCTTCCTTTCGTCGTTTTCGGCCCGTCAATGTCGCTGATGCCATTTGCGTCGGGGGGGCGCAACCGGCTCCATGACGTTCAGCCGCTAAACCGTTGCGTGTCCGGGCACTTGCGGGCGACGGTGCGCCCGGGGAGGGGCGCACATAGGGTATGACAGAGACCGCGCACAAGCACAGGGCACGTCGCGTCGCGCATCTCGGCCGCGCGGTTCTCATGCGTCGACTCAAGCATCTGCGCCGGATCTCGTCGAAATTCCTACATCGTAAATGGATCTGGCGTATCGCCATCGGTTCCGGCGCGGCCTGCATCATCGCCGTCGCCGCCGCGGCCGGCCTGTGGTGGCGGCTCTCGAAAGGACCGATCGAATTCGACATGGCGACGCCGTGGCTCAAGGCAGCCATGGAAGAGAATTTTGGCGGCAAGCATTCGGTGTCGGTCGGGGGTACCCAGATCGAACGCGATGAGAAAGGCCGGCCGACCTTACGGATGCGCGACATTATCGTGCGCGATACCGACGGCACGGTGGTGGCAAGCGCGCCTAAGGCGGAGGTCGGGCTGTCCGGCCGCTCATTATTGTCCGGCCGGCTCGTGGCGGAGAGCCTCAACCTCGTCGGCGCCGAGTTGTCGGTACGGATCGAGAAAGACGGTCGCGTGACCGTTTTCGCCGGTGCCGACAAGCGGCCGATCGCCACGGCCCAGGCGCCGCCGACGCCACCCGACGGCAAGACCGCCTCGGGCTCCGCGCTTAGCGGCTTCGACGATCTTGCCGGCGCGCTCGCTTGGCTCGACAAGCTCGGCGAGACCGGCCTCGACGGCCACGATCTGCGCGAGCTCGGTCTCAAGGACGGCAGCCTCGTCGTCGACGACCAGCGCGACGGCAAGCGGTGGAATTTCGAGCGTATCAACGCCAGCCTGATGCGCCCGCCGCAGGGTGGCATCATGTTCAAGCTGGAGTCCGACAGCAAATCGCGGCCCTGGCTCATCAACGCCGCGATGCGTCCCGTCGAAGGCGGCGTTCGCGCGATCGGCATCGAGGCGCGCAAGGTGTCGACACGCGACATCACGCTGGCGCTGCGGCTCAGCGAGGTCGGCATCGAAGCCGACCTACCGGTCTCTGCGAGCATCCGTGCCGAGATCGCGCCGAGTGGAAAACCGCAACGCGTGAGCGGCGAGGTGCTCGCCGACGCCGGCGACATTGTCGATCGGCGCGATCCCGATTTCAGCTTGCACATCGACCATGCCGACGTTCGGTTCAGCTGGGACAGCGCGCGCGGGCTGCTCCTGGTGCCGTTCCAGGTGCAGACCGGCGGCAACCAGTTCACAATGCGGGCAGTCGCGGAGGCGCCTACCGCGCCGAGCACCGCTTGGACTGTCTCGATGTCGCGCGACGATCCGGTGATCGATCCGATCATCCTCGCGCCGCCGCCCGGCTCCGACGAGGAAAGCCTCGCGCTCAACCGCGCCAACCTGAAGCTGCGCATCGATCCGACCAAGCGCCGCATCGATCTCGAGCAGGCCGACATACGCCGCATTGACACCCGGCCGACGCATAACGTCGGCATCGCTTTTTCCGGCAGCCTCGATATGTCGTCCGCCGATCCGCGGCTCGCTTTCGGCGTCGCCGGCAACCGCATGCCGACCTGGGCGATGAAGCGGCTATGGCCGCCTTTCATCGCTCCCAATGTACGTCGTTGGGCCGGCGAGCATGTCAACGGCGGCACGGTCGAGCGCGTCGTCATCGCCGGCAACGCGCCGTTTTCCGAGTTCAGCCCGAGCGGACCGCCGCTGACCGAGGACGGTCTCTCGGTCGACATCGAGACCAGCGGCACCACGCTCAAGCCGCTCGACAAGCTACCGGCGATCCGGGACGCCGACCTGACCGTGCACATCACCGGCCGCGCCGCCACCATCAATCTCGGTCGCGGTACCGTCGAGGTGACGCCGGGCCGCAAGCTCAGCATTGTCGGCGGACTGTTCCAGATGCCGGACACGCATCCGAAGCCGGCGCCGGCGCACGTCAATTTCCGCATCGACGGCACGCTGCCGGCCGCCGCCGCGCTGTTGCAGAGCGACGGCCTGCGCGACAAAGTGGGTCTGCCGCTCGATCCGGCGACGACGCGCGGGGCGGTCAGCGCCGAGGTCAAAATCGATTTTCCGCTCGGCAAGAATATTCCGGCCGACGCGTTCACGTACGCAATCGCCGCCGATATCACCAATTTCGGCGCCGAGAGAGGGCTACTCGGGCAGAAGATCGAGGCCGCCTCGCTCAAAGCGACCGCGACCAGCGATGGCTACCAGATCGGCGGCGACGCGCGGATTAACGGTACGCCCGCGACGGTCGATCTCTCTCGCAAGAAGGGCGACACTGCCGCCGAATTGCATATCGCCGCCAAGCTCGATGAGGCGGCGCGCCATCGCCTCGGCCTGGATGTCGGCAGCGCCGTCGTCGGCTCGATTCCGGTTCGGCTGACCGCGCGGGTCGGCGGCGACGACGTCGATCAGCGGATGATGGTCGACGCGGACCTCACGCCGGTGAAGATCGACAATCTGCTGCCCGGCTGGGAAAAGCCGGCCGGACGAAGCGCTCGTGCGACGTTCACCTTCGCCAAGACGGCCAAGGGGACGCGCTTCGACGATCTGAACGTCACCGGCGATGGCGCCAATGTGCAAGGCTCGATCGAGCTCGACGGTTCCGGCAATATTGCCTCGGCGAACTTCCCGACTTTCGCGTTGTCGGACGGCGACAAGCTCTCGCTCAAGGCCGATCGCGGCAATGATGGCGTGCTCAAGATCGTCATGCGCGGCGACGTCTATGACGGCCGCAATTTCGTTCGTTCGTCGATGGCCAGCAACGGTTCCGCCCGCAAGAAGCAACCCGACATCGACGTCGATGTGAAGATCGGCACGGTGGCGGGCCACAACGGCGAAACCCTACGCGGCCTCGTCCTGTCGTTGTCGCGCCGCGGCGGGCACATCCGCAGCTTCAGCCTGAATTCGAAGATCGGCCGCGACACACCGCTCATCGGCGACATGCGCGTGCGCGCGCACGACAACCACGCGGTAATCTACCTCGAGACGGCGGACGCCGGCGCGCTGTTCCGCTTCACCGATATGTATGCGCGCATGTATGGCGGGCAGATGTGGGTGGCGATGGATCCGCCGACGCAAGACGCCTCGCCGCAGATCGGCACGTTCTATGTCCGCAATTTCGCCGTGCGTAACGAACCGACATTGCAACGGGTCATCGCCGGTGCGCCCGGCGCCAACGCCAATACGGTGGAGTTTTCGGAGGCCCGTGTCGACTTCACGCGGTTCAGCGGCAAGATGGCGGTCCGCGACGGCGTCGTGCGCGGCCCGCTGGTCGGCGCCACCATTGAAGGGCAGATCGACTACGCCCGCAACGACGTGCATCTGCGCGGCACCTTCGTGCCGTTCTACGGCCTCAACAACATGTTCGGGCAGATCCCGATCGTCGGGCTGTTCCTCGGAGGTGGAAGCAACGAAGGCCTGCTCGGCATCACATACGAGGCGGTCGGCCCGCCGTCGTCACCGCGCATCACCGTCAATCCGGTCACGGCGATCACGCCGGGACTGCTGCGCAAGTTCATCCCGTCGCCGGGATCGTTCGACCGCAACTTCGTGCCGCCGACGCGGTGACGGCGCTTGCGCGCCTCACACCGGCTTCAAGAGGATGTGCTTCTTCTTGCCGAGTGAAAGCTTGATCACGCCCTCAGGGGTGAGGTTGCCGGCGCTCAGCATCATCTTCTCGTCGCTGACCGTCGCATCGTTGACGCGCAGGCCGCCCGCCTTGATCTGACGCCGCGCCTCGCCGTTCGACGACACCAGCGCGGACTTCTCGGCGAAAGCGATGAGTACGCCAAGTCCCTTGTCGAGCTCGGCGCGCGGGATTTCGATCGTCGGCAGCGAGGACGCGTGCGTGCCTTCCTCGAAGGTTTTACGCGCGGTCTCGGCCGCTTGCGCGGCGGCGTCGCGGCCGTGCACCAAAGCGGTCGCTTCCGTCGCCAGTACCTTCTTCGCCTCGTTGATCTCCTGGCCCTGCAAGGCCGTGAGCTTCCCGATCTCGTCGAGCGGCAGCACGGTGAACAGCTTGAGGAATCGGCCGACATCGCCGTCCTCGGTATTGCGCCAGTACTGCCAGTAGTCATACGGGCTCATCAAATCGGCATTGAGCCACACCGCGCCGGCGGCGGTCTTGCCCATCTTCGCGCCCGACGAAGTGGTAATCAGGGGCGACGTCAGCGCGAATAATTGCGCATTGTTCATGCGCCGGCCGAGATCGATGCCGTTGATGATGTTGCCCCACTGGTCGGAACCGCCCATCTGAAGCACGCAGCCGTGGCGTTTGTTGAGTTCGACGAAATCGTAGGCCTGCAGCACCATGTAGTTGAATTCGAGGAACGACAATTCCTGCTGCCGGTCGAGCCGCATCTTCACACTGTCGAACGACAGCATGCGATTGACCGAGAAGTGGCGACCGACGTCACGCAGGAAGTCGATGTAATTAAGCGTGTTAAGCCAGTCGGCATTGTTGGCCATGACGGCATTTCCGCCTTGACCCTCGAATTTCAGAAATTTGGAAAAGATCGCGCGAATACCGGCAAGGTTCTGGTCGATCGTCGCGTGCGTGAGGATGCGGCGGCTCTCGTCCTTGCCCGAGGGATCGCCGACGCGGGTCGTGCCGCCGCCCATCAGCGCGATCGGCCGGTGACCGGTCTGTTGCAACCAATACAGCATCATAATCGGCAGCAACGAGCCGACGTGCAGCGAGGCTGCGGTGCAGTCGAAACCGATATAGGCCGTGATGGCGCTCTTCGCGGCGAGCGCGTCCAACGTCTCGGGTTCGGAGACCTGGTGGATGAAGCCGCGCGCGGCCAGAATGTTAAGGAATTCGGACTTATAGGCGCTCATTGACGTTGCTCAGCACGGCCAGTCGCATCTCTCGGGCGGGTGGTGTAACAGGTCCGGCACGGGATTCAACCAACAGGGAACCGGGGCGTTGGGGTTGGTGCGGGCGATCGGCCTGATGAGCGGGACTTCGCTCGACGGCGTGGACATTGCGCTCCTTGAGACCGATGGTGAACGCGTCGCGGCCTTCGGTCCGACCGGCTACCGTCCCTATACCGACGACGAGCGCATGCTGTTGCGTGGGGCGTTGGCCGAGGGCGCACGCGTAACGGCGCGCGATCAGCGGCCGGGCGTTCTCGTCGAGGCCGACGACTTCGTCACGCGCGTGCATGGTGAAGCCGTCGAGACCTTTTTGCGCGACACCGGCATCGCGCGCGCGGACGTCGCGGTGGTTGGCTTTCACGGACAGACGGTGCTGCACCGGCCAGAGAAACGGCTGACGGTGCAGATCGGCGACGGCGCTGCGCTCGCGCGCCGCCTCGGCATGACAGTCGCGTACGACTTCCGTGCCGCCGACGTTGCTGCCGGCGGGCAGGGCGCACCACTGGTGCCGGTATTCCATCAGGCGCTGGCGCGCATGCTCGAACGGCCGCACCCGATCGCCCTCCTCAATGTCGGCGGCGTCGCCAACATTACTTGGGTTGACGGCGGCGATCCGGTCGCCTGCGACACCGGGCCGGGCAACGCCCTGATCGACGACTTCATGCGCGCGCGCACCGGCCTGCCGCTCGACCGCGACGGCGATCAGGCGGCGCGCGGGCATGTCGACGAGAAGTTCGTCGCGCGCGTCCTGGCGCACGACTTCTTCGCGCATCCTTATCCGAAGTCGCTCGATCGCAACGCCTTCGCCTTCGCCAATATCGGCCTGCCGGACTTCTCGGTCGCCGACGGCGCCGCGACCTTGTCGGCGCTCACCGCGGCGGCGGTTGCGCGCGTCGTCACGCTCTTGCCGCAGCCGCCGCGAAGCTGGATCGTGGCCGGAGGCGGCGCGCGCAATCCGACCTTGATGCGCATGCTCGCCGATCGGCTGAAGCCGGCGAGTGTCGAAACCGCGTATGCCATCGGCTGGGCCTCGGATTCGCTCGAGGCGCAGGCTTTCGCCTACCTTGCCGTGCGCACACTGAACGGACTGCCGATCACGTTCCCGAAGACGACCGGCGCACCGCGGCCGATGACGGGCGGCGTCATCGCGCGGCCTTGAAGCAGGAGGAGTCCGTCCGATGCCAAATTTCGACCTGACGCAACGTGTCGCCTTCGTCACCGGCGGCAATGGCGGCATCGGCCTCGGCATGGCGAAGGGCCTGGCCGAGGCTGGAGCGACCGTGGTGATCGCCGGCCGGAACAAAGCGAAGGCGGAAAAAGCGCTTGCCGCGCTCAAAGACTACGGCGGCACGGCCGACTTCGTCGAACTCGATGTACTCGACGAAAATTCCTGCCGCAAGGCGATCGACGGGACGGCAGAGCGTTTCGGCCGCCTCGACATTCTCGTCAACAATGCCGGCACTGCCGTGCGCAAGCAGCCACAGGACCTGACCGCGGCCGACTGGCATCACGTCATGAACACCAATCTGACGAGCGCCTTCATCTGCTCGCAGGCGGCTTATCAGCACATGCTGCGGGCAGGTGGCGGCAAGATCATCAATATCGGCTCGATGATGTCGATCTTCGCCTCGTCCTACGCCGCGCCTTATGCGGCGAGCAAAGGCGGCATCGTGCAGATGGCGCGCGCCATGGCCACGGCCTGGGCGAAGGACAACATCCAGGTCAATTGTATCCTGCCCGGCTGGATCGACACCGAGCTCACGGTGAAGGCGCGCGAGCAGGTCGCGGGTCTGAACGAGCGTGTGCTGGCGCGCACGCCGGCGGCGCGCTGGGGCGTGCCGGAAGATTTCGCCGGCATCGCCGTCTTCCTCGCCTCGCGCGCCTCCGACTTCGTCACCGGCGCAGCGATTCCGGTCGATGGCGGCTTCTCGGTGCAGAGCTAGCTATTTGGCGGCCAGCATCTCCTTGATCGATCCGAGCGCGACGCGGTAGCCGCTGGCGCCTAACCCCGCGATGACCGCGGTGGCCACCTTCGAAACGAGCGAGTTGTGATACAGGCTCTCGCGCCGATGGACGTTGGAGATATGCAGCTCGATGATCGGGCCGGCGAACATCTTCAGCGCGTCCATCAGCGCGATCGAAGTAAAGGTCCACCCCGCGGGGTT
>DATCFB010000262.1:0-2453 GCA_036509755.1 Pseudolabrys sp. | reverse complement strand
CTGAAGAAGACCGGCGACGTCGACAAGCGCCATGGCGCGCGCGTGCGCTACGCCAACCCGATCAATGGCGGCCCGGTGCTGCCGACGATGGGCGCCAATTTGTCGCTGCTGCCGAAGGGCTTTGCGGGCGAGCCCTACCGCTCGACCGACGGTACGGTGTTCTGCGTGGCGGAAGGCACCGGCACGACGGTGATCGACGGCAAGTCGTTCGAATGGGGCGTCAACGACGTGTTCGTCGTGCCGCCATGGAAGCGCTATCAGCACACCGTTAGCGGCAATAGCGATGCGGTGCTGTTCTCGATCTCCGACAAGCCCGCGCAGGAAGCGCTCGGCATCTGGCGGGAAGGGCAGTAAGGGAACTCCGGGCGTAGCGTCTGTACTTCGTCATCCTGAGGTGCTCGGCCGAAGGCCGAGCCTCGAAGGATGAAAGGGCCCGGCCGTCGCCCTTTGAGGCTCGCTTCGCTCGCTCCTGAGGGTGACGGGTCCACGTTCGCGCGAAGCCGCGTGCGCGAGGCGCGGCTTTTTTGTGCGCATCGGCTCGTCGGTTTTGCACCCTTGCGCGTTATCTCAACCGTTGCGACATTGCCGCGAGGCAGGGAGGCATTTCGAATGCAGATGGAAGAACTCGCGGCCGGCCGCGGCGCGCTGAAAGCGGTACGCACGGGCGAGGGCCCCGACATCGTCGTGCTGCACTCGCTGCTCGCCGACCGGCACGCATTCGATCCGGTGCTGCCGGCGCTCGCCGCCAAGCATCGCGTGACGCTCATCAATCTGCCGGGCTTTCACGGTTCGCAGCCGCCGCTTCTGGCCCTGATGGACGCGTATGTGGCGATCATCGAAGATGGGTTTCAGGAATTTGAAATTTCCAAGGACGCCGTGCTGATCGGCAACGGCTTCGGCGGCAGCGTGGCGGTCGCCTTCGCCATCGCGCATCCGGAGCGCATCGCGCGCCTGGTGGTGAGCGACGCTGCCGCCGGCTTTCCGCCGGAGGGACGCCAGCAATTCGCCGCGATGGCGCAGAAAGTCGCCGAGGCCGGCCTCGGCGCCGTCGCGGAAATATCGGCGAAACGCGTCTATTCGCCGGCCTATCTCGCGGCGCATCCGGAGAAGATCGACGAGCGCAAGAAGGTGCTCCTCGGCATCGATCCCAAGGCGTTCCAGGCCGCCTGCCGTGTTTTGCAGGAGACCGATCTGGTGCCGCTTCTGAGCCATCTGCGCGTGCCGACGCTTGTCGTGTGCGGCGAATTGGACCAGGCGACGCCGCCCGCTCTGAACAAGGAAATCGCCGACAAGGTCGCCGGCGCGAAATATGTCGAACTGCCCGGCTGCGGCCATTGCCCGCCGCTCGAACAGCCCGCCGCCTTCCTCAAGGCGATCGGAGAATTCGTCGGGCTCTAGCCCAGCGCCTGCATCACTGCTTTCGAGATCGCCGCGGTGCCGTCGCCGCCGCCATATTCCATCGGCTTGAGGCCGGCGGCGTAGGCCTTGTCGACTGCGCCTTCGATGCGCTGCGCGGCTTCCGCCGCGACCGGAAGGTCGTGCTTGTCGGCGAGCCAATCCAGCATCATCGCCGCCGAGAGAATCATCGCGGTCGGATTGGCCTTGCCCTGGCCCATGATGTCGGGCGCGGTGCCGTGGCACGGCTGGAACACCGCATGCGTGTCGCCGATGTCGGCCGACGGCGCGATGCCGAGCCCGCCGATCAGCCCGGCGGCGAGATCGGACAGAATGTCGCCGAACATGTTCTCCATCACCATGACGTCGAACCGCCACGGGCGCAGCACCATCATCGCCGCGCAGGCGTCGACATAGACCATCTCGGTCTCGACGTTCGCAAACTTCGGCCTGCGTTCGTTGAAGATGTCGCGCTGCCAGTTGAACGCCTTGAACACGTTCGCCTTGTCGACCAGCGAGAGCTTGCCCGGCTTGCCGCGCGATTTGCGCCGCTCGGCAAGCTTGAGCGAGAAGTCGAACAGCCGCTCGGTCTTGTTGCGCGTCACCACCAACGTCTCGCGCGCCTCGTCATGCGTGGTGACGCCCTTGCCCATGGAGGCGAACAGGCCTTCTGTCGATTCGCGGATCAGCACGAAGTCGATGCCGTGCGCGTGCGCGCCGGCGATCGGGGAGGGCACGCCGGGAATGAGTCGCGCCGGCCGTACCCCGGCATAAAGGTCGAAGATGAAGCGCAATTCGACCTGCGGCATGATCTCGGTGTTGTCGGGATAGCGCACGCTCGGCAGGCCGCAGGCGCCGAGCAGGATCGCGTCGGCGGTCTCGCACAACTTGATGGTCTCACCCGACATCGACTTGCCGGTGGCGCGGTATTCCTCGGCGCCGGCCGGCGCTTCGGTGTATCGGAACGACAGGCCCGGCGTCGTCTCTTCGATCCGGCGCAGCACGTCGAGCGCGGGCTTCATCACCTCATGGCCGATTCCGTCTCCGGGCAGCACGGC
>DATCFB010000261.1:0-9366 GCA_036509755.1 Pseudolabrys sp. | reverse complement strand
TTGCGCGGCGCCGGCCCGTAATAGGGCCCGCTGCTGACCATGCGGCGCGGATTCATCAACACCGCGGCAACCCGCTCGCGCAAGGCATTGGTCGACACCGGCTTGAGCAGGAATTCGTTGGCGCCGACGCACACCGCTTCGATGACGCGCGCGCGTTCGCCGTGACCGGTGAGCATGATGATCGGCACGTCCGGCTGCGGGAAGGTCTCGGGCGAGCGCACCATGCGCACGAAGGATGTGCCATTCAGCCCCGGCATTTCCCAATCGAGGATCACGACATCCGGCGCCTGGTGACGGATCATCTCCAATCCGGTCGGCCCGTCATGAGCCTCGGCGATATGCCGCACGCCCATGCCCAAGAGCATCGTGCGCACGACCTTGCGCATGTATTGTTCGTCATCCACCAGCAGAATTCGCGCGCTGGCGAAGCGAGCCGCGATATCGGTCTGCATCGTGTGCCCCACACGGTTTTCCATCGGCACCGAGTTGATCACAGAAGTCTGCATTCCTAATAAAATGCCGCCATGAATCTTGTGGGATCGCCTTAACCAGCGATCAACCATGAGCGGCCGCCGCAGCTCAGCGCGCGGCCAGCGAGACGATGAATTGATTGATAGCGATACGCTCGTCGGCGTCGGCCTTCAGTCCGAATTTGGTGCGGCGCCAGAGGACGTCGTCGGCGGTTTCCGCCCATTCCTGCTCGACGAGATAGCGCACCTCGGCTCCGGTCAGATCTTCCATCAACCGGGGGCCGAGATCGTCCATGCTATGTGCTTCGCCGAGGATCAAAGCAACACGCGTGCCGTAGGCGCGAACCAACCGGCGCGCCTGCGGCTCCGAGAGAAATGGCCAGCGGGCAATCGTCGCCGCGACCTGCTCGTAGAAATCCTGCGGCGGGAAATCGCCGCCGGGCAGATGCGAAGCCGCGGTCCAGGGCGGCTGCGTGGTAAAGAACGGCCCGATCTTTTTCATCGCCGCCTCTGCGAGACGCCGATAGGTTGTGATCTTGCCGCCGTAGATCGTAAGCAACGGCGCCTGCCGGAATGGCTTTTCGAGCAAGAGGTCGTAATCGCGCGTGACGTCCTCCGGACGGTCGCTGCCGTCATCGACCAGCGCGCGCACGCCGGAAAAAGACCAGACCAGTTCGTCGGGCGTGACCTTGTCGCGGAAATACTGGTTCATCACGTCACAGAGATAGAGAATCTCGCGCGCATCAGGCGCCGGTGCATTGACGTCGCCGACGAATGTCTCGTCGGTGGTGCCGATCATGGTGAACTCGCCGGCGAAGGGCAGCGCGAAGACGACGCGGCCGTCTCCCGCCTGGAGGATGTAGCCCGTTTCGTGCTCGAAGCGGCGGCGCACGACGATATGACTGCCCTTCACCAGCCGCACCGGCTTCGCCAATGGCGTGCGCAGGATGGTGTCGGCCACTTCGCCGATCCACGCGCCGGCGGCGTTGACGAGCACGCGCGCCGTCGCCACTTCGCGGCGCCCGCGATTGTTGAGTACCAGTTCCCAGTCGTCGGTGCGGCGCTCGGTGCGCGTGACCTTGGTGTGCGTCTTGATGACGGCGCCGCGCTCGCGCGCATCGAGAGCGGTGAGCAGGACGAGCCGCGCGTCGTCGACCCAGCAGTCGGAATATTCGAAGCCGTAGCGAAAGCTGCGCTGCAAGGGCTGGCCGACGGCGCTATGCGTCAGGTCGATTGTCCGCGAAGCCGGCAGCAGCTTCCGCGCCCCGAGCCAGTCGTAAAGCATAAGCCCGAGGCGCAGCTTGAGCGGCGCACGCAGGCCGGACTTCGGCGGCAGCACGAAGCGCATCGGGCGGATGATGTGCGGCGCCATGCGCAGCAGCACTTCGCGCTCGGTGAGCGCCTCACGCACCAGCCGGAAGGCGCCATGCTCGAGATAGCGCAGGCCGCCATGAATGAGCTTGGTGGAGGCCGACGACGTGCCGGAGCCGAGGTCGTTCATCTCGGCCAGCAGCACCTTGAGGCCGCGGCCGGCGGCGTCGCGGGCGATGCCGGTGCCGTTGATGCCGCCGCCGATGATGGCGATGTCGAAGTCGGCCATGAAGGTGAGGACCGTTTTCTCGGGCCGCGGACGAGGGCGGCGAATGGCACAATGTTAATTGGCGCCTGTTAACGTCGATTAAAGCGGCGGATTCCGGTCGCAATTGCGGAATCGCCAAAGCTCGGCCATATCGGCCCGATCATTCCGGGCCGCGCCAAGCCCCGGGATGACAGGATAGGAAGCCCCCCGGAAATGCCCTCCCCGCGGCTGCTGGTCATCGAAGGCAATTCCCCGGCCACCATGGCCGAGCATGTCGCCGCCGGCGGCACCGTGGCGAGCCGGAACTACGCCGATTTGCTGCGCGACCTGCTGCCGGGGGCGACGGTCGAGGTCTGCTATCCGGCCGACCTGGCCGCGGCGCTGCCGGCCGGCGCGGCGTTGGAGGGCTATGACGGCATCGCCATCACCGGCTCGGGCCTGCACATCTACAATGGCGGCCCCGAAGTGGCGCGACAGGTCGATCTCGTGCGCGCGGCGTTCCGCACCGGCACGCCGATCTTCGGCTCCTGCTGGGGCCTCCAGCTAATCACCGCGGCGGCGGGCGGTATCGTGCGGCGCAACCCGCTCGGCCGCGAAATCGGCTTCGGCCGCGGCATCCGCCTCACCGGCCACGGCCGCAAGCATCCGATGTATGTCGGCAAGGCCGACGTCTTCAACGCGCCCACCGTGCATCTCGACGAGGTCGAGACCGTGGCGCCAGGAACGACCGTGCTTGCCGCTAACGCAGTGTCGCAGGTGCAGAGCGTCGAGATTCGAGCCGGCGGCTCGATCGCCTGGGCGGTGCAGTACCATCCGGAATATCCGCTGCGCGAACTGGCGGCGATCGTGCGCCGCATCGGCACGCGACTGATCGAGGAAGGCTTCTTCGCCAACGAGACCGACATGACGAGCTATGCCGAGGACCTCGATCTGCTCGACCGCGATCCCGCCTGCAAGCGGTTGTCCTGGCGGCACGGCGTGTCCAGCAACGTGCTCGACAAAAAGTTGCGCACCGGCGAGCTCGCCAACTGGCTGGAATTCCAGGTGCTGCCGACGCGGGCCAAGCGCGGCCGGGGGTGAAATTCTATCTTGTCCTTTCGTCTCCTTTCGCCTCATGCTGAGGAAGCCGCAAAGCGGCCGTCTCGAAGGATGAGGCCGAGAGAGGCTTGCTCATGGACTTCGCCAATCGCACCGTCGTCATCACCGGCGGCACTGGCGCTCTCGGCGCCGCCGTCGTCGGTGGGCTGATCGCCAGAGGCGCGCGCTGCGTCGTGCCCTATGTGCACGAAGTCGAGATGCAGCATTTCGCGCATCGCGCCGACAAGGCGGTGTCGCTCGTCGCCGTACGCGATCTCGCCGACGAAGCCGACGTCGACAAGGTCTACGCGCAGGCCGGCGCGGCGCTGTGGGGCTCGATCCAGATTGCCGGCGGCTTCGCCATGGGCAAAGTCGCCGACACCGGCAAGGCCGCACTGATGGCGCAGCTCGAGCAAAACCTCGTTTCGTGCTTCCTATGCTGCCGCGCGGCGGTGAACGCGATGCGCGCGCAAGGAGGCCGCATCGTCAACGTCGCTGCTCGGCCGGCGCTCGAGCCGCGCGCCGGAGCCGGTATGAGCGCCTACGCGATCGCAAAGTCCGGCGTCGCCGCGCTGACCGTCGCGCTCGCCGAGGAAGTCGCCGGCGTCGGCATCCTGGTCAACGCCGTGGCGCCGTCGATCATGGACACGCCGGCCAATCGCGCGACGATGCCGAAGGCGGATCACGCGGCATGGCCCAAGGTCGAGGAGGTCGCGGCGACAATCCTTTTCCTCGCCTCGCCCGACAACCGCGTCACGCGCGGAGCCATCGTTCCGGTTTACGGTAAGTCATGAGTGAGATTGCGCGCCGTAGGGTGCGTTGAGCGCAGCGAAGCCCCAGCCGCGCGTGGGCGTGCGGCGCGGACCGGACGAGGCCGAGATTGCGCGTTAGCCCGTGACAGGCACCAGCTCGACCGTGCGCAGACGGCGCTGTACGGCGGACGAGGCGACCACGGCGCGGGTCTCGGCGAAAGCCTCGTGATTCTTCTCGATGTCGTCGAGATCGTAGAGATAGTTCACCATGATGCCGTGCGCCTGCTTCATCGCACGCTCGGACGTGTCGCCGAGCCAGTTGATGCGCTCGAGCCGTGCGCCGTTGCCACAATGGAAGCGCGCGACCGCATCGAGCGGCGCGCCGCGCTTGTTTTTGGCGCGCAGGAAGTACCATGCCGCGGCGCGAAGCAAGGGTTCGCGCAGCGCTTCGACCGTCTCGTCGTTTCGCCACCAGTCTGGCACATCGAGCGCGGCGAAAGCCTCTTTGTCGGCGGCCGACAGCGCGATCGAGTTTTCGCCGGCGCGCTCGCTTGCCAGCCAAGACGCAAAGTTCGTGACCGGCGACAAGGTGACGAAGGTATTGAGCTTGGGCAGGTCGCGGCAAATCTCCTCGACCACCTGCTTGATCAGGAAGCTGCCGAACGACACGCCGGCGAGCCCGCGCTGGCAGTTCGAGATCGAGTAGAACACCGCCGTGCGCGCGCGATCGAGATCGGTCCGTTCGCGATCCGGCGCCAGGATCGGTGCGATGCCGCCAGCGATGTCACGCGTGAAGGCGACCTCGACGAAGATCAGCGGATCGTCGACCAGTGCCGGATGGAAGAAGGCGTAGCAGCGCCGGTCGGGCGGATCGATGCGGCGGCGCAGATCGTCCCAGTCGTGAATAGCGTGTACCGCTTCGTACCTGATGATCTTCTCCAGCACGATCGCCGGCGTCGACCAGTCGATGCGCCGCAGCACCAGGAAGCCGCGGTTGAACCAGGACGAGAACAGATGCACGAAATCGTCGTCGACCGGGCCAAGGTCGTCGCGATGGCCGAGCGCCTCCATCAACTGCTCGCGCATGCGCACGAGCGCGACGGTGCCGCCGGGAGCGAGATTAAGCCTCCGAAAGAGCTCCTGCCGGCGGGGCTCCGAGGCGGCATGCACCTCTTTCGCGGTTGCGTCGCCCGGCGCCTCCTTCCAGGCGGCGACCGCTTTGTCGAGCCGCTCGCCATCGGTGCCGAAACGCTGCGCCAGAGCCTCGAAGAAGGCGACGCGCGGACCGGTGCGGACTTCCGCGTAGCGCGTGAGAATTTCGCGCGCTAGAGCGACGCCCGACGCCTCGCCGCGACCGGAGAGAAGATCCTCGCACAGCTCGATCAGGCTCTCGGAGCGGAGCGGGTCCTGGCCGCGGCGCTCGCGGTTCAACAGCGCCCGCCCGCGGTCGGAGATGGTTTGCAGCAACTCCCCGAAGAAGGAGGTATTCATCAGGTGCCCTCCCGAAGCCCGGCGGACCGCCGGCAGCCGCCGGCCGCCATTACTCCAAGCCGCCCATGAGATGGTTCGGCAGCCATGTGGCGATTTCCGGGAAGATACACAAGAGCAAAATGGCAAGCATCATGCAGAGCACGTAGGGTAATGTTCCCCACATCACCGTGGTCACCGGCACGTCGGGCGCTATCGCGTTCACGATATAGATGTTGAGGCCGACCGGCGGATGGATCAGCCCGATTTCCATGTTGATGGTGAGCACGACTCCGAACCAGATCGGGTCGAACCCGGCGGCGGTGATGATCGGCAGCAGGATCGGCGAGGTCATCAAAATGATCGCCGCCGGCGGGATGAAGAAGCCGCTCACCAAGAGGAAGATGTTGATGAGGAACATCAACACCCACTTGTTGGCGTGCATGTCAGCAATGCCCTGCGCCAAAGTCTGCGTCAGGTACAGCGACGTCAGCATGTAGCCGAACAGCACGGCCGCGGCGATGATGGTCAGGATCATCACCGATTCGCGCATGGTGTCGCGCAAGATCAGCCAGATTTCCTTCGGAGTCCAAAGCCGATAGATGAGGATGGCAAGGATCAGGCACATGGCGGCGCCGACGCCGGCCGCTTCCGACGGCGTCGCCACGCCGCCGTACAATGCGTACATCACGCCCAAGATGATGATGATAAAGGGCATGATTTTGGGAAGGCCGGCGAATTTCTCCTTCCAAGTGTAGCGGAAGTCCTTATCGTGCGAGCGAAAGCCGCTGCGCCAGATCGCGATCAGCGTCCACACCATGAACAAGCCGGTCAACATCAGGCCCGGCAGCACACCGGCGATGAACAGCCGTCCGATCGAAGTTTCGGTGGCGATGCCGTAGAGAATGAACGTCACCGAAGGCGGAATGAGGATGCCGAGCGTACCGCCGGCGCAGATCGATCCGGTCGCCACGCCATCCGGATAGCCACGGCGGCGCATCTCGGGGATGCCCATCTTGCCGATGGCGGCGCAGCAGGCCGGCGAGGAGCCGGTCAGCGCGGCAAAGATCGCGCAGGCGCCGATGTTGGAGATCACCAATCCGCCGGGCAGCCGGTACAGCCAGCGGTCGAGCGACTCGTAGAGGTCCTTGCCGGCGGGCGAGGAGCCGATCGCCGCGCCCATCATCACAAACATCGGAATGGCGACGAGCGTGAATTCGTCGAGGCCCGAATAATACGTCTCGGCGACGACGTGCATGCTGTCGAAGCCCTGGAAGATCAAAAGGAAGACGATCGAGATGGCGCCGAGACCGAATGCGACCGGAATTCCGGACAGCAGCATGATCAAGGTGACGACGAGAACGATCCCGCCTTCGCTCGTGGGGCTCATGGATGGATCCGATCTTCGCCGAGGCCGAATGGCGGCGTCCGGCCGCTGACGAGAGAAAACAACTCGGCTATGTATTGGAGAACAAGAAGCCCGAGTCCGATCGGCATCGACGCGAACGGAATCCAGAGCGGTGCGCGCCAGACCGTGTCCGAGTGCCAATTTTTCGTCCACGATTCGTACCAGTAGAGCGTCGTCAAGATGAACAGCGTCACGACGAACGCGAACGCCAGCAGCCCGGTGAAGACCGCGAGCCAATAGCGCACGCGCGGGCCGACGTGCAGCGGCAGCACGTCGACATTGACGTGGCCACGGGTCATCAACACATAGGCGCTGCCGATGAAGGTCGCTCCGACGATACAGTAGGTGACGACGTCGATCTGCCAGACCGACGTCCGGTTTAGGATGTAGCGCTCGATCACCATGTCGCAGATGACGAACACTGCGGCGGCGATCAAAAACGCGGCCACGACACCTGCGACGCGCGACAGGAACGCGACCGCCCGGATGTAAGCGTCCATGGGCCCTATTGTCCGGTTTGTCAGATGAAAACGCGCCATGCCCCGAGCCCGGCGCGCTACTCCCCCGAATAAAAGCTCGGCCGGCGGGCTAAGCCCCGCCGGCCGCGCAGACTTTGATTACTTGACCGCGAGCGCCTCGTCGATCAGCTTTTCGCCGTTAGGAACATTCTTTTCGTATTCCTTGTAGGCGCTCTTCTTGGCGAGGTCGATCCACATCTTGTAGTCGGCATCGCTCAAGGTCACGACTTGCACCTTGTGATCCTTGAATTGCTTGACCGTCTCCTCGTTCACGTCCTCCGCCTTCTTTTGATAGAAGGCCTCGGCGTCTTTGCCCGCCTTGAGCACGGCCGCCTGCTGCTGCTTGTTGAGCCGGTCGAAGCTCTTCTTCGACATCAGCACCGGCTCGTACATGAACCACAGCGCATTATCGCCCGGTGCGGTCAGACAGCCGGACACTTCATAGAGCCGCATGGAGCCGAAGCTGCCGAGGCTCGTATCGGTCGCGTTGATGACGCCGGTCTGAAACGCGTTGTAGATTTCGTTCGACGGCGGGCTGACGACGCTGGCGCCGGCAGCCTGCCACATGGCCGCAAAGGTGGGTCCGGCGGCCCGGATCTTGAGGCCCTTCATGTCGGCGGGCGTCTTGATGCAGGCACCTTTGGACGCGACGCCGCCGGCAAACCAGGCGTTCGACAGCACGATGACGCCGTGCTTCTCGATGGCAGCGCGCATCTCATTCATGAACGGCGAGGTGTTGATGCGCTTGGCGCGCTCCTGGCTGCGGATCAGGCCGGGCATCAGAGTGGCGCTGAAGATCGGCACCTTGCCGCTGGCATAGTCGAGCGGGAACAGCGAGATATCGAGCTGTCCGCTCACCATCGCGTTCCATTGCTCTTTGGCCTTGAAGAGCGAGGCGCCCGGATAGACCTGCACCTTGAGCCCGACTCCGGCGTCGCCGGCTTCCTTGGCTATGAGCTGCACCATGTCGTCGCGCACGTCGTGCTTACCGCCAGGGAATTGATGCGAAGCGCGCAAAGTGACCTGCGCCTGCGCCGAGGCCGACAGCAGAACCGCTGTGGCGGCCGTAGCGAGCAATGTCTTGAGCGTCATGTTTCCTCCTCCTTGGTTTCTTATCGGTCGGCGAACCGTCAGCCGGGCGTCGCCCCGGCATCGACAATTGCCAAAACGGCCCGTTGCCCCGCTCCACCATAGCGGGCCGCGCGGTGCGGTACCATAGCCGGACCCTATTTCTGCCGGCAAGCCCATGGCGCGGATGAACAATTCGGCCTCTGGCCAGCCCACGGCGATGACCCTATAACCGCGCGCGGTACAAATTCCCTTTCGCGTCGTCTCCAAGGAGAAATTTCATCATGCCGAAGCCGCTGGCAGGTCTGCGCGTCCTCGAACTGGCTCGCATCCTGGCGGGGCCTTGGGCCGGACAAATGCTTGCCGACCTCGGCGCCGATGTCGTCAAGGTCGAGCGCAAAGGCGTTGGTGACGATACCCGCGGCTGGGGCCCGCCCTTCGTCGAGGGCGTCGATGGCAAACCGATCGGCTCGGCCTATTTCCATTCGGCCAACCGCGGCAAGCGCTCGATCGAGCTCGACTTCGAGAGCGAGGAAGGCCGACGGCTCGTGCGCAAGCTTGCCGCCCGCTCCGACGTGCTGATCGAGAACTTCAAGGTCGGCGGGCTCGCCAAGTTTGGCCTCGACTACAAGAGCCTGAAGGACGAGTGCCCGCGGCTGATCTACTGCTCGGTCACCGGCTTCGGCCAGGACGGGCCTTACGCCAAGCGCGCAGGCTATGACCTGATGGCGCAGGGCATGGGCGGCGTAATGGATCTCACCGGCACTTCGGACGGAGAGCCGACGCGCGTCGGCATCCCGATGTCGGACATCTTCACCGGCTGCTATTCGGTGATCGGCATTCTCTCCGCGCTGGAAGAGCGCCATCGCACCGGCAAGGGCGCCTATGTCGACACGGCGCTCGTGGATTCCACGGTCGGGGTGCTGTCCAACCAGGCGCTCAATTATCTGGTATCGGGCAACATCCCCAAGCGCATCGGCAACGCGCACGCTAACATTGTGCCGTACCAGGTTTTCCCGACCGCCGA
>DATCFB010000260.1:0-7287 GCA_036509755.1 Pseudolabrys sp. | reverse complement strand
TCTCGACAAGCAGCTCTCAAATCTCCAGGGCGTGGTGGCTCGTCTCGCCAATCGTCTCCAGCGCCGCCTAATGGCACAGCAGAACCGCTCGTGGGAGTTCGACCTCGAAGAGGGCATGCTCGACCCGGCGCGGCTGTCGCGTATCGTCATCGATCCGCTGCATCCGCTCTCGTTCAAGGCGGAAAAGGATATGCAGTTCCGCGACACGGTGGTCAGCCTGCTGCTCGACAATTCCGGCTCGATGCGCGGACGTCCGATCACCGTGGCCGCCACCTGCGCGGACATTTTGGCGCGTACGCTCGAGCGGTGCGGCGTCAAGGTCGAGATTCTGGGATTCACGACGCGCGCGTGGAAGGGCGGGCAGTCGCGCGAGCATTGGCTTACGGCCGGCAAGCCGGGCAACCCCGGCCGTCTCAACGATCTGCGCCACATCGTCTACAAGGCGGCCGACGCGCCATGGCGTCGCGCGCGCAAGAATCTCGGCCTGATGATGCGCGAGGGGCTGCTGAAGGAGAATATCGACGGCGAGGCGCTCGACTGGGCGCACAAGCGCCTGCTCGCCCGTCCCGAGCAGCGCAAGATCCTGATGATGATCTCGGACGGCGCGCCGGTCGATGACTCGACCTTGTCGGTCAATCCCGGCAACTATCTCGAACGTCACTTGCGCTGGGTGATCGACGAAATTGAGACGCGGTCGCCGGTCGAACTGATTGCGATCGGCATCGGTCACGACGTCACGCGCTATTATCGCCGCGCCGTCACCATCGTCGACGCCGAGGAACTCGGCGGCGCCATGACCGAGAAGCTTGCCGAATTGTTCGCCGAGCATGCGGCCGCCGCGGAGCAGCCTGCCCGCCGGCCGCGCCGCCGAACTGCGTGAGCGCGTTGCGCCGACGGTGGATCTGGAGCGGCGCGGTTGTCGCGGGGCTTCTGATCATCGCCGCGGCACTGGCCGCCGAAGGCCTGCGCACCAGCGCGGAGCCGACGCATATTGTCGTCGATGCGTCGCCGATCACGTCATTCGACAATCGCGATCCGACGCGCGTGCGGTTCGGTGCGCTTGAATTTCGCGGCGGCATTGTGCTCACCTCCGGCTACAAGGCCTTCGGCGGCATCTCGGCGCTGCACATGGAGCCCGATGGCGCGCATTTCCTGGCCGTCAGCGACAATGGCTCATGGCTAAAGGCGCGCATCGTTTATGACGGCGGCAAGCCCGCCGGCATCGCCGATGCCGAGATGGCGCCGGCGCTTGCCAGCGACGGCACGACGCTCGCGTCGCACGGATGGTTCGATATGGAATCGCTCGTCGGCAGCGACGGCAAATTCTACGTCGGCATCGAGCGCGTCGAACGGATCGTGCGCTTCGACATGCGCAAGGCCGGGCTCGAAGCGCGCGGCGAGCCGGTCAAGGTGCCGCCCGACTTCAAGAGCTTCAAATACAACAAGAGCCTCGAATGCCTGGCCGTGCCGCCGGCGGGCGCGCCGCATGCCGGCGATCTCATCGCCGTCACCGAGCGCAGTCTCGATGCCGAAGGCAATCACCGCGCCTTCATCTTGAACGGCGACCGGGTCGAGCGCTTCTCGGTTAAACGAAGCGACGATTTCGACGTCAGCGATTGCGCCGTGCTGCCGGCGGGCGATCTGCTGCTGCTCGAGCGCAGCTTCTCGCTGCTCAAAGGAGTCGCGATGCGCATACGGCGCATTCCGCTGGCGAGCCTGAAGGATGGCGCGCTGGTCGACGGCACGCCGCTGGTGACGGCCGACATGGCCTATCAGATCGACAACATGGAAGGCATCGGCGTTCACCGCACGGCCACCGGCGAGACTGTGCTGACGCTTGTCTCCGACGATAACTTCTCGCCGATCGAGCGCACCCTACTGCTGCAATTCACGCTGGTCGGGGAGGAGTAGACTCCAAAAGCAAAACGCCGCCCGAGGGCGGCGTTCGCGTAATCTTGGAAACAATCCCGGTGATCAGATCGCCTTGGCTTCCTGCTTCTTCCGGATCTGGCGCTTGAGATCGACCATTTTCGGCGCGAGCTCGGCATCCTTGGCCTTGAGCAGAAAGGCGTCGAGCCCGCCGCGGTGATCGACGGTCTTGAGCGCATTGGTCGATATCCGCACGCGCACCGACCGGCCGAGCGTGTCGGAGGTCAGCGTGACGTTCTGCAAGTTCGGCAGGAACCGGCGCTTGGTCTTGATGTTCGAGTGGCTGACCTTGTGGCCGACCAACGGCCCCTTGCCGGTCAGATCGCAACGAAACGACATCGGAAAATCCTCGCAAACACCAAGGGCCGCGCTGAACCGCGCCCATCCGGCCGCCATGTCAAGAAGGCGGACGTATAGAGAGGCGGGCGGGCAGCGTCAAGTCCGCGCCCGGGGCTGAATTCCGAGCGTTTTCAGTGCGAAACGAGAGGTTTTGGCAGGCTGGGCACTGACTGCGCCGCGTCAAAGATTCGACCAAATCCCCGCCGCCAGATGGTTTTACGGTCGCGTTCCTTGCAAGGCGTCGCGCTCCAGTGGACAAAGGCAAGGGTTGTGGCGGTCGCCAAAGCCAAAGACCGGACAGGGATGCGGGGGTTGCGAGGAGCCTTTCGATGCGCGGCGGGCGGCTTGCTGGCGGCGACGCTGATGTCCGGCGTCGCCTCTGCGCAGGGCAAGCTCGAGGCACGCTATGAGGTCACGCTCGCCGGCCTGCCGATCGGCACCGGCTCGTGGACGATCGATATTTCCGATACGCATTACCTCGCGGCGGCCAGCGGCTCGACGACCGGGCTGATGCGCGTCTTCACCGGCGGCCAGGGAACCACCGCCGCACGCGGCACGCTCAACAGCAATGGCGTGCCGCTCACCGCGATTTACGCGTCGACCATCACCACGCGGGATAAATCCGACGAGATCCGCCTCACCATCAATCACGGCGACGTCAAGGACACGCGGCTCGATCCGCCGCGCGACAAGGATCCCGAGCGCATCCCGATTACGTCGGCGCATGAGCACGGCGTGCTCGATCCGATGACGGCGAGCCTGCTGCGCGCACCGCCGGGCGGCGACATGATGGTGCCCGAGACGTGCCAGCAGACCTTGGCGGTTTTCGACGGTCGGCTACGATACGACCTGAAGCTCGCTTACAAGCGCGTCGAGCAGGTGAAGACCGACAAAGGCTATGCCGGCCCGGCTCTGGTCTGCTCGGTGAAATTCACCCCGATCGCGGGCTTCATCCCGTCCCGTTATGCGATCAAGTACATCGCCAAGCTGAAGGACATGGAAGTCTGGCTGGCGCCGATTTCCGGCACGCGCGTCATGGTGCCGATCCGCGCCGAGGGCCCGACGCCGATCGGCCCGGTGGTGTTGAAGGCAACGCAGTTCGTCTCCAACCCGACGCCGACGCGCGCCTCGGCGAAATAGGTCCTGCGGCCCTTGACTCTTGCTGTTTGCGCCGACTCGGCCTCGCGTTAACGTCTGGCGAAACAAAGCTCGTGCAGCGCAGGCTCTCCACACCCCATCTAGTGTGCCCCCTCGGGCCGGTTCCCAGATGTCGCCGTGAACGAATCTATACAGCGCGCGAGTCAGCGATTCGGGCGTGTTTCGTTCCAGACTCGTTCCGAACCTTAATCGGAACCTCACCCGCCGTTGCAATGTGAGACAAATTGCGCCGACGCTCTTTGCAGACTGATCACCGCGTGAGGATGAATGGGGTTTCGCTTTGCCTTCGACGATTTTAACCGAATCCATCGCGAATTGGCGACGTCGAGGCGGTCTGGGCCACATCCGTAGTGGCAGGTGCCGACGGCCTTCCTAGATATCGTAGAGAACGAAGTCCGACTGGACGGTTTCCAGCGATTCGGGCGCGGTTCGTTCGGCCCCCGTTCCAAACCTTAACCGCGGACGCACGTCCCGTCGCATTGTGATACAGGAGCATCCCGGCCGAGCCCCCAAGATCGGGCCCTGCCGCCAGTCTGGATCGGTAATGACCCTCAGTTTCAATTTGCAGCCGTCGCGCGGCGCAGGTGCCCGTGGTGCCGGCGTCACCGCTGTTCTCGGGCCCACCAACACCGGCAAGACGCACCTCGCCATCGAGCGGATGCTGGCGCATTCGTCCGGCATAATCGGCCTGCCGCTCAGGCTGCTCGCGCGCGAGGTCTACAACAAGGTCGCCGACCGCGCCGGCGCGGCCAACGTTGCCCTGATCACCGGCGAAGAGAAGATCAAGCCGCCGCATGCGCGCTACTGGGTATCCACCGTCGAGGCGATGCCGCGTGATCTCGACGTAGCATTCCTTGCCATCGACGAGATCCAGCTTGGCGCGGACTTCGAACGCGGCCACGTTTTCACCGACCGCATCCTCAATCGCCGCGCTCGTGAGGAAACGCTCGTCCTCGGCGCCGCGACCATGCGGCCGATGATTGAAAAGCTCCTGCCTGGAGCGCACATCGTCAGCCGGCCGCGCCTGTCGATGCTCACTTACGCCGGCGAAAAGAAATTAACGCGGCTGCCGCGGCGGTCGGCGATTGTCGCTTTCTCCGCCGATGAAGTTTACGCCATCGCCGAATTGATCCGGCGCCAGCGCGGCGGCGCCGCGGTCGTGCTCGGTGCGCTGTCGCCGCGCACCAGGAACGCGCAGGTCGCGCTCTATCAGTCGGGCGATGTCGATTACCTCGTCGCCACCGACGCCATAGGCATGGGCCTCAATCTCGATGTCGATCACGTCGCCTTTGCCTCCGACCGCAAGTTCGACGGCTTTCAGTTCCGTAAGTTGACGCCGGCGGAGCTTGGCCAGATCGCCGGCCGCGCCGGCCGCGCCATGCGCGACGGTACTTTCGGCACCACTGGCCGCTGCGATCCGTTCGAGCCGGAATTGGTGCAGGCGCTGGAGAGCCACAACTTCGAGCCGGTCCGCATGCTGCAATGGCGTAACTCGGCTCTCGATTTCGCCTCGCTCGGCGCGCTCCAGGCGTCGTTAGCGATGACGTCGCAGGAGCAAGGGTTGACGCGCGCGCCGGTGGGCGAGGACATTCTCGTGCTCGAGCACGCCGTGCGCGACGAGGAGGTGCGCGCCGTCGCGACGAGCAAGGCGGCAGTCGAGCGACTCTGGGATGCATGCCAGGTTCCCGATTATCGCAAGATTGCGCCGGCGACGCATGCCGAGCTTGTGACGACCCTCTATGGATTCCTGATGCGAGAGGGTAACATCCCGACCGATTGGTTCGCTCGTCAGGTCGCGCAGGCCGACCGGGCGGACGGCGACATCGACACCCTCTCCAATCGGATCGCGCATGTCAGGACTTGGACTTTCGTTGCCAATCGCCCGGATTGGCTCGCCGACCCCGAGCATTGGCAGGCAACCACTCGCGCGGTGGAAGACAAGCTGTCGGATGCGTTACACGAGCGGCTGGCGGAGCGTTTCGTCGACCGCCGCACCAGCGTGTTGATGCGGCGGCTCAGAGAGAACGCGATGCTCGAAACCGAAATTGGAAAGACCGGCGAGGTCAGCGTCGAAGGCCACATCATAGGCCGCCTCGACGGATTCATGTTTGCACCCGACGCTTCCGGCGCCGGCAGCGAGGCCAAGGCACTCAATGCCGCCGCGCAGAAGGTGCTTGCGGTCGAAATCGAGGGCCGCGCGACGCGGCTGTCGCAGGCGCCGAACGAGCAGATCGTGCTCGCCAATGACGGCGGCATCCGCTGGCTCGGCGCCGTCGTCGGCAAGCTCGTAGCCGGCGACGACACGCTGCGGCCGCGCATGCGCATCGTCGCGGATGAGCATCTCACCGGTCCGGCTCGCGAGCTGGTGCAGACCCGGCTCGATCTGTGGCTGAAGTCGTATATCGAGAAACTGCTCGCGCCCTTGTTCACCCTCTCCGCCGCCGAGGACGTCACCGGCATGGCGCGCGGCGTCGCCTTCCAGCTCGTCGAGGCGCTCGGCGTCCTCGAGCGGCAGAAGGTTGCCGAGGAAGTGAAGGGTCTCGATCAGCCCTCGCGCGCGACCTTGCGCAAATACGGCGTGCGATTCGGCGCGTACCACATCTACCTGCCCGGCCTGATGAAGCCGGCGCCGCGCGGGATCGCGACGCAGCTTCACGCGCTCAAGCATGAAGCTCCCGACGCGCACGGCGTCACCGAGCTTCTTCATCTCGCCGCCTCCGGCCGCACGTCGATCCCGATCGACAAGGACACACCGACTGCGCTCTATCGCACGTCGGGCTATCGCGTCTGCGGCGAGCGCGCGGTGCGCGTCGATATCCTCGAGCGGCTTGCCGACCTCATCCGTCCGGCGCTGGCCTGGCGCGAAGGGCCCGCCCCGAAGCCCGATGGTGCAATCGATGGCCGCGGCTTCACCGTCACAGGCGCGATGACGTCGCTCACCGGCGCGTCGGGCGAGGACTTCGCGTCGATCCTGCGCGCGCTCAGCTATCGCATGGATCGCAGGCCCAAGCCGGCGGAGCCGGCAGCAGTCAGCAAGCCGGCAGAAGCTGCGTCAGGCGCCGAAGCGGCGCCTGCTTTGGGAGTGCCGGCTGCCGAAGCTGTGCTGGACACTGAGGCGTCGCCAACAGTGGCCGATGCGGAAGTGATGCCCGAACCGGTGGTCGAACAAGCGGCCGAGGCGCCGGGTGCTGAATCTCGGCCGGAACAACCCGTTGCGGAAGCCGCTCCTGCGCCAGCGGAAGCCGAACCGGCCAAAGCCGTCGAGACGCCGGAAGAGCCGGCGATGATCGAGGTCTGGCGTCCGGGCGGACGTTCCGAGCATCAGCGTCCGCCGCGCCATCGCCGGCCGCAGCGGCAGCCGCAAGCGCAGCAGGTGGCCGCGCCCGCGGAAGGTGTAGCTGCCGAAGCGGCTCCCGCCGGCGAGGGCCAGCAGCAGGCGCAAGGGCGGCCGCAGCGGCAAGAACGGCAAGGACAACAAGAACGGCAACATCCGCAACAGCAGCGCGAGCGTGAAACGCAGCGCGGCGGCGATCATGCCAACCGTGGACCGCGCCGCGACCGGCCCCGCCGCGGGCGCGACGAGGGGCCCGGCCGCTCCGAGCGCGAGCAGTACTATGCCAAGCCGCATGGGTCCGACCGCCGCAGCAAGGAACCGGATCCGAACTCGCCCTTCGCCAAGCTTGCGGCGCTCAAGCAGCAACTCGAGCAGAACAAGGACCGCTAGAGCGGGATGGGGCTAGTGTGAATCGATTGAGGATTCCCAAATCGGAAGGTTTCTGATTCAACATGCTGGCTGGGAAGGAGGCCAGCATGGATGGGACGAGCCTATTCAGAGGACCTTCGTGCGCGGGTGGTGAGGGC
>DATCFB010000259.1:0-26899 GCA_036509755.1 Pseudolabrys sp. | reverse complement strand
CGCGCTCAACTACGGCGGCGGCCCGGTGGGCGTCGACACCATCGCCGCCGCGCTGTCGGAGCCGCGCGACGCCATCGAGGACATCATCGAGCCTTATCTGATCCAGAAAGGCTTCATCCAGCGCACGCCGCGCGGGCGGCTACTCACGGGCGCCGCGTTCAAGCATCTCGGCCTCGCCGAGCCGCAGCGTGACCCGGCGCAGTTCGGGATGTTCGGCGGCGACGGGGAGGACTGATGCCGTCCGACCAGTTGCAACGCATGCGACGAAATCCAGCGGGGGATTGGACGGTCCGCGACGTCGAAACCATATGCCGCGAGTATGGGTTGCTGTTCAGGCCCGGCAAAGGAACGTCGCACTGCCATGCCAAACATCCGGCGGCGCGGGAGATATTGACCATTCCCGCACGCCGGCCGATCAAGCCGGTCTACATCCGCAAGCTCGTCCGCTATATTGAGGCTCACGGAGAGGCGTCATGAAACTCGAATATGCAGTGCGCATCGAGCGCCTGGCGGACAGCGACGGCGGCGGTTACCTCGCCATCGTGCCCGATCTGCCGGGCTGCATGTCCGACGGCGAGACGCCTGAAGAAGCGCTCCGCAACGTACAAGAGGCGATCGCGTCCTGGATCGAGGCGGCCAAGGAGTGGAAACAGGACATTCCGAAGCCCTCATCGCCGATGGCGCGCGCCGGTTAGTCGCAATCGATTCTGCCGCGGCTTGTTCGCAGCCGCGTCATGGTCTTTGATGCGCGTTCCCGCGCCACCGGATCTTCAGGAGCCGCCATGCCGATCGAGAGCCGTTACCTGTTCATCGCCAGTATGGATGTCGACCCCGGCAAGGACGCGATCTTCAACGAGGTCTACGACACCGAGCACATCCCGAACCTGTTGAAGGTGCCGGGTGTCCGCTCGGTCAACCGGCTGAAAGGCGAGCCGTTCGCGGTGAGCATCGGCGGCGCGGTCAACCAGATCGCGCACAAAGGCCCGGTCTACAGCGCCGTCTACGAGCTCGACAGCCCGGACGTGCTGATCAGTCCGCAATGGGCGAGCGCGGTCGAGGCCGGTCGCTGGCCGACGCACGTGCGGCCCTATACGCGCAACCGGCAGCACGCGCTGTTCAAGGTGAGCTGACGGTTTCGCTTTTGAACCACGCAATGAACACCCTCGACGGCGAGGTCCGCGACGGCAAGCACCATCAGCAGGTGCGCGTCTATTACGAGGACACGGATTTCTCCGGCATCGTCTATCACGCGAGCTACCTTCGCTTCATGGAGCGCGGCCGCACCAACTATCTGCGGCTGATCGGCGCCGACCACCGCGCGCTGTTCGATCAGGCGGAGAAGGAGGCGCCCGGCTTCGCCTTCGTCGTGCGGCACATGGACATTCATTTCCACAGACCGGCCCACATGGACGACGTGCTCGACATCGTCACCGCGCCGGAGGAGGTGAAGGGCGCTTCCGTGATGCTCTACCAGCGTGTGGAGCGCGGCGGCGAATTGCTGGTCGACGCCCATGTGCAGGTCGCCTTCATCTCCGGCGGCCGCGCCAGGCCGATCCCGAAGCCATTGCGCATAGCGATGAAGGCCGATCAGGAATCGGGCGGCGCAGCCTAGTTGCCGGTGCTAGAGTCCTTTTTATGCCGGACCTCGACTTCACCATCTTCGACACCGCCATCGGCGCCTGCGGCATCGTTTGGACCGCGCATGGCGTCTTCGCCGTGCAGTTGCCTGAGGCAACGCGCGATGCCACGCAGGCGCGCGTCACCAAGCGCTATCCGCAGGCGCGCGCGGCGGAGCCGCCGTTGCATATCGCGCGGGTCATCGAGGGCGTCGTCGCGCTGCTCGCCGGCGAACCGCGTGACCTCAAGGACATCGTCATCGACGACGAGGGCACGCCCGAGTTCAACCGCCGCGTCTATGCGGTCGCGCGGAAAATCCCGCCGGGTGAAACGCTGACCTATGGCGACGTCGCCGAACGGCTCGGCGACAAATTACTGGCACGCGCCGTCGGTCAGGCGCTCGGCGAAAATCCGTGCCCGATCGTCATGCCATGTCATCGCGTGCTGGCGGCGAACGGCAAGACCGGCGGCTTTTCGGCCCCGGGCGGCGTCGTGACGAAATTGAAACTGCTCACCATCGAAGGCGCGCAGCCCGGCGGCCCGAGCCTGTTCGACGCTCTGCCGCTCGCGGTGCGCCGCTCGTAAGGGCCAACATCGACGCGGTCCCGGGCTCATGTTAAAGCCCTTCACATGGGACTCACGTCATGAGCTGGGGCAAGCGCGATGGTCCGCGCGGCTATCATCACGGCAACCTCAAGGAAGCCTTGGTGCGCGCCGCGCTCGAGTTGATCGCGGAGAAGGGGCCGGCGGGCTTTACCTTTGCCGACGCCGCGCGCTGGGCCGGCGTCAGCCCGGCCGCTCCCTATCGTCATTATCGCGACCGCGACGCGCTCATTGCCGACGTGGCGCGGCGCGGTTTCGACGCCTTCGCCGCGGCGCTGACGAAAGCCTGGGACGATGGCCGGCCGGACGCGCTCGCGGCGCTCGAACGGCTTGGCCGTGCCTATCTCGATTTCGCGCGCACCGAGCCGGCCTACTATTCCGCGATGTTCGAGGCCGGCGTGGCGCCCGATAGCGATCCGGATTTGCGGGCGGCGGGCGAGAACGCCTTCGCCGTGTTGCGCGGCGCGGCTGAGAAGCTGGTGGCGCTGACGCCGGCAAAAGGCCGGCCGCCGGCGCTGATGGTGGCGCTGCACGTCTGGTCGACGACGCACGGCATCGCGTCGCTATTCGGGCGCGGCGATGCCGCCCGGCGGGCGCTGCCGATGCCGCCGGAGGAGCTGCTCGAGGCGGCAGTGCTTATCTACCTGCGCGGCCTCGGCATCAGCGGGGCCGCGGCGTCGAGCCGCAGCTAATTTTTCTCGAGCGCGGCTCTCACGCCTCGGCGCGCGGAATCCTCAAGGGCCAACAAGACCTTGATTGGCGATGACCAGCCGATCGAGGCTGACCGGGAGGCTCACCCACAATGGGCAGGCCCTTCCGGCCGCCTCAGGGCCGCTTATTTGAATGTGAAGGGTGTTGACATCCGCCCCGGACGTCCCCATAAATGTAAATGTTATTTACATTCTCGCGAGGCTGACCATGCCCATCACCGCCAAGCTCGATGAATTCGGCAAACCCGCCTGGATCGCGCTGATCGTCCTCGGCTTCTGGGCGTTCTGGCCACTGGGCCTCGCAATCCTCGCCTTCACAATATGGAGCGGACGCATGGGATGCGGTTATCAGGGCCACGATCGCTGGCACCACAAGATGGAACGCATGCAGCGCAAGATGGACTGGATGCGCGCGAAGATGGGTGGCGGCGGTGGCGGCGCGCCGTGGTCGCATCACCCTTCGAGCGGCAACCGCGCCTTCGACGACTATCGTGCGGAGACGTTGCGCCGCCTCGAAGACGAGCAACGTGAGTTCCGCGACTTCCTCGACCGCCTGCGCATGGCCAAGGACAAAGCCGAGTTCGACCAGTTCATGGCCGACCGGCGCGACCGGCCGCCCGAGGCGCCCCCACACCAGGCTTGATGCAGGTTTCCCCCGAGCCTGAAAGGCCGTCCCGCGAGGGGCGGCCTTTTTCTTGTCCCGCGCCGCGGACACTCTTCACCTGTGCGCCCCGGAGAGGTAAAGAGCCGTCCTCGCTAACGCATCCTTAACCACAATCAGCGCTGTTAAGGCCTGAAAGCCCGCTCAAACGCCCTAGTTTGGCCAAGTTTCGCGGGGAATCCGGTGCTTCTTCGGTGGCGGGTCATCGGGACACCACGAAATCTTGGCTAGCCAGTCGGGCGCGCTGAGCGACCGTTTTTCCGGCGCGCGGCCGCTTTTCGAGCGACAGCGCCGCGGCATCCGAAGCCGGATCAGGCGGAAAGGATCAGCTCGTGCTCTTACAGACCGTCCCTGTGGCCGGGACCACACTTGCGGCCTCCGCCACGGGACTTTCGCTTTGGTCCTTGTTTGTACACGCCAACATCATCGTCCAACTGGTGATGGTCGGCCTGTTGCTGTGCTCGATCTGGGTCTGGGCCATCGCCATCGACAAGACCGTGCTCTATGCGCGGACGCGGCGCGAGGCGACGAAGTTCGAAGCCGCGTTCTGGTCGGGTGAATCGCTCGAGGAACTCTATCGCACGCTTGGCAGCAAGCCGAACCACTCAATGGCGGCGCTGTTCGTCGCGGCGATGCGGGAATGGAAACGCAGCTTCGAGGGCACCGGGCGTTCGATCGCCGGCCTGCAAATGCGAATTGAAAAAGTGATGCAGGTCTCGATCGCGCGCGAGATCGAGCGCCTGGAGCGCCGGCTTTTGGTGCTGGCGACGGTCGGCTCTGCCGGGCCCTTCGTGGGCCTGTTCGGCACCGTGGTCGGCATCATGACCAGCTTCCAGTCGATCGCCGCTTCGAAGAACACGTCGCTGGCGGTGGTCGCCCCGGGCATCGCCGAGGCCCTTTTTGCGACCGCGATCGGCCTTGTCGCCGCCATACCTGCGACCATTTTCTATAACAAGTTCGCCGCCGAGGTGAACAAGCAGGCGCAGCGCCTCGAAGGTTTCGCCGACGAGTTCGCGGCGATCCTGTCGCGCCAGATCGACGAGCGGGGGTAAATTCCAATGGCCGTGAATGCCGGCACACCGGTTGTCGGAAGCGCCCGGCGGCGGCATCGCCGCAGCGTCATGGCCGAGATCAACGTCACGCCGATGGTCGACGTGATGCTGGTGCTGCTGATCATCTTCATGGTCTCGGCGCCGCTTCTGACCGTCGGCGTTCCGATCGATCTGCCGCAGACCCAGGCGAAGAGCCTCGATCAGGACAAGGAGCCGCTCACCATCTCGGTCAACGAGAAGGGGCAGGTCTATCTTCAGAATTCCGAGATCGGCGTCGACGATCTCGTGGCGAAGCTGCAAGCCGTGTCGCAGGCGCGCGGCGGCACCGATGCCCGTATCTATGTGCGCGGCGACAAGAAGGTCGACTACGGCACGATGATGAAAGTAATGGGCCGGCTTTCCGGCGCCGGCTTCCACCGTGTCGCGCTGGTGACTGAATTCGAGCAGGGCGAAGCGGGCAAGTAAGGTCGTGATGAGAAAGGCGACAGCGATCTCGGCCGGGCTCCACGTAGCGGTGCTGCTGTGGGCGACCCTGTCGCTGTCCGGCAAGGCGCTCGAGGCGACTCCGCAAGACGCGCTGCCCGTGGACATGATCTCGGAGAAAGACTTCTCGCAGATGACCAAGGGCGCCAAGGACGCGCCCAAGCCGGTCGAGAAACCGAAGCCGCTCGTCGAGAAGAAGGCCGAGCCGAAGCCCGTGATCGAGGACATCAAGCCGAAGATCACCGAGAAGCAAGAGGTCAAGGCGGTCTCGCAGAAGCCACCCGAGCCGCCGAAACCGCCCGAGCCCAAACCGCCGGAGAAGCAGCAGGCGAAGGCCGAAGAGAAGAAGCCGGATCCCAAGCCGGAAGAGAAGAAGCCGGACGCGATCGCCAAGGAGATCAAGAAGGAAGACGACAAGAAGCTCAAGGAGGCGAAGGCCGAGCCGAAGCCGACGCCGCCGAAGAAGCCGGAAAAGAAGCCGCCCGAGTTCAATCCGGACAAGATCGCGGCGCTGCTCGATCAGCGCGCGCCGCAGCGCCAGGCCGCGACCGGTGAGGAGCTCAATCCGAACGCCACGCTCGGCCGCGCCAAGGGCCTCGCCGCGCAACTCTCGCAGAGCGAGATCGACGCGCTACGCGAACGCATCAAGCAATGCTGGCAGCCGCCGCTCGGCGCGGAGGATGCGCAGAACCTCCAGGTCGTCTTCCACGTCATGTTCAACACCAATGGCACGGTGCTGCGCGGTCCGGACGTGGTCGAGGGCGCGCCGTCGGCGCTCGGGCCGGTGTTCGCCGAGAGCGCACGCCGGGCCATCCTGCAATGCCAGCCCTACACGATGCTGCATCCCGAGCACTATGCGCAGTGGCGGGACATGGAAATGGTCTTCAATTTGCGCGACATGTTCCATTAGAGAAAGCACAGATATTCCGATGACCGATGCATTCCGCGCTTCGTCGGCCCTGTCACGCCGGCGTCTGCTTCAACTCGCCGGCGGCACGAGCCTCGGCGCCGCCACCGGTCTCATGACGCTCCCCGCGCAGGCGGCGGTGCGCATCGACATCAATCAAGGCAATCCGCAGCCGATCTCCATCGCGCTGCCCGACTTCATCGCCGGCGCGCCGGCCGAGAGCGACATCGCGCGCGGCGTGACGCAGGTCATCACTAACAATTTGCAGCGATCCGGCCTGTTCGCGCCGATCAATCCGGCGGCCTTCATCGAGAAGATCACGAATTCCGACGCGGTGCCGCGTTTCGCCGACTGGCGCACCATCAATGCGCAAGCGCTTGTCACCGGCCGCATCACGCGCCAAGGCGACGGCCGCCTCAAGGCCGAATTCCGACTCTGGGACGTATTCGCCGGCCAGCAACTCGACGGCAAGCAATACTTCACCACGCAGGACAACTGGCGGCGTGTCGGCCACATCATTTCCGACGCCATCTACGAGCGTCTGACCGGCGAGAAGGGCTACTTCGATAGCCGCGTCGTCTTCGTCGACGAGACCGGGCCGAAGACCCACCGCATCAAGCGGCTCGCCATCATGGACCAGGATGGCGCCAGCGTTCGCTACATCACGCGCGGCGACGATCTCGTGCTGACGCCGCGCTTCAATCCGTCGACGCAGGAAATCACCTATATGTCGTACGGGCAGGAGGGACCGCGCGTTTACCTGCTCAACATCGAGACCGGACAGCGCGAGATCGTCGGCAACTTCCCCGGCATGACCTTCGCGCCGAGATTTTCAACCGACGGCCAGCGCGTGATCATGAGCTTGCAGCAGGGCAGCAATGCCAACCTGTTCACCATGGACTTGCGCTCGAAGCAGACGACGCGGCTTACCGACACGGCGGCGATCGACACCGCGCCGTGCTACTCCCCGGACGGCAAATACATCTGCTTCGAAAGCGATCGTGGCGGTTCGCCGCAGATCTACGTGATGGCGGCGGGCGGCGGGCAGGCGCAGCGCATCTCGTTCGGCGAAGGCCATCATTCAACGCCGGTATGGTCGCCACGCGGCGACTACATCGCCTTCACCGGCCAAGCCGGCGGCCAGTTCTCGATCGGCATCCTCAAGCCGGACGGCTCGGGCGAACGCGTGCTCACCGCCGGCTTCCACAATGAAGGCCCGACCTTCGCGCCGAACGGCCGCGTCATCATGTTCTTCCGCGACCTCGGTCCCGGTCCGTATCTCTACACGATCGACATCACCGGCCGGAACGAACTCAAAGAGCCGTCGCCGAGCTTCGCATCCGACCCGGCCTGGTCGCCGCTGCTGTCCTAACGACACACCGCCGCCATTCCGCATTCGGTCATCGAAGTGTTGCCGAACGCCCACGCCGATGCAGGGAATTGCGGCGCGCCATCGCACGGCCTTAAATTCACCGCCTCTTAACCATCACAAACGGTTCACGGAGATCTGGCGGCTTTAATTGATGTCGGCAAGGTTCCATCAAGGTTGACGGAACGTTCGCTTAACGAAGGCGCTGCTAGATATTTTTCAAGCCGCGCACCGCGTCCGCGATGCGGGTGCGCTTTGGAAATGTCCGTACGGGTGAAGCGTGCTTCGCTGCGCGTCAATGGAGTCAACCGGTATGATCGCTTTCAGGAAAATGCTGCACGGGGCGAAATTCGCAGCGGTGTTCGCCGCCGCTTTGGCCATCTCGGCCTGCGCCAACAATCCCGACCAGAACGCTCAGGCCAATGCGGCCGGCGTCGCAACGCCCGGCAGCCAGCAGGACTTCGTCGTCAATGTCGGCGACCGCGTGTTTTTCGACACCGACCAGACCGATCTGTCGCCGACGGCCCGCGCCACGCTCGACAAGCAGGCGCAGTGGCTCAGCAACTATTCGCAATATTCGCAGTTCACGATCGAGGGCCACGCCGACGAGCGCGGTACGCGCGAATATAACATCGCTCTCGGCGCCCGCCGCGCCCAGACGGTTCGCGACTATCTCGTTTCGCGCGGCATCGCCGCGAGCCGCATGCGCACGATCTCTTACGGCAAGGAGCGCCCGGTCGCGGTCTGCAACGACATCTCCTGCTGGTCGCAGAACCGCCGCGCCGTGACGGTGCTCGGCGCCAGTTCCTGAGCTGACGCAACGATTCGCGGGCGGCGCAAATCTGCCGCCCGCTGCCGTCTCTCGCTGTGGGAAGAAACCGCGCGGGAAGCAGGCACCGGCGGAATAAAACGACGTTTTTTCCGACCGACACAATTTCGACGCAGCCCGTCTTATGCTACCGGTCTCCGGGTCGTATTCGGCCGAACACCGGCATCCAAGGTCACATGACGCGCTCTGTCCATCGTCTCCGCTTCGCGGCGCTCGTCGCGCTGACCATTCCGCTCACCGCGGGCGCCGTCCACGCAGAGGACCGGCAGGGTCTGTTCGGCGACATCTTCAACCGCGGCGACGACCAGAGCCAGCAGGCCGCGCCGTCGCAGGGCGGCGGCAACGAGATGGCGATGCGGCTCGACCGGATCGAGAATTCGCTGCGGCAGCTCACCGGTAACATCGAGCAGCTTCAGTTTCGCAATCAGCAACTCGAAACGCAGGTGCGCGAGCTCCAGCAGCGCGCCGGCATCGCGCCACCGGCAGCGCCAGGCGTGCCAGCAGGGTCGCTGATGCCGCAGCGTGCGACGCCGCAGCAGGCAATGCCGCCGGCGCATGCGGGTCCTCCGGGTGTGGACCATCGCTCCGACGCCTTCGATCCGCATGCGAACCCCAATGCGCCGGGCGCGCCACACGTGCTCGGCACCGAGACCGCCTCGGCAGGACCCGTGAATGCTGTTCCGCCGGTCGGCGCTCCGGGCGGCCGCGAGGCTGGCGCCCCGCTCGATCTGTCCACCATCTCGGCTCCGCAGCAGCCGATGCCCGCAGGTCCCGGCGGCGCGTCGGGGCAGTTGCCGCCGCCGCCGCCCGCCCATCCGAGTGCCACGGGCCCGCGGCTCGCGACCTTGCCGCCGTCGGCCAGGCCGCAGGACGAATACGATTTGGCGTATGGCTACGTGCTGCATAAGGACTACGGCCTGGCGACGCAGGCCTTTCGCGACTTCGTCCGCAAGTATCCGAACGAGAAGCTGGTTCCGGACGCGCAATACTGGATGGGCGAGGCGCTCTATCAGCAACAGCATTATCGCGACGCGGCGGAAGCTTTCCTCGCGGTCTCGACCAAATATGAGCACTCGGGCAAGGCGCCGGACTCGCTTCTGCGCCTCGGCCAGTCGCTTGCCGCACTGAAAAAGAAGGAAGCGGCCTGCGCCACGCTCGCCGAGGTCGGCCGCAAATATCCGAAGGCCTCGGGCAGCGTGAAGCGTTCGGTCGCGCAGGAACAGAAGCGTGTCCACTGCTGAGACAACCGTCTCGGCTGAAGAAGCGGCTTCACTGTTTGAAGATCTTTCCTCTTTTCCGGCGCTGGTGCTGGCGGTGTCCGGCGGCCCGGATTCGACCGCGCTTTTGTGGCTCGCGGCGCGCTGGCGCGCGGGCCTGACGAAGGGACCGGCGCTCCTCGCCGTCACGATCGATCACGGGCTGCGCAAGGAAGCCGCCGGCGAGGCGCGGGCGGTGGCAAAGCTTGCGCGCAAGCTCGGCATCGCGCACCGCACATTGCGCTGGGCGGGCGTGAAGCCGAAAACAGGTGTGCCGCAGGCCGCGCGCGTCGCGCGCTATCGGTTACTGGCGAATGCGGCGCGCAAGGCCGGCGCGGCGGCAATCCTCACCGCGCACACGCTCGACGACCAGGCAGAGACGGTGCTGATCCGCATGAGCCGCGGCAGCGGGCTCACCGGACTGGCGGCGATGGCGCGCATCTCGTCGGTGCCCGGCGGGACGAATGGCACCATTCAACTTGTGCGGCCGCTGCTCGGCATTCCCAAGACGCGGCTCATCGCCACGCTCGACGCCGCTGCGATCCCGTACGCCGACGATCCGACCAATCGCGACCCTCGGTTTACGCGCGCGCGGCTGCGCGGCCTGATGCCGCGGCTCAAGGAGGAGGGACTCGACGCCGCGCGGCTGGCATTGCTGGCGCGGCGGCTGGCCCGCGCCGAGGCGGCGCTGGCGGAGGAGACCGGCCGGGCCATCGACCGGCTTTCCGAAAAGCCGGAGAAGTCCGGCCAGATCGCCTTCCAACGGACCGGATTTGCCGCCCTTGCCCCGGAAATCGCGCTGCGGATCGTCGGCCGCGCCATCGATTCGGTCGGCGACGAGGGACCGGTGGAGCTCGGCAAGCTCGAGGCGCTACAGGCGGCCCTCATCGCCAGGTTGGGCGACCGCAACGGCCGGTATCGCCGCAGCCTCGCCGGAGCCGTGGTGTCCCTGACCCCGGCGGCGGTGACCGTCGAGCGGGCGCCGCCGCGGCGCGGCAGAACCTTAACCAAGGCCCGAGCGCGAAAGCAGCGGGGCGGCAAAAGGCGCTAGATTATTGGAAATCGGGGTCTTTCCATGGGTCGGAGCGGTGCCTACATTGGTTGACGTGACGTCGCCACAAAGATTCGTCATAAACGGGACGGCCGCGAGTTCGGTCTGCGCGGCGGGTAAGGATGCCTAGATGAACGCCAATCTCCGCAACTTTGCCCTCTGGGTGATCATCGTATTGCTGCTGTTGGCGTTATTCACGCTGTTCCAGAACCCCGGCCAGCACACCACCGCCCAGGACGTTTCCTTCTCGCAGCTCCTGACCGAAGTCGATCAGGGCCGCGTCCGCGACGTCGTCATTCAGGGTCCGGAGATTCACGGCACCTTCGCCAACGGCACCTCGTTCCAGACCTATGCGCCGAGCGACCCGGGCCTGGTGCAGAAGCTCTATTCCAAGGGCGTCACGATCACCGCGCGTCCGCCATCCGACAACGTGCCGTGGTTCGTGTCGCTGCTCGTGTCGTGGCTGCCCTTCATCGCGCTGATCGGCGTTTGGATTTTCCTGTCGCGGCAAATGCAGGGAGCGGGCGGCAAGGCGCTCGGCTTCGGCAAGTCGCGCGCCAAGCTGCTCGCAGAATCACACGGCCGCGTGACATTTGACGATGTCGCCGGCGTCGACGAGGCCAAGCAGGATTTGCAGGAGATCGTCGAATTCCTGCGCGATCCCGGAAAATTCCAGCGGCTCGGCGGTCGCATCCCGCGGGGCGTGTTGCTGGTCGGCCCTCCGGGCACCGGCAAGACGCTGATCGCGCGCGCCGTGGCCGGCGAAGCCAACGTGCCGTTCTTCACCATCTCCGGCTCGGATTTCGTCGAGATGTTCGTCGGCGTCGGCGCCAGCCGCGTGCGAGACATGTTCGAGCAGGCGAAGAAGAACGCACCGTGCATCATCTTCATCGACGAGATCGATGCAGTCGGCCGTCATCGCGGCGCCGGCCTCGGCGGCGGCAATGACGAGCGCGAGCAGACCCTCAACCAGTTGCTTGTCGAGATGGACGGCTTCGAAGCGAACGAGGGCGTCATCCTCATCGCCGCGACCAACCGTCCCGACGTGCTCGACCCGGCGCTGCTGCGGCCCGGCCGCTTCGACCGTCAGGTCGTCGTGCCGAATCCGGACGTCGTCGGTCGCGAGCAAATTCTCAAGGTGCACGTGCGCAAAGTGCCGCTGGCGCCCGACGTGAATCTCAAAATCGTCGCGCGCGGCACACCCGGCTTCTCGGGCGCCGATCTCATGAACCTGGTCAACGAAGCGGCGCTGATGGCGGCACGACGCAACAAGCGCATGGTGATGCAGGCCGAGTTCGAGGACGCCAAGGACAAGGTGATGATGGGCGCCGAGCGCCGCACGCTCGTAATGACGGAGGAGGAGAAACTCCTCACCGCCTATCACGAGGGTGGCCACGCCATCTGCGCGCTCAACGTCAAGGCGACCGACCCGGTGCACAAGGCGACGATCATTCCGCGCGGCCGTGCCCTCGGCATGGTCATGCAACTGCCCGAGCGCGACAAGCTGTCGATGTCGCTCGAGCAGATGACGTCCCGCCTCGCCATCATGATGGGCGGCCGCGTCGCCGAAGAGATGGTGTTCGGCAAGGAGAAGGTCACGTCGGGCGCAGCGAGCGACATCGAGCAGGCGACCAAGCTTGGCCGCATGATGGTCACGCGCTGGGGCCTGTCCGACAAGCTCGGCACCGTCGCCTATGGCGAGAACCAGGACGAGGTGTTCCTCGGCTATCAGGTGTCGCGCCAGCAGAACATTTCGGAGGCGACCGCGCAGACGATCGACGCCGAGGTGCGGCGGCTGGTCGAGGCCGGCTACGCTGAGGCGACGCAGATTTTGACCGACAAGCGCGCCGATCTCGAAGTGCTGGCCAAGGGCTTGCTCGAATTCGAGACACTCTCGGGCGACGAGATCAAGGACCTGCTCATCGGCAAACCGCCGGTGCGCGAGTCGGTGATCGAGCCGGCCGGCCCACGCTCGTCGGCGGTGCCCCCGGCCGGCAAGCCGCGCTCGGCGCCGCCACCGTCCGGCGAGGTCGCGCCGCAGCCGCAGGGCTGACAGCGCCTCCGAGGCAAAGCGTTCATCGCCCGCGCAAGCGGGCGGTGTCGTTTTGGGGAGCGCCTTGAAGCAAGGGCGAGCGGCAATTATACTTTTGACATGAGTGGTAGAACCGAATCCGTTGAAGTGGACACCGCGACGGCGGCAGAACTGAAGACTCGCGCGGCGGCGCGAGGCATCACCGTGTCCGACCTGGTTGCCGAACTTGTGCCTCTTGCAGCCGATGATGCCGGCCTTGCTGAACTGGATCGCCGCTGGGCGGCAGTTGCAGGCGGCGTGCCGACCGTGCCGCATGCCGAGGTCGAGCGCTGGCTGGAGACATGGGGCACTCCGGATTTTCGGCCTTGGTCTGAGCGATGAGGATCGAATGGTCGGCTGACGCAATAGCCGATCTCGACCGATTTGCCCGCTTTCTTCACGACCGATTTCCCACGATGGCTCGCATTGTCGGACGCGATCTCGTCCAGAAAACGCGAATCCTCGCCGACAATCCATCATTGAGCCACTCGATCGCCGGGCGTGACGATCGGCAAGTCGTCCTTCACGTTTTGAACGCGGCTTACGTTGTCCAATATCGGGTCGATATTGATCGCCTCGTCATCCTTCGCGTATTCCATGGCCGCGAAGCCCGTGACCTTTGATGGCCGTTCCCGCGGGCCAGCCGTCGGACCGACATTTCGGCATACGCGTGATGAAGGCCGGGCCGGTTGCCCGGCCTTTGCTTTTGCGATCAGTGTCGCCCGATGAATGCAATCGATTCCGCGAAGGACCAACCGTACTGGTCGCGGGCCGGCTTCAGGCTCGGCCTGCGCCGCGGCCTGACCGTGACGCCGGGCGTCATGGTCTTCGGCCTTGTCGTCGGCGCTGCCGCCGAGCGCCACCTGACCGGTTTCGAGAATTTGGCGATGAATTTCATCGTCGGCTCAGGCATCGCGCAGCTCGTTGCGCTCGAAGTCTGGCCGCATCCGATCACCTGGAGCGCGATCGCATCGTTGTCGCTGCTGGCCGCCGTGCTCGGCGCGCGCATGGTGCTGATGGGCGTGGCGCTCAGGCCATGGTTCGGAAGGCTGCCGGCCTGGCAGTCCTATTCGGCTCTGTTCTTTCTCAACGATGCCACTTGGCTGATCTCGATGCGCTACCACGCCGAGGGCGGCCGCGACGCGGCCGTATATCTCGGCGCGGCGACGACGATCATCTCCGGTTGGATCGTGGGCAGCGCAGCGGGTTATATGCTCGGCGGGCTTGTGGTCGATCCCCAGCGGTACGGCCTGGATCTGGTGATGCCGGTGTTTTTCGTGGCGATGCTGGTGCCGCTTTGGACCGGTAAGCGACGCGCCTATGGCTGGCTCATCGCCGGCCTCGTCGCGGTCGCGGTCCAGCATTTCGTCGCCGGATGGTGGTTCATTGTCGCCGGCTCGCTGGTCGGCTCGCTCGCCGGCGCCTTCATCGACGCGGAGCGCGCATGACCGATGATCTCGGCTCCGCCGGCGTGTGGTTGATCATTGCCGCTATGGCGGCCGTCACCTATCTGACGCGGATCGGCGGCTTCCTGGTGATGGCTTACGTGCCATTGACCCGGCACGTGCGCGCTTTCCTTCAGGCGCTGCCCGGCGCCGTGGTGGTCGCGATCGTGCTGCCGATCGCCGTAAAGGGTGGCGGTCCGGCTGCGCTTGCGGTTGCGGTGTCGCTGGCCGTCATGGCCTGGCGGCGCAACGACCTCATCGCCGTCGTCTGCGGCGTTGCCGCCGCGGCGCTGATGAGGGCTGCATTCATCTGAGGCAACCGATGCCGCTTTCGAACCGCGTCACACCCTTCGGCGAATTGTTCGCGACGGCAGCGCGCGGGACGCTGATGGGTAATCGCGGCGGCCACTTCCACACCGATGACAAGACGCTGACCACGCGGCGATGGGTTTCGCGGCAGTGGATCTGCTGCGTGCTCGATTTCAAGAACCGGCAGCGCGACGTCTGGGGCCGTTATTACACCGAGCTGTTTTTCCTGGATGAAGTGACCGCATTCGCCGCCGGCCACCGGCCGTGCTTCGAATGTCGGCGCCGCGACGCTGAGCATTTCGCCCGGCTCTTCGCCGGCAAAGGGCGACGCGCGAGCGCGCCGGCAATGGACGAGGTGCTGCATCGCGAGCGGCTCGATGGCCGCGCCAAGCGAATGCACCGCGCCGGCATCAATGCGCTTCCCGAGGGCGCGATGATTGCCATTCACGGCGAACCATTCGCGCTGCGCGGCGATCGGATGCTGCATTGGACCGCCAAAGGCTACGACACGCCGCAGCCGCGACCGCGTGGCATCGAGGTCGAGGTGCTGACACCGCCGTCGATTGTGTCCGTGCTGGCGCGCGGTTATGCGCCGCTGTGGCATTCGAGCGCCCGTGCGTTGTTGAGCGCTACTGCGGCTGTACCCGGCGCCAGGTAATGGCGACGATCGCGCCCATGATCGCCAACATCGCCGCGATCATCGCGACGCAAGCGGGCCAGCCGGCCACGGTCCATGCGACGCCGCCGATGGCGGCACCGAAGCTGCCGCCGAGATAAAAGCTCGTCACGTAGAGACCGACCGCCGATGAGCGGCCGGCCTGCGCGGTGATTGCCACATAACCGGTCGACACGGACTGGCAAAGCATGCCGCAGCAGGCACAGATGCTCAGCCCGACCAGGATGACCCACAGCGGCCCGAGCGTCGTCAGCGCGATGCCGAGAACCCAGACCGCGATGACGAATAGGACGAAGCTGCGCCGGCCGAAGCGGCTGACGAAGCGTCCGGTCAGCGGCGTCGCCGCGGTGCCGCTCAGATAGGTGACGAAGATGACGCCGAGCAAAGTCGGCGACAAGTCGTAGGGCGGCGCGGCCAGCCGGAAGCTGATGAAGGTGAAGGTCGCGATGAAATTGAACAGCACGCCGAAGCCGACCGCATAGGTGGCCACGAGCTGCGGATTACGGAAATGCCGCAGCATCTGCCTGCCGGAGGCGATCAGCCCTTCAGATTTCACGAAGCGGCGTTCGCGCGGCAGCAGGACCGCGACGATGCCGGCACCGACCACGGTCATCGCCGCGAGACAGAGGAAAGCGAAGTGCCAGCTCACCGCGTCGGCCAGGACGCCGGTCAGCAGCCGCCCGGTGAAACCGCCGAGGCTGGCGCCGGACGTGTAGATGCCGGTGACTGTGGTCGCCTCTTTCGCGCTCAACTCCTCGCCGAGATAGGCGATGGTCACCGCGAAGATGGGCGGCATGACCAGGCCCTGCACGAAGCGCCAGATGACAAGCGCGTGGAGACTTTCGGCGAAGGCGGAGAAGACGGTCGGTATCGCGAGCACCACCATCGCGGTGACGATGACGCGCTTGCGGCCAAGCACGTCGGAGACGGTGCCCGAGAACGGCGCCATCAGCGCCACCGCCAGCGTGCTCGCGGTCATGATCGCCGAGATCTCCTTCGCCCCGGCGCCGAACTCGTCGGACAAGAGCGGCAGGATCGCCTGCGGCGAATAGAGATTGATGAATGTACAGAAGCCGGCGAGGCCCGCGGCGACGCGGATGGCGAGGTTACGGCGGCCTGCGGCAGCGATCATCTTCACGGGAACCGGGTCGGAGCGGGTCTCGAATGAGGCCTTGCTATGCATCGGTTCGCGCGCGGGCGCCATGGGCCGCGGTGGGCAAGCCTCGTCCCCAGGACGCATGGCTAGCCGGGTGTCCGCGTGCGCGCCAAAGTCGAGGGTCGACCTCGATCCAGTCGAGCCGTCCAAGCACGTAGGTCCGTCTCGATCATGTCCGCGATCTGAAGCCTTACCAAATGGCAATGTACGGCAGCGAACCAGGGAACCCTTGGTGCGTTGAAACCGGGGGCATAATCGCGAGAATGGCACTGCATGCGCGCACTCACCGTCCAGCCTGGGACGCCGAATTCGATCGATCTTCAGACCGTCCCGGCCCCGCCGCTGAGCGACGGAGCGGTGCTGGTCAAGGCGCTGGCGCTCGGTGTCTGCGGCACCGACCGTGAAATCATCAGAGGGGAATACGGGTGGGCGCCGCCGGGTGCCCAACACCTGATCCTCGGTCATGAATCGCTCGGGCGGGTGGAAGACGCCCCGGCCGGCTCCGGCTTCGCCAAAGGCGACCTCGTTGCCGGCATCGTGCGCCGCCCCGATCCGGTGCCATGCCCGGCCTGCGCCGCCGGCGCGTGGGACATGTGCCGCAACGGCCAATACACCGAGCGCGGCATCAAGGAGCGCAACGGCTTCGGCTCGGAATATTTCCGTGTCGAGCCGGACTTCCTCCTCAAGCTCGACCCCTCGCTCGGCCTGCTCGGCGTGCTGATGGAGCCGACCAGTGTCGTCGCGAAAGCCTGGGATCACGTTCGCCGCATCGGCGAGCGCGCGCCGCCCTGGACCCCGCGAGTGGGGCTCGTCACCGGCGCAGGCCCCGTCGGCCTGCTCGCGGCCATGATCGGCGCCCAGATGGGCCTCGACATGCACGTGCTCGATCGGAATGAGACCGGGCCAAAGCCGAAGCTCGTGAAGGCGCTCGGCGCCACCTTCCATGTCACGCTCGACGATCTCTGCCCGGATGTGGTCCTGGAATGCACCGGTGCGCCCTCGGTGATCCTCGACGTGCTCGGCCGTACCAGCCCGGACGGCATCATCTGCCTCGCAGGCGTTTCGTCGGGCGGCCGGAAATTTCCGCTCGACGTCGGCAATCTCAACCGCAACATGGTCCTGGAGAACCACGTCATATTCGGCTCCGTCAACGCCAACCGCGACCATTACGCGGCCGCGGCCACCGCGCTGGCGCGCGCCGATCGCGACTGGCTTGCCGGAATCATCACGCGCCGCGTGCCGCTCGATCGCTGGCGCGAGGCCTTCCAGCCGCAGGAGGACGACATCAAGGTAATCGTCGATTTTTCCGCATGAGCGGTCCAGCGGCGTTGCCGTCCCACATCGAAGACTACGCCATGATCGGCGACCTCGGCACCGCGGCGCTGGTGTCGCGCGGCGGCTCGATCGACTGGCTGTGCTGGCCGCGCTTTGACTCGGACGCCTGTATGGCGGCATTGCTCGGCACGTCCGAGCACGGCCGCTGGCAGATCGCGCCGAAGGAGACAGGCGCGCGCGTCACGCGCCGTTACCGGCCCGGCACACTAATCCTCGAGACTCGCTTCGAAACGGATGAGGGCGCAGCGACCCTGATCGATTTCATGCCGCCGCGCCGCCGGGGCAACTCGCACATCATCCGCGTCCTCAAATGCGAGCGCGGCAGCCTTACGTTTCGCACCGAACTCGTCGTGCGGTTCGGCTACGGCGCCGTCGTGCCGTGGGTGACGCGCATCGACGCGCAGACATTGCGCATCATCGCCGGGCCCGACATGCTGGTGCTGCGCACGCAGGTGAAGCTGCGCGGCGAAAGCCTGAAGACGGTCGGTGAGATCACGATTAATGCCGGCGATGAGGTGCCGTTCATCCTTTCCTACGCCGCCTCGCACGAGCCGTTGCCGGAAGAATGCGACGTGGCCGAGCGTCTCCAGGCCTCCGAGGAGTTCTGGACCGACTGGGCGCAACGCAACAAGATCGACGGTCCGTGGAAGGACGCGGTGACGCGTTCGCTGATCACGCTGAAGGCGCTCACCTATGAGCCCACAGGTGGCATGGCGGCGTCTGCGACCACGTCGTTGCCGGAATGCATCGGCGGTTCGCGAAATTGGGACTATCGTTTCTGCTGGCTGCGCGACGCCACTTTGACACTGCTCGCGCTGATGAACGCCGGTTATTACGAGGAAGCGCAAAAATGGCGCGACTGGCTGTTGCGCGCCGCCGCCGGCACCCCGCAGCAGATCCAGATCATGTACGGCCTGCGCGGCGAGAGACGGCTGACCGAGTGGGAGGTGCCCTGGTTGCCCGGCTACGAGAATTCCAAGCCGGTGCGCATCGGCAATGCCGCGCACAATCAGCGTCAGATCGACGTGTTCGGAGAGGTGATGGATGCGCTGCACCAGGCGCGCGCCGGCGGACTGGGCACCAATGAGGCCGGCTGGGAGTTGCAGCGCGAGATCCTCAAGCATGTCGAAAATGTCTGGCCGCACCGCGACGAGGGGATCTGGGAGGTGCGCAGCGGCAGCGAGCACTTCACCTATTCCAAGGCGATGGCTTGGGTCGCCTTCGACCGCGCGATCAAGAGCGCGGAGATGTACAAGTTGCCGGGTCCGGCGGCGCATTGGCGCAAGGTGCGCGATGAGATCCACCATGACGTCTGCATGCGCGGCTTCGATTCCGAGATGAATTCCTTCGTGCGCGCCTATGGCTCGAAGGAGCTCGATGCCAGTTTGCTGCTGCTGCCTGCAATCGGCTTTCTGCCGCCGGACGATCCGCGGATTCTCGGCACGATTGCCGCGATCGAAAGCCATCTGGTCGTCGACGGCCTTGTGCTGCGCTACGATACCGAACAGTCCGATGATGGCATCGAGGGCGCGGAGGGCGTCTTCATCGCCTGCAGCTTCTGGCTGGCCGACGCCTATCTCATGACCGGCCGGCGCAAGGAGGCCGAGGCGCTGTTCGAACGCCTGCTCGAGCTGCGCAACGATGTCGGCCTGTTGAGCGAGGAATACGAGCCGGGGTCGAAGCGGCTCGTCGGCAATTTCCCGCAGGCCTTTTCGCACCTGGCGCTGGTGAACACCGCGAGCAATCTTGCGCACGGTGAAAAGCCGGCCGAACAGCGCGCCGCTGTGAAGGTCAATGGCAAGGAAAGACGCAAGTCTGAAGGCGCAGGTCTGAAGCGCAAATCCTAAGGCACGAGTCTATTGACCGTGCGCCACTCCGGCGTGGAAAGTCCGCGCTCGCCGCCGCGACCGGCGGCCCACTGTCATGGAGGCGCGCGTGTTACTCGACGTTCGGACCTATACCTGCCATCCCGGCCGCCTGGCGGCTCAGCTCGCGCTGTATCAGAAGTACGGCTATCCGGTGCAATTGCGCTACATGGGTGAGCCGCTGATGTACGCGACCGCAGAGAGCGGCGATCTCAACACCATGACGCACGTTTGGGTCTATGCCAGCGCCGCCGATCGCGAGGACAAGCGCGCTCGTATGGCCAAGGATCCGGATTGGAAGGCCTATCTCACCGAGAACGGGAAAGCCGGCAACATCGCCGCGCAACGCAACGTGCTGATGACGCCGACGTCGTTCGCGCCGCCGGTCGCCATGCCGAAGATCCACGCGTGAGGATCAGGCGCGCGCCGTGTCAGTGAGCCCGGACGGCGGTCCGTCGATCGCCGTCCAGCCGCCATCGACGACGAGCGCCGTGCCGGTGATGTAGCTCGCAGCGTCGGAAGCGAGAAAAGCGACCGCGGTCGCCACCTCGCTCGGCTGGCTCCAGCGGTTGAACACGGTGTGGGCGGCGAGCTTGTTGAAGATCTCCGGCCGCGCCTTCAAAGGCTGCACCAGCGCCGTATCGACGATGCTCGGCACCACGGCGTTCACGCGCACATTGTGCATGCCGACTTCCGAAGCAAGACCGCGTACGAGCTGCGTCAACCCGGCTTTGGTGGCGCCATAAACGGCGAGGCCCGGCTCGAGCGTGGTGGCGCGCATCGACGATGTCGCGATGAGGCTGCCGCCGCCCCGGTCGCGCATGATGCGGCCGAAGGCGCGCAAGAAGAGGAACACGCCTCGCAAATTGAGCGAGACGATGCGGTCGAACTCGTCGTCGGTGTAGTCGAGGAAGCCTTTGCGGATATGCATCGCAGGCGTGGTGACGGCGATATCGACGCGGCCCGCTTTCGCTGCGGCGGTCGCCAGCCGCGCCACGTCGTCGGCAGAGCCGGCGTCTACGACGTGCGCCTCGGCACGGACATGGCGGCTGAGCTCGTACGCTGTGCGCTCGACTCCGGCGCGGTCTTTGTCGGCGCAGATGATTGAGGCACCGAGCGCGGCCAGCGCCTCGGCCGAGGCCTTGCCGATGCCGGAAGCGGCGCCGAGCACGACGGCCGTCTTGCCGGTGAGATCGAAGAGGGCGCGATAGTGTGCGAGCCGTGCGCCGATGTCTCCGCCGACGTCGCTCATGGGATGTTCCGTTCGTTGCCGGCCGCCGGCTCGAAAATTGGCCGGATCGGCGACGATCGTCAATGTTAACGGCCCTTTTTTATCGGTCGGCCGGCCTGGCCCATTGCTCCGGTTCGCGGCCGGCCCGGCGGCATCTGGTATGCGGGCATGCCCCTCGCGGGCTCGGTTTCGATCGTCTATAGAAGCGCGACAGCCGCACCACCTGGAGCTTTTTTCGACATGCGATCCAACGACGGCGCGCGGACCGGCGGCGAAATCCTCATCGACCAACTCGAGATCCACGGTGTGCGCCACGCGTTCTGCGTGCCGGGCGAAAGCTATCTCGCCGCGTTGGATGCGCTGCACGACAGCACGATCAAGCTCACCGTCTGCCGCCACGAGAGTGCTGCCGCCATGGCCGCCGAGGCGATCGGCAAGGTGACCGGCCGTCCCGGCATCTGCTTCGTCACGCGCGGGCCGGGCTCGACCAATGCGTCGGCCGGCGTCCACATCGCCAAGCAGGATTCCTCACCGATGATCCTGTTCGTCGGACAGATCGGCCGCGACATGCGGGAGCGCGAGGCGTTCCAGGAGCTCGACTACCGCGCAGTGTTCGGCACCATGGCAAAATGGGCGACCGAGATCGACGCCGCCGCGCGCATCCCCGAGATCGTGTCGCGCGCCTTCCATGTCGCCTGCAATGGCCGTCCCGGCCCGGTAGTGATCGCGCTACCGGAGGACATGCTGCGCGATCGGCTCGTCGTGCCCGACGCGACTGCGTTCGAGCCGATCGAGACCTCGCCAGGCCAGACCGAGATGAGCCGCTTGCAGACGATGTTGTGGGCGGCGAAGAAGCCGGTCGTCATCATCGGCGGCAGCCGCTGGTCGGAATCGGCCTGCGCCGCGCTCGCGCGCTTTGCCGAGCGCTTCCAGCTTCCAGTTGCCACCACCTTCCGCCGCGGTCATCTGTTCGACGCGCGTGATGCCAGCTACGCCGGCGACTTCGGCATCGGTCCCAATCCGAAACTGCTTGCGCGCGTGAAGGGCGCCGACCTCGTCCTGTTGATCGGCGACCGCATGAGCGAGATGTCGTCGCAGAGCTACAGCCTGTTCGGCATTCCCGAGCCCGGCACCAAGCTCGTGCACGTGCATCCCGATCCGGACGAGCTCGGCCGCGTCTATCATCCGACGCTCGCCATCAACGCCTCAGCGACCGCGTTCTGCGCCGCGCTCGAAGGGTTGCAGCCGCCGAACGAGATCGCCTGGCGCGGCGCGAGCGACGTCGCGCATGCCGAGTTCATCGCCTGGACGGAGAAGGCGACGCCGCAGCCCGGCACCGTCAATCTTGGTGACGTCATCATCTGGTTGCGCGACCATCTGCCGGAGGAGGCGATCGTCACGATCGGTGCCGGCAATTTCTCCGGCTGGGTGCATCGCTTCTACCGGGTGCGGAAATACGGCGGTCTGGTCGGCTCGACTTCCGGCTCGATGGGCTACGGCTTTCCGGCGGCGCTCGGCATGCAGACGCAGTTTCCGGAGCGCACGGTGGTGTGCGTGGCCGGCGACGGAGACTTCCTCATGACAGGCCAGGACTTTGCCACCGCCGTTCAGTATGGGCTGCCGATCATCGTCGTCATTTCCGACAACGGCCTCTACGGTACCATCCGCATGCACCAGGAGCGCGACTTTCCCGGCCGCGTGGTGGCGACCGAACTGCGCAATCCCGATTTCGCCGGCTATGCGCAGGTGTTCGGCGGCTTCGGCATCAAGGTCGAGAAGACCGCCGACTTTCCCGCCGCCTTCGCCGCCGCCAAGGCGTCCGGCAAACCGTCGATCATCCATCTCAAGATCGATCCCGAGGCGCTGACCATCGGCACGACGTTGTCGGCGATCCGCGAGAAATCGCTGGCGGGCGGTGGCGGCAAGGGGCACTGACCTCCGAGCAAGCGAGCGGGAGAACTGCGACTGCGACGCTTGCGTCGCGGCCATGAATCACCATTCACTCATTCGATGCCGTATCGCCGCACGGAGAACGTGGTTCGCCGGCTCGCCGCGCGCGAGCAGACGATCCTGACCGCCGCATTGTCGCTGGCCGGGGAGGGCGGCATGCAGGCTGTGCAGATCGCCGCCGTGGCAAAGCACGCCAACATCGCCGCCGGCACCGTCTATCGTTATTTCCCGTCGAAGAACGATCTGATCGCCGAGCTGATTGCCGCCGTGTCGGAGCGTGAAATGGCCGCCATGCGCCGGGCTGCCGATGCGGCGCCTGGGCCGCTATCGGCGCTCGCCGCCTCAATCGCGACATTCGCCGGCCGCGCGCTCGCCGAGCGCAAACTGGCTTGGGCGGCGCTCGCCGAGCCGGTTGACGCCGAGATCGACACGATGCGGCTTGGCTTCCGCCAGTCGGTCGCCGCCGAGATCGAGGCGCGCATTCACGCCGCGCGCACGCGTCAGCTCCTGCCCGAACAGGATCCGCGCGCGGTGGCGCCGGCGATCGTCGGCGCGGTGGTCGAAGGGCTCATCGGCCCGCTCGCGCCGGAGCCGGCGGACGCCGCGGCGTCGCGCGAGGCGGTGCAGGAAATGACGTTGATGGCGCTGCGCGCGCTCGGCGTCATGGACGCGCGAGCCCGCGGCCTGGTGGCGCAGGTGCCGCTGCCTTAGGGCATCGCTTCCGCCGGCACTTCGGCGAGCGGCAGGGTGACCACTTTCACCCCGCGCTCGATCGGATCGTCGGTGACGTGGAAGCCGAGCTCCTCGCACATGCGCAGCATGGTCACGTTCTCGGCGAGCACCTGGCCTTGCACCGTCGTGAGGCCCTTGTCCCTGGCATTGGCGATCATGTGCTTCATCATCAGCCAGCCGAGGCCGTGGCCTTTGAGCCGTGTGCGCAGCAGGATCGCGAACTCGGCGCTGTCGCCACTTCTGTCGTCATGCAGGCGCACCACGCCGAGCATGCGCCCGGTCGCTTCCGCAATGGCGATGAAGGCCATCGCAATATGCGGATCGTAGTGGATGAGCTTGTCGATCAATTCGGGCGAGACCTGCCGCATCGGCGCGAAGAACCGCAGCCGCAGGTCTTCGGCCGTCACCTCGGCAAGGAAATCGGGGTAAAGGCCGGCATCGTCGATCGCCAGCGGACGGATCAGCACGGTCTCGCCGTCGCGCAAGGTGACGTGGCGTTCGCGCATGCTCGCTCCAGCGGAATCCGGGCTCTCACCGGAAATCGAGGCGAGTATATCCGGGTTCCCCTTGATGCGGAATCGAGCGGACCACGGGTGCGACATCAGCACCGGCACCATGATCGCGCCGGGCTCATGCGCGACAGAAACGTCTATTTCTTTTTTCCGTCGGCGCCGAATTGGCCGACATAGGCCCAGAGGTTGTCGACCTCTTTGGGATTCTTGATGCCGGGGAAGATCATCTTCGTGCCGGGGATCATCGCCCGCGGATCGTTGATGTATTTCTCGAAGTTCGCCTTGTCCCAGACGATACCGGACTTCTTGTTGGCCTCCGAATAACTGTAACCGGGCGCGGTCCCGGAATGGCGTCCGTCAAGACCGTTGAGTTCGGGTCCGACTTTGTTCTTGGCGCCTTCGCCGATGGAATGACATGGCAGGCACTTCCTGAAGCTCTGCTCGCCGGCCGCGACGTCCTGCGCGTGGACGGTGCCCGCAATGCTCCACACAGCGAGCGCCAGTGCTGCCACGGCGATCTGAATTTTCATTGCATTCCTCCGAAACGTCCGCGCGTCGAGCCCCGCGCGCCCTGATCGGGCAGTTTTGCCAGCCCGATGTGTTCGGCGTCAAACGCTGGTAGTCTTGTGGCGAGCGAACGCGGGAGGTGATTTCATGTCGGTGCGGATGCCGGAGCCGGATCAGGCAGTGCTTGCCCGCCGGGCGCGGATCGTTTCGACCCTGCGTCAGGTCGTCCCCGGCGAAGGCGTGATCGCGGCTGAGCGCGAGATGCGCCCCTTCGAGAGCGATGGCCTGACCGCCTACCGGCAGTTGCCGATGGTCGTGGTGCTGCCTGAGACGACGCGGCAGGTCTCGGAGGTGCTGAAGTACTGCTACCAGGAGGGCATCAAAGTGGTGCCGCGGGGTGCCGGCACTTCGCTTTCCGGCGGTGCCTTGCCGCTCGCCGATGGCGTCCTGCTCGGCATGGCCAAGTTCAACAAGATCCGCGAGATCGATTTCGACAACCGGGTCGCCATCGTCGAGCCCGGCGTCACCAATCTCGGCATTTCGACCGCGGTGGCGAACGCCGGCTTCTATTATGCGCCGGACCCCTCCTCGCAGATTGCCTGCACGATCGGCGGCAACATCGCCGAGAATTCCGGCGGCGTGCATTGCCTGAAATACGGCATGACGACGAACAACGTGCTCGGCTGCGAAATCGTGCTGATGAACGGCGAGATACTGCGCATCGGCGGCAAGCATCTCGACAGCGCCGGCTACGACTTGCTCGGCCTCATCACCGGCTCGGAAGGCCTGCTCGGCGTCGTCACCGAGGTGACCGTGCGCCTGCTCAAGAAACCGGAAACCGCGCGCGCCGTGCTGGTCGGCTTCCCGGCGTCGGAGGACGCCGGCGAATGCGTGTCCCGCATCATCGGCGCCGGCATCATTCCGGGCGGCATGGAGATGATGGACAGGCTGGCGATCCACGCGGCGGAAGAGTTCGTGCATGCCGGCTATCCGCTCGACGTCGAGGCGCTGCTGATCGTCGAGCTCGACGGTCCCTCGGCCGAGATCGACCACCTCATCGGCCGCGTCGAGGCGATCGCGCGCGAATGCCGCGCAGTGTCGGTGAAGGCCTCGCGCTCAGAGGAAGAGCGGCTTCTGTTCTGGGCCGGCCGCAAGGCGGCGTTCCCGGCGGCTGGACGCATCTCGCCCGACTACTACTGCATGGACGGCACCATTCCGCGCGCCAAGCTGCCGCTGGTGCTCAAGCGTATGAAGGAGATGTCGGCGAAGTACGGCCTGCGCGTCGCCAACGTCTTCCATGCCGGCGACGGCAACCTGCATCCGCTCATCCTCTACGATGCCAACAAGGAGGGCGAACTCGCCTGCGCCGAGGAGTTCGGTGCCGACATCCTGAAGCTCTGCGTCGAGGTCGGTGGCGTCTTGACCGGCGAGCACGGCGTCGGCGTTGAGAAGCGCGACCTGATGCCGGCGATGTTCTCGGAGATCGACCTTGCCGCGCAGCAGCGCGTTAAATGCGCTTTTGACCCCAAGGGCCTGCTCAATCCCGGCAAGGTCTTCCCGCAACTGCATCGCTGCGCCGAATTGGGCCGTATGCACATTTCGGGCGGCAAGCTGCCGTTCCCGGACATTCCCAGGTTCTGACGATATGCAATTCGGATTGTTCTGCTCGCCGAAGGCCGACGCGCCGGGCTTCGGTCCGGAGACCGGCCAGGGCTTTCGCGATTATCTCGACTTCAACGCCGAGGCCGAAGCCCTCGGCTATTGCTCGAGCTTCTCGGTCGAACATCATTTCAGCGGCTGGAATCAAGCATCGGCGACGCTGATGCTGCTGATGGCACTGGCAATGCGCACCAAATCCTTGCGGCTCGGCACCGCAGTGCTGGTCGTGCCATGGCACAATCCGGTGCTGCTCGCGGAGCAGGCAGCGACGCTCGATCTGTTGTCGAACGGCCGTTTCGATTTCGGTATCGGCAAGGGTTACCGGCACGGCGAGTTCAAGGGCTTCGCCATGCCGCGCGAAGAAGCGGACGCGCGTTTCGACGAAGGGCTCGACATTCTCACACGCGCCTTCACCTCGCGCGAACGCTTCACGCACCATGGCCGATTCTGGCGCTTCGACGATGTTGTCATAGAGCCGCCGCCGATGCAGACGCCGCATCCGCCCTTCTGGGTCGCCGCCGGCCATCCGCAGTCGATCCGCAACGCCGCCGCGCGCGGGTTCAATCTCATCCTCGATCAATACGCCTCGCCCGAAACGCTCGCCGAGCGGATCGGCATCTACCGCGCCGAGCGCCAGGCGCATGGCCTCGGCTTCAAGCCGGATCAGGTCGCCGTTGCGCGCCAGCTCTATATCGCCAGGGACAAGGCCGACAAAGAGGCCGCGCTGGCGAAGCAGGCGCAGTACACGCGCCGCACCATCAACGCGGCGCGGCTCCCGGACGGCAAGACCGGCTCGCACGTCCTTGCTTATGCCGATAAGGCGGGTGCTACCGAAGAGAACGCGATGTTCGGCACACCGGATGAGATCGGCGCGATGCTCGAATCGCTGCGCGGCGCCGGCTTGCATTACATT